>NZ_JBEXKC010000012.1:0-143818 GCF_040609475.1 Streptomyces sp. NPDC004667 | reverse complement strand
GGTGGCCGGCTGCTTCTGCTGCTGGAGCCATTTGCCGACGTTGTCGCCGTCGAACGCCTGCGGCGGCGACACCGACTGTGCCTGCGGGGGCGCCGGACCCGGTGCCGCCCGCCCCCTCGTCTACGCCATCGGCACCATCGGCTTCGACTACGAGACCGAGGCCCGCCGGGACAGCTTCCGCCAGCAGATGCCGTACGTCACCGTGACGATCGACGGCGAGGATGTCGAGCAGCAGCCGGACCCGTACAGCCCCAGGCAGCTACGGTCCTACCTGGCCTCCGCCCCCTGGGCCTCCGACAAGGTCACCTGGACGCTGACCCTCGACGGCGCACCCGTGTACGCCCTGGAGGCCGAGGCGCCGGTGGGCATGGACTGGAGCGAACCCATCGTCTCCCCGGAGGACGCCCAGCGGGCCCGGCAGGCCGCCACGCACCTGGAGAGGAACGAGGCCTCGACGCTCTCGGACCTGATCCACCAACTCGCCAGTCCGCCCGTGTCCACCGTGTACCGGGTGTTCCGGGACGCCATCGTGGGCCAGGCGCTCGACCCGGAGAAGGAAGAGGAGCGGGCCGGCTACGTCTCGCGCGTGTCGGTGCCCGGGATCCTCACCCACCGCACGAAGCGACTCTTCAACGGCCAGCTCGTGCCCGTGGTCGAGGTGAAGAGCCGGGGCCTCTACACCTGGAACGAGAGCGCGCTCGTCGACTCCGTCTTCGACAGCGTCATGCGGGACGCGAAGATCAAACACGTCTCCGCCACCCACGAGAACGAGATCCGTCTGACGATCCGCTCCTTCCTCGACAAGATCTACTACCAGTTCCGCAACCTCGGCCAGACCTCGGCCGACCGGGCGCTGAACTACGCGGGGACCAACGCGTTCCTGATCGGGGGCCAGATTGTCCAGGGAATCCTGTCCGCGGGCCAGATACCCGGATCGAAGGGCGGCCTGTACTCGCTCGACACGATCACCGTCACCAAGAGCCCGTACTGCCGCGTCGGCTCGGACTGCCAGGACGTCGTCGTGACCCTCTTCGACCCGGAAGACGACCGCAGAGCCCGGCTCTCGTACCTCTTCACCATCGACGTGAGCGACGAGCTGCCGGTCAGCCTCGCTCCGGTCCACACGTTCCTCAACAGCTGACCACGAGGAACAGGGAGGAGAACAGCCATGGACACCAGACACAACAGACCGGGAGGACTCCCTCCCCAAGTCCGGGCCGTCCGCCGCGACGACGCCACGGCAGAGGCGGACGCCCGCCGACAGGGCGTCGCGGCCGCCGCGTCGGGCTGCGCCAACCTCACCGGCATGGCCCGGCAGATGTGCTACGCGGGCCGGCACGGTATCAGGGTCTGACCCCTGTCGGGATCACCCCCTGAGGACACCGGCCCCTCCCGAGGAAACAGAGGAAACAGAGGAAACAGAGGAAACAGAGGAACAGAGAGAACACGAGGAAAGGACAACGTGATGTTCGACGAAACCACCCAAGAGGACACCGGCGCCACGCGCTGGTCCCCTGCCGGACAGCTGCGGCTGCAGCTTCCCCAGCAGTCTCCGCCCGTCCGCCGCGGCCGTCGCCCCGAGGGGTACGCCGCCACCTCCGGCGCCGAGGCCAACGGCCTGCTCAGCAAGATCGGTCAGGGTCTGGACGACCTGTGGCCGTTCTGAGCCGGCTCCGATGACCGGCCGACGACGCCATCGGACACCTGAGGAGGCATCATGCGACTCGACCTGCCGATCCAGGCACCGGCCGTGAACCGCAGGGTCCACTACCTGCCGTACCGCGTCGTCTTCACCGACCCTGAGGACCCCACCACCAAGGTCGACATGCAGCCGCTCGGCGAGTACGGATCCCTCCCCGGGGACCCGCGGGCCCTGCTGCACGACTACGGGCGCGGCTGGCACTGCGTGCCCACCGTCGGCTGCCGGTGGACCGGACCCGTCTGACCGTGTGAGGGAAGGCAGGGGAAACACGGGAATCCAGGAAGGAAGGTGGACGGGCCGCCGCCCTGCCGGCGGCCCGCCCCCGCGTGGAAGGAGCCGAGACCATGGCGAACCTGCGGACTGCGATCTCCTGGTCGAACGACAAGACGTACCTCTTCTACGACGACGACACGTACGACCGGTACGACTGCGTCGCCGGTCTCCGGGAGGACTCCGGCCTCGGCATCGACCGGTGGGAGGGGCTCCCCGGCTCGCCCGACGCCTTCGTCTGGTGGGGGGCGGGCAAGGCGTTCGCCTTCACCGGCGGCGACTACCGGCGGTACGACGACCCCTCCGACCGGGTCGACCCCGGCTACCCGCTCGCGATCGGCCCGCAGTGGCCCGGACTCCCCACCGGCGGGGGCGGCGGCCCCGACTGGCGTACCGGCATCGACGCGGCCGTGAACTGGGGGAACGGCAAGCTGTACCTCTTCAAGGGCGACTCGTACGTGCGGTACGACATCACCGCGGACCGGGTCGACCCCGGTTTCCCCGTCCGGATCGCGGACCGCTGGACCGGGGTCTTCCCCGCGAACCTCGACGCCGTGGCGTACCCGGGCGGGCGGTACGCGTACTTCTTCCGGGGCGGGCAGTACCAGCGCTTCGACCTGGACGCCGACCAGGTGGACGCGAGCGGCCCCCTCGACGCCGCCTTCCGGCTCGCTCCCACCCCCTCCGGGGCGGTGGCCCCGGCCCGCCTGCTCACCCTCACCCAGGCGAACCGGCTGATGGCCGACCTGATCCGGCGGGGTCAACTCACCCTGAAGAGCCCGGTGTTCGTGGACGGCCCGACCGGCATCGTGTCGCCGACGCCCACGCAGCGCGTCGTGGTGAGCCCGCCGTCGTTCGGCGGCATCCGCTACACGAACCAGATCGCCCCGACGTCCACGGTCATCGACAACCTCGACCAGTGCATGCTGATCGCGCTGTACCGCCTCACCCGCTGGATCAACTCCTCGTCTCCGGACGTCACCGAACTCCTCCACCTGGGCATCGGGCACGGCGGGCCCAACCCGAAGGACTGCCACAACCAGGGCCGCGCGCTCGACCTCTCGGGCATCGTGGGGGAGCTGGACGGGGTCACCTTCACCCGTCTGGTGCAACGGGACTGGGGCGACCTGCCGCGCACCCCCGGAAAGTTCCGCATCGATCCCGCGACGGACCCCCTCGCGTACGGGCTGTTCTCGACCGCGTTCCGCTGCGCCACGTTCGAGTGCGAGGCCACCGCCATCGGCCCGGCCAACAAGTGGCCCATGCCCGAGATCGGCGGCTCCGGCTTCGTGATCTACCCGGACTACACCGGCCCCGCGACGCTGGTCAACGCCCACCAGAACCACATCCACATGCAGATCGGCGTCACGATCCTGCCCTGAGCCGCACCACGGGCCCGGACGGCACCCCCCTCTGCGCCTGATCCCGAAGCCGAAGCCGAAGCCGACGCCGGATCCCCGCCTCGTCCCGGCCCGGACACCGCGGAGCAAGCACCCCACCGATACCACCAGGTCTCCGTGGCGGCAGCAGCTGCCGTGGGCCGGGGGAAGGGGCCTCACCCTTGAACACCGGCGACGCGAGCGCCGAACCCGTGACCACCTCGGGCCGCACGGTCGCGCACCCCGGAGACCACCGCTGATCCCCCCTCTCGATCCCGCGGAATCCAGCCCGAGCGAAGTCCTCTATCCGGAAACGGCAGGTTCAGCGCATTTGCCGGATCCGGCGAAACTGCTCAGAAACAGCCCGAGGCCCGAGTAAAGTGCCAGCTCAGAAACCCTGCTCCCCGCACCCGCGGGGATGACCCCCACCCCCGCGTGGTCGCCCGCCGCACCATGGACTGCTCCCCGCACCCGCGGGGATGACCCCACCCACGGTCACCCTGGTCGGCACATTCCCCTCTGCTCCCCGCACCCGCGGGGATGACCCCACCCGCACGTGGACGTTCCCGCCCCTCTCGCACTGCTCCCCGCACCCGCGGGGATGACCCCGAGATGTCCAGCGCCCCGGCCGCGACGATGTCCGGACGTACCGACTCTCCCAGCATCCAGGGCCGGCACCCCCGCGGATGGCCGCACGGGTCAGCCGGTCTCCCGGAGTGGGGCTGGTAGTTGCCCCGTGTCGTGAAGGCCCCTCGCAACGCGGTCAACAGCCGCTGCCACTCGTCCCGTCGCGTCGCCCGCGCACTCGCCTCCACCGTGGCGTCGCTCGCGTCGGCCAGTGCCAGCAGTTCCCGTCCCACGCGGAGAGCCTCTGCCCGATCCCGCGTGCGCAGTACCGGGTACGCCCATTCAGCACACATGCCAGGAAGTCCGCCCGGCCGCCAGGTGCGTTGTCAAGGGAGGGCGCCACCTCGAAGGGTGGTTCGGGCCGGGTGGTACGTACCCGCCGATCGCCCGGTGCACCGGTCATGTCACGCCCTGCCGGTGGTGCTGCGGCGCTGACGGGAGGCCTTCGTGCCGACACGGCACCCCCTACGGACCCAAGCCCCGGTGCCGAGCCACGCCAGCACACGCGTGGGGCGTGGGGTCAGCCGCCGTCCACGTAGGCGCGGGCCGCCACCATGACGTCGCGCATGCGGCCGTCGGCGATGCACTGGGCCGGTGCTTCGTCCTCCAGCTGCGGGTTCATGCCGATCATCCAGGCGCGCGCCGTGTAGAGGCTCTCGGCGTCCTGGATGAGTTGGAAGACCTGGAGGGCGGCGCGCAGGCGTTCCTCGGATTCGTGCCGGGGGGTGGTGTCGCCCGATGCCCACTTGCCGACCTGCTTGGGGTCGCTGATGTTGGCGATGCGCGCGGTCAGCCGCTGCCCCAGGTTGTCCTGGAGGAACCGGGCGATCTCGCTGATGTGCATGCGCACGGTGGCGATGTGGGCCCGTTCGGCACTCACGGCGCTCTTGGCGGCGGAGGTGGCGGCGGGGGCGGGCGTGGTGGTGTGTGAAGGCATGGTCAGGTCTCCCTCGTTGCCCTGACTGCGCGCCCGCGCGGTGGCGGGTCGCGTGTTCAGGCGACGGGTGTCGGGTGCGCGCAGGACCTGGCTGTCGCGTGCTGCTGCGATGGCAGACGGAGGGGACGCTCGGTCTCGGCGAGCTGTGAACGCTTCGTGAGGTGCTTCCGACCCGCCGGGAAGCGTGACCAGTGACGGGTGGGGTGGGCCGGGCCGGCTAGCGGCGGGCGGCGGGGTTCAGCATCGATGTATTCCGGTCCGCGGGGATCCGGCGCATGGATGACTGGAGAGTGCTGGGAGTGCGGCGGCGCCTGTGGTGCTGGGTGGTGCCGCGATGTGCAGCGCGAAACCCGAACCTAAGCACGTACGGACGATGTTGCCGGTGGTGCTCATGAGATCCCCCACACGTTCCAAGTCGGTCGATGTACTTGTCAGGTTACCCATTATCACCCGTCAACTCCACCTCTTAGGCAGAATCCAGCGGGTTCTCGACGGAGCCTCAACTGCTGTGTTTCAGGCCGGACTTAGCTTCTGACCTGCATTGATGTTATCGATTGGGGGAGGGGGAGGAGGGTGAGTGGGTGTGGGGAGTGAGTCGTTTTCCTCCTTTTGGACGACAGAGATGTGGTGGTTTTCCGGCGGGTTTCCGGGTGGGTTTTCGGGTGGGGAAGTAGGGGGGAGGTGGAGGGGGGAGGTGGAGGGGGCTGAGTCGTGGCGGTTCGGGCGGGGCCGGTCACAGCATGGTGAGGCCGTACTCGTCGGCCACCCGCCGCAGTGCCTCCGCCTCGGGGAAGACCAGACTGGACTCCTCCTGCTTCAGTGCCACGTCGCTGAAGACGGCCCAGCACTGGCGCATGCCGAAGCGGGAGCGGTAGGCGATGCCGTGGACGAGGCGTTCCTGCTCCGAGGGGCCGGTGCGCTGGGTGATGGCCCAGGCCGAGATCAGCCGGGTGATCCGGCGGTTGAAGCCCTGGATGTGTTCCGTGGTGAGCAGGTCGACGCCCTGCTCCGCCAGTTTGTCCTCCAGCTCGTGGGAGAGCGTCTTGAGGGTCCGTTCGTCGTCCACGTCGAGGAAGCGGGCCTCCTTGGGCGGCTGCAGACGGACCAGGGTGTGGCGCGTGGTCCAGTCGCGGGGCATCTTGCCGGGGCCCATGTAGTACGGCTCCTGCCAGTCGTCCGCGATGACCTCCCGCATGGCGGGGCTCACGCGGAAGGGGGCTAAGGCCTCGGCGAAGCAGCCGTCGTGTTCGGAGGCGCAGTAGAGGGTGCCGTAGCTGACCAGGCTCCAGCGGTTGCCGCCCGTCCGGTCGGAGTCCTCCTGGCTGATCTTCTCGTACGTGACCGGATTCTTGGACTTCCCCAGCCGCCAGATGCCGCGTTCCGGTGCGGGGATGAGGCTGACGTCCGGCTGTGCGGTGTCCGTGTCGGTGTCCCGGCTCATGGGGCCGTACTCCTTGCTCCGGCCGCCTCCGCGGGATGCGGGGCACGGGCCGGTGATGCTCGTGGGCTCGTGCGGCGGGCGGGCCGGCGGGGCGGTCCGCCCGCCGGGGGAGCCGGTCTTGTGACGGTGTGGTGCTCGTGAGGGTGGGGCTCGTGAGGGGAGCTCATGAGGGGCACATGAGCGGCGTGGCCATCGGTCACCGGTCAGGGTCTTCGGTCAGTGGTCTTCGGTCAGCGCGAGGTGTGGGGCGCCTTCGGTGCGGCGTACTGATCGGTGACACATGCCGAACGATCATTTTCATGCTCGGGTGCGATCGAAGCGACCGGGTTACCCGGGTCAACGGGGGGCGCACGAAGGAACACGGGGGCGCACACGGTCCTGCGCACAAGCCTGCACACGCGTCTGAGTACGGGCCTGCGTACGGGTCTGAGCGCGGGTCTGCGTACGGGCCTGCGCACGGGGCCCGCGCACGGCGTGATCAGCTTCCGTCCGTCCGGCACCGGGCGAGGTCGATCTCCACGGCGGCGGCGCCCCCGTCCCCGGTGAAGGAGAGCACGACGCGCCCGCCGCCCGCCGCCGCCGGATGGGCGGCGATGCCGCGGACCGGGCTGCCGGTGGCGAGCAGCAGACGGCACTGCCCGGTGGCGGCGTCCCAGACGCGGATGGTTCCGTCGGCCGCGCCCGCGGCGGCGAAGCTGCCGTGGCCCTCCGCGTTCCACAGGGCCAGGGCGTGTACGGCCGCCGACGTGTGGCCGGTCAGCGGTTCGCCCAGCGGGCGGCGCTCCGCCAGGTCCCAGAGCCGTACCGTGCCGGTGTCCCCGGCGCTGGCCAGATACGGCGGAAGGCCGCCGAGCGGGCAGGGGTCGAGGGCGACGGCGTGCAGGACGCCCTGGTCACAGCGCAGGGGCCCGCCCAGCGGGCCGAGTTCCGCGTCCCACAGCCGTACGGTGCCGTCGGAGCTCGCGGAGGCGAACCAGTCCCCGCCCCGCCCGCACGAAGCGGCAGCCACCGCCCGGATCCGCAGGCCGTGACCGGTCCACGTGCGCAGCGGCGGGCCCGGATCGTCCAGGTCCCACAGCCGGACCGTTTCGTCGTCGCCGCCGCTCAGGAGCAGGTGGCGGCCGTCGGCGGTGGTGCAGGCGGCGAGGGCGCGGACGGGCAGGAAGTGCCCTTCGAGGACGTCGGGCAGGAAGCGGCGGGTGCCCGCGTCCCACAACCGGATGCCGTAGCCCTCGCCTCCGGACGACCCGGAGGCCGACCCGGAGGCCGACCCGGAGGCCGACCCGGAAGCCGGCCCGGAGGCCGACACCAGGACGCGGCCGCCCTCCCGGCGGTGGGCCCAGACCAGGGCGGACGGCGGCCGGCCGGTGTCGATCCGGGCGACCGCGTCCCCCGTGCCGATGTCACGTACGTCGACGTACGGGGCGCCTTCGCCGCCGAGTGCGAACCAGGAACGGCCGCGCGGGTCCCCCGGCTCCGCCGACAGCAGTGCCCCGCTCGTCGGCACGGGTTCGGCAGGCGTACCCGCGCCGGCCAGCGCGCGCTCCAGGACCTCTGGGTTCCACAGCCTCAGCGTGCCGTCACTGGAGGCGGAGGCAAGAATTCCGGATTCCGGGGAGGCGACGGGGCTGAGCGCCGTCACAGCGGAGGCGTGCCCGCTCAGCAGCCCCGGAGCCGCCAGGCCGGCGGTGTCCCACGCGGAGACGTCCCAGACGGCGATGCCCCGGCCCGTTCCGGCCGCGAGCAGGTGGCGCTCGCCGAGGACGAGGCCGGCCAGGCAGCTCACCGGCCCGTCGGCGCCGGTGAGGGTCGCGCGCAGTCCGTCGGTGCCCCAGACGCCGACGCTCCCGTCCGCGTGGCCGGCCGCGACCGTCCCGGGCCGCGTGGTGGGAGCCAGTACCCTTACCGCCCCCGGGAGGTCGAACGCCGCCACCTCCACCCCGGCCCCGGTGTCCCGGAACGTCAGGGACGCCCCGTCGGCGATGGCCAGCAGCGGCCGGCCGGGCGGATCCTCCAGCGGCGCCAGCGCGGTGGCACTCGTACGCGGCGTGTCCCCCGGAAGGGTCAGCAGCTCCTGCGGCCCCATCCGCTCGTTCCACCAGACCACCTCCCCGTCCCCGTTGACGCTGACCACCGCGAGCTCGTGCCCGCCGTCGCGGTACGCGCACACGTCGGCGATCCAGATCCCGCCGGGCCGGTGCACCTGATCGACGAGCCCGCCGCCGGCCGGGTCCCACAGGCGTACGGTTCCGTCCGTACTCCCGGACACGAGCAGCGGGGACTGGGCGGGGCGCTGCGCGAGGAGCAGGTGGTGTACGGCGCCCTCGTGCCCGCGGATCCGTTCGCGGAGGGCCGTCCCCTCGACCGCGTCGATCAGTTCGATTCCGCCGTCGTCGTCGCCCACGGCGAGAACGGCGCGCCCGTCGGGGGCCGTCACCGCCGTCAGGGAGCGCACCGTGGTTCCGAGGGTGGCCAGGACGTTGACGGGCGGCGTCCAACGGGACCACAGCACGGCCAGCGGCCCGGGGGGCGGGGCGGCCGTGCCCGTGCCCGTGTCCTCGGGCGTGCGCGGGCGTGCCGTTCCGGGGAAGCGCAGCGCCGTGTGGGCCAGATGCAGGCTGGCCAGGCGTGAGGGGTGGTCGGCGCGGTGCAGGTAGGGCTCCACCGCGGCCCACGCCTCCAGCCAGAGCCGGCCCTCCCGCCCCCGGCCGGGGCCCAGCAGACCGCGCACGGGGCTGCCGGTCAGCCACGGGAGGACCTCGGCCGGCACGTGCGCGTCGTCCAGGACCCCGCCCAGGCGGGCGTGACGCGCGAGGTACCGGCGTACGTAGGGATGCGGGGCGGTGTCCGGGGGGCCGACGACGCCTTCCGCGCCGGCAGCGGCGGCTGCGGCTGCGGTGTGTTCGGTGGCGCGGGTCTGGGGCGCGGCCAGCTCGGCGAGCGCCCGCGTGATCCGGGCGTGAACATCGGCGTCGGCGGCGTCGTCGGCGTACGAGGCCCCGTACGCGCTCCTGTACGCGTCCTCGTACGGGCCGCCCCCATACGTGTCCCCCGCCGCGCGGCTGGTGTCCGTGGCACCGGTCCCCGTAACCTCGTCGCCCCCACCGGCCCCACCGCCCCCACCGAACCCACCAACCACGGCCCCATCGGCCTTATCGGCCTTATCGGCAGGCTCATCCTGACCATCCGTCATTCCCATCCCCCCACCAGGCGCCGCCCCGCCCACGGGCAGGGCGCGCAGCACGGCGGCCAGCCGCTCGTGCGCCGGCCGGTACACCCGCTGATCCTCTTCCACATCACGGGTGAGATACCCCGCCAGGCGCCCTTCCAGCAGAATCCCGATCTTGTCGTCGGCGTCCTCGACGGCCCTCCCGAGCACCGCGGACGCCACAGCGGGCCACACCTCCCCCCACGCGATCCCCCGCCCCAGCGCGAACGCCGACGCCCGCAGCAGGGCCAGCGCCTCGTCGGCCGCGAGGCCGTCCTCCGCCGACCTCGCCAGATCGGCCTCCAGGAGCCCGGCCGTGCCCTCGCCCAGCCGGGCGAGCCAGCCCGGGTCGGCCAGCAGCCGCGGCCCCGCCGTGCGCAGCTGCCCCGCCGCCACTCGGGCGTCGAGGAAGGACCGCCCCGCCGCCCCGGCCACCGTCCGCGACACCTCCGTCAGGTCGTGCCCCGCCCAAGGCGCCTCCCCGTCCAACAGGGCCCGTACATACCCCTCGACGTCCTTGCCCATGTCCGCGTCGTCGGTACGCAGCACGGCCGCCCCGCGGAACGCGTCCCGCAGCCGGTCCAGGAGGTCCGGGCCGCTCGCCGCGGCGCCGCCGCCACCCTCGCTGCCCCCCTCGCCACCGCCGCCCGGGTCGCTGCTGCGGACGGCCACGACCAGCCGGACCCCGCGCACCACGGGCGGCGGAAGGCCGCCGGAACAGGCCCGGCCCCCATCCGGCACCGCGGGCGCGGGCGCGGGCACAGGCAATGGCACAGGCACAGCCACAGCCGCAGGAACGCCGCCGCCTACCGACAGATGGCCGGCCAGCGGTACCAGGACCTGGTGCAGCGCCGCCGCCGGGTCGGTCGCCTCGTCCAGGGAGTCGACGACGATCGTGACCACGGGACCGGGCGAAGCCAGGAACCCCCGCAGCCCCAACTGCCAGCGGCTCAGCTGGTCCCTGCCCGAGGGGTCCGGGCCGACCCCCAGCTTCTTCGCGATGGCCCGCAGCAGCCCCAGTGCCTCCCGGCCGCGCGCGGTGACCGCGATGGTCACCGCGCCCTCGCCCGGAACGGTCTCCGGTGGACAGTGGCCGACGGCGGCCGCGAACAGGGCGGACCCGCGGAACTTCGCGTCGCTCAAGGTCACCGCGCGGCCCAGGATCGCCGACTTCCCGCTCGCGGTGATGCCGGTGACCAACAGGATTCCCGGCGGGCCCGTCAGGAAGGAGACCACCGAGGCGTTCAGCCGCCTGCGGCCCGAGAAGTACCAGCCCGGGTCGTCGGCTCCGGTGCGCCCGCTGGCCTTCTCCACCCAGTAGCCCAGGTCCTCCGGGGTCGCCGCCACCTCCTGCCGGCTCTCCTCCACCGCGGCCCGCTCGGGCCGGTACCCCGGGTTCGGCAGGGCCGGGGTCGGGACGTGGAGCTTGCCCATGACCACACGGCAGTCGACGGACAGGCTCCGGCCGAGCTCCGCGCCGATCGTCTGCCCCGCCTGGTACAGGGCCCGGCTGAACTCCGACATCGTCAGGTACGGGCGCGTGATCCCTCCGGCCGTACGCAGCCACTCGTGGGCCGCACGCAGCACGAGCGCGAACTCCCGGCCCATCACCCGCGTCTTGGACGCTGCCGTGACCAGCACGTTGAGCGTGCCGTACGTGGTGCGCGCGGTGTCCAGGTCCCGGGAGAGGTCCAGCAGCTCGCCCGCCAGGTCGGCGGATTCGCACATGTTCACGACCACCAGGACGTCCCGCGCGTGCGAGTCGAGCGCGGCGATCACGATCTCCGTCGTCCGCAGCCCCGTCGCCAGCAGCCGGCCGGGGTCGGTGTCCCGCAGGACCGCGAAGTGCTTGGCCGCGGAAGAGGCGACCCCGTGGCCCGTCACGTACAGCACCACCGGAACGTCCGGCTCCGCCTCCCGGATCCCCGACGTCGTCAGGAAGCACTCCACGTCATGACGGCTCGTCACCGGCTGCGAGGGCGCCACCTTCACGAAACCGGGCCCGTCCGGAGGGGGCTTCTCCCACCAGAGGGCCACCGCCTCCAGCTGCGCCCCGAAGGCCTGGCGCAGTGCCTCCGTCCCGTCCTCCATCGGCAGGACGAACAGGGTGCCCGTACGCGGCTCCGCCTCCACGGCGGCGCGGACCGCCGGCGCCGGCACCTTCCCGGCGACGGCCCGCGCCCCTGCCGCCGGCGTCGCCCCTGCCGGACCGGCTAAGCCGATCTCGCCCCGCTCCCCGTCCACGGTCCCTATTCTTCACTGCCATGAACGACCACCCGCACCGCACCACCGCCACCACCACGACCACCACCGCGACCACCACCGCGACCGCCACCACCGCACAGCACCCGCAGGAAGCCGGGGAGTTACCCGACCACGTCACCCAGGACGCAGTCGTCGTCGTACCCGGCATCATGGGCAGCACCCTGCGCGACACGACCACCGGCAAGGACCTCTGGGGTATCGGCGGCATCTCCTGGCTGCTGAAGGCCTGGACCACGCCCTCGGGCCTGAAATCCCTGGCCATGACCGAGGACGAACTGGCGGGCAAGACCGGCCGCATCGAGGCCACCGGTCTCCTGAAGCACTCCGCGTGGACCCCGTACCTCGCGGGCAGCGAGCCGTACGCCGACCTGGTCGAAACCGTCCGCTCCAGCGTCGCCCACCCCGCCGCGATCCTGGAGTTCGCCTACGACTGGCGCCTGCCCGTCGCCACTAACGGGCGCCTCCTGGCCGACGCCGCGCGCCGCCACCTGACCGACTGGCGCCTGCACCCCGCCCACACCCTGGCCCGACGCCACCGCACCGACCAGCGCGAGGGCCGGCTCGTCTTCGTCGCCCACTCGATGGGCGGCCTCGTCACCCGCGCGGCACTCGACCCCGCCCACGACGGCGACCTGCACACCGACACCCGGGGCGTCATCACCCTCGGCACTCCCTTCCAGGGCTCGGTCAAGGCGGCGGTCATCCTCGCCACCGGCCGCGGCGCCCCCGTACCGCTGCCGCACCGCAAACTCCGCGCCCTCTGCGCCACCATGCCCGGCCTCCACGACCTGCTGCCGCAGTACCGCAGCCTGCGCGCGGGGGACGACGTACGCCACCTCACCCCCGGCGACGTCACGGCCATCGGCGGCAACGCGGAGCTGGCGCGCGACGCGGCCCGCTTCCACCACCGCCAGAAGGACATCGGCCTGCCCGGCCACCGCTCCGTAGTCGGCGTCAACCAGCCCACCTGGCAGAACCTCACCATCACCGGCGGCGAGCTGCAGGCCCACTACGACGGAGCCCGCCAGAACTCCGACGGCACCTTCATCCGCGACCGGAACGACCGCATCCGGTACTTCCGGGTCCACGGCGACGGCACCGTGTACAAGGAGTCGGCCATCCTCACCGACGCCGTCACCCACCTGCCCCTCCAGCACGGCGACGTCGCCAAGGCGCCGACCGCCCTCGACGCCATCACCGAGATCCTGCGCGACGACATCCACCCCGGGCCGCCCCAGGGCGAGGCGGGCTGCGGCCTGAACGCACCCGACCTCGTCGAGGCGGGCCGGCCGTGGAAGATCCACCTCAGCGACGTCGACTCCCTCCCGGGCCTGACCTGCCACCTCACCGACCTCGCCGACCCCGGCCGTCCCGTGGCACAGCTCACCCTGACCTGGGAGGACGGCGCAGCGGTGGCAACGGCATCGGCACCGTCCCCGGGCCTGTACCGCATCGAGGTCCGCACCCCGGACGGCTTCGACATCACCCAACTGGTCCTGGCCACCGAACCGGACCAGCCCCTGGCCGAAGCGGAGGCGTAACCGCACCGGGCCCCGCCGCCACCGACCGGCGCCGGAACCCACGGGCACCCCGCGGCACCCCGCCACCGCCCCCGGGCCGCGGGGCGACCGTGCACAGCCGACAGCAGCCCCTCCGGGAGGCCAAAGCCCTCGCGGACAAAGTCCGGACGCCCCTGCCCGATCAAGGCCGTCGCCGCCTCGTCACCCACACGGGTGAATGTGGCGGAACAGGGTTCGAGGCTCGGCTGAGTCGTTGACCATGGGCGGGCTCCCTGTTGCTCGCGGGTGAGCGACAGGGAGCCCGCTCGCTCGGCGGGAACAGCCGTACGCCTATCGCCGGTCATCGCAGTCCTGGGGGAATCCGGATGCACCACGCCGCGCCGCACTGGAGTGCGGGGCTGACGCCGGCAGCCCGAACCGTGTGGGCCAAGCACGATCGACCAGCTGCGAAATGGCTCCAGTTGTGGAGGCACATGGCCGACTCCGCCGCGATGGCGGAGCGGCTCTGGGACGAGTGGGTTCCGCACAACGTGCGCGCGCTCGTCGCGCAGAGCCTTCCCGGAGGGGAGGAGGACGCCAGGTCGCTCGCCGTGTGGCTGGCTGCGGTCCACGACATCGGCAAGGCCACGCCCGCCTTCGCGTGCCAGGTCGACCTCCTCGCCAACAGCATGCGCGAGGCGGGGCTGGACATGCCGACGGCACAGCAGTTCGGGGACGAGCGCAAGCGCGCCCCGCACGGTCTGGCCGGCCAGGTCATCCTGGAGGAGTGGCTGGAGGAGCGGCACGGCTGGTCCCCGCGCGCGGCCATGGCCTTCGCGGGCGCCGTCGGCGGTCACCACGGTGTGCCCCCCGGGCACGAAGCCTTCCCCTACCTGCACCAGCACACCGAGCTGCTCCGGACGCCCGGACCCAGCGAACGGCTCTGGCACGGCGTCCAGACGGAGTTGCTCGACGCATGCGGTGCGGCGTACGGCGTCGAGGACCGCCTGCCGCACTGGCGGGCCGTCAAATTGCCGCAGACCGTGCAGGTCGTGCTCGGTGCCCTGGTGATCCTGGCGGACTGGATCGCCAGCAATTCGGACCTCTTCCTGCTCACCCCCGAGGACGAACCACGTAGCGATGCGGAGCGCATCGAATCCGCCTGGCGCGGCATCGAGCTGCCCCCGCCCTGGTCCCCCGCCGCCGTGACGGAGACTGCCGGCGAGCTCTTCGCGGCCCGGTTCGCGCTCTCGGAGCCCCGCCCTCTGCAGGTCGAGGCCGTGCGCCTCGCGCGCGCGACCGAGTCACCGGGGCTGATGATCATCGAGGCGCCGATGGGGGAGGGGAAGACGGAGGCCGCACTCGCCGTTGCCGAGATCTTCGCCTCCCGCACCCGGGCCGGCGGATGCTTCGTCGCCCTGCCCACCCGGGCCACGGCCAACGCCATGTACGGACGCCTGCGCCGCTGGCTCGGCAACCTTCCCGGGGACGAGGTACGCACCGTCTCCCTGGCGCACTCCAAAGCGTTCCTCAACGACGACTTCGCCCGGGACATGCGCGCAGGCGCCCGTACGATCGCCGCCGTCGACCTCGACGGGGCGGCCGAGTCCGTCCGCTCCGAACGCACCGGCCAACGCGTCGCCGCGTCCGAACTCGTTGCGCACCAATGGCTGCGGGGCCGCAAGAAGGGCATGCTGGCACCCTTCGTCGTAGGCACCATCGACCAGTTGCTCTTCGCAGGGCTCAAGAGCAGGCATCTGGCCCTGAGGCATCTGGCCCTGGCCGGCAAGGTCGTCGTCATCGACGAGGTCCATGCCTATGACGCCTACATGAACGAGTACCTCGAGCGGGTCCTGTCCTGGCTCGGCGCGTACAAGGTGCCCGTCGTCATGCTGTCGGCGACCCTGCCCGCCGGCCGTCGTCAGGCGCTGGCCCGGGCCTACGCCGATGCGGCCGACGGACGGAAGGAACTGGCGGAGTCCGAGAGCTACCCGCTGATCAGCGTGGTGTCCGAGGGCCAGGATACGATCACCGCCAGTCCTGCCGCAGCGGCCGACCGGCGTGTCGAGATCCGGCTGGAGGAGCTGGACGACGGGCTCGCAGCCCTCGCGGACCGCCTGGAGAGCGAACTGGCCGACGGCGGCTGCGCGCTGGTGATCCGCAACACCGTCGACCGTGTGCTGACCGCGGCCGAAGTCCTGCGGGAGCGGTTCGGGCCGGACGCGGTCACCGTGGCGCATTCCCGCTTCGTGGACCTGGACCGGGCGCGCAAGGACGAGGGTCTCGTGGCCGGGTTCGGCCCGTCCGGCAGGCGTCCTTCAGGGCCTCACATCGTCGTCGCCAGCCAGGTCGCGGAGCAGTCGCTCGACATCGACTTCGATCTCCTGGTCACCGACCTCGCCCCCGTCGACCTGGTCCTGCAACGCATGGGGCGGCTGCACCGCCATCGTCGTGGCGAAGGCCGGTCACAACGGCCGGCGGGACTGCGCGTTCCCCGGTGCCTGATCACCGGCGTCGACTGGTCGGCGGAGATGCCGACCCCCGTGGCCGGTTCCGCTGCCGTGTACGGGAGCCACGCCCTGATGCGCGCCCTGGCCGTCCTGCGCCCGCACCTGGGCTCTTCGGTGGTCCTGCCCGACCACATCAGCCCGCTCGTGCAGAGCGCGTACGGACAGTCCACTCCGCGGGTACCCGACAGCTGGGCCGAGGCCATGGCCGACGCGCTCGCCGCGCACGAGCAGGCCATGGCCGTGCAGCGGCGGCGGGCCCACACGTTCCGGATCGACGAGGTCCGCAAGCCGGGGCGCTCTCTCGTCGGGTGGATCGACGCCGGGGTCGGTGATGCCGACGACAGCAGGTCGGGCCGCGCCCAGGTCAGGGATGGCGAGGAGTCCCTCGAAGTGCTGGTCGTTCAGCGCCGGGACGACGGTACGTACGCCACGCTGCCCTGGCTGGACCACGGACTCGGGGGCCTGGGCCTCCCCGTCGATGCCGTACCACCGCCCCGCGCGGCGCGAGCGGTCGCCGCGAGCGCGCTGCGGCTCCCGTACCACTTCTGCACACCGTGGCTCATCGACCGCGTGATCGGCGAGCTGGAGCAGTTCTGTCCCGAGGCGTGGCAGGCCAAGGAGAGCCACACGTTGGCCGGGGAGCTGTTCCTGGTTCTCGACGAGGACTGCCGGACCCGCCTGGCAGGCTTCGGGCTCCGCTACACCAAGACCGACGGCCTGGAGGTCACTCCGGCCGGCGCCGACGACGTGAGGTTGGTGAAGGGCGTGCCGGGGTTCGACCTCGTCTCCCGTCCATGGCTGCCCGTCCAGTTATGTGACGGAACAGCTGCGGAGCTCTCCTTGAAGGAGGTCTTCGCGCGCGCCGCCGACATCCGGCGGCTCGTGGGCGACGTACCCACCCAGGAGTTCGCGCTGATGCGCCTCCTGCTGGCGATCCTCCACGACGCCGTGGGCGGCCCCGAGGACATCGACGCGTGGCAGGAGCTCAGCGAGCGCGCGCAGCCGTTGTCCGCAGTCGCCCCGTACCTCGATCGTCACCGCGAGCGGTTCGACCTCCTCCATCCCACCCAACCGTTCTTCCAGGTCGCCGACCTGCGGACACAGAAGGACGAGGTGGCTTCCCTCAACCGCATCGTGGCCGACGTCCCCAACGGCGACCCCTTCTTCACGATGCGCCGGCCCGGCGTCGAAAGGCTCCCCTTCGCCGAGGCGGCCCGCTGGCTCGTCCACGCCCACGCCTTCGACACGTCCGGGATCAAGTCCGGCGCCGTGGGTGACCCACGGGTCAAGGGCGGCAAGGGCTACCCTCAGGGCGTCGGGTGGGCCGGAAACCTCGGGGGAGTGTTCGCCGAGGGAGACGACCTCCGGGAAACCCTCCTCCTCAACCTCGTCGCCCGCGACGCCTACGGCCTCACCATCGACAAGGACGACCGGCCCGCCTGGCGCCGCGAGCAGTGCGGCCCCCAGGTGCAGAGCGACCTGACATCCAGGCCGACGGGCCCCCGCGACCTGTACACGTGGCAGTCCCGCCGCATCCGCCTTCACCACGACGGCCAGGCCGTGCACGGCGTGGTGCTGTGCTACGGGGATCCCCTGCCGGCCCCCGACGCCCACCGGCGTGAACCCATGAGTGGGTGGCGCCGCAGCATCCCACAGGAGAAGAAGCTCGGACGGCCCCTGGTCTACATGCCGCGCGGGCACGATCCCGCCCGTTCGGCCTGGCGCAGTCTCGATGCCCTGCTCACGTCCCACACGGAAGAGCAGGGCACGCAGAGGGGCGAGCCCGCGAGGCACCTCCGGGCCGGAGTGCTGAAGTGGATCGCCGAACTCACCCACGAGCGCCTGCTCCCTCGGAACCAGCTCATTCGCCCCCGGCTGATCAGTGCCGTGTACGGCACGCAGCAGTCGGTCGTCGACGAGATCGTCGACGACGGGTTCGCCATGTCCGTGGTGCTGCTGCACGAGCGCGATCAGAAGCACGCGCTGGAGGCGATCGGAGCGGTCGAGGACAGCTCGAAGGCCGTCAATGCCCTGGGCGATCTCGCGGCCGATCTGGCCAGGACGGCCGGACGGCTCACCGAAGCGCCGAGTGAGACCGCGCGTGATCTCGGCTTCGGCCTGCTCGACGGCCCCTACCGGCAGTGGATCGTCACCCTTGACGGTTCCGGGGACCCCTCCGCGGCCCGTGCTGCCTGGCAGCGGACGGCGTACCGGATCGTGCGCAACGCCGCATTCGACCTCTTGGCCGACGCCGACGAGACGGGATGGCTGGACAACGCGAAGTCCGAACGGTTCTTCCACGCAAGGCTCCGCAAGGCACTCCCCTTCCGCCACGCCACCCATGCCGGCACAGCCGCACCAGGGGATGAGACCGATCACAGCAAGGAGCCGGCGGTATGACCCAGTCCACGCCGCACGTCCCGGAGCCAATGCCGGAGCCGAGCCCGGAGCCGACGCCGCGCCCGAGGCCCGCCCGCGCCACTGCGACGGCCGGGGAACCAGGACCGCTGCGCCGGTCCGTGGCCCAGCACATCAAGATCCTCCAGGACGGCTACGCACGGGACGGTTCCCAGGCCGTCCAGGCTCTCGCGCGCCTCCGCAGGGGAATCGGCCGTCAGGCGAACGAGTTGCCCGAGCTCTGGGGAATCGTGGGGATCGAGGGGTTCTACGCCGCTCAGCCCGACGGTCGCCACCCGAGCGAGTACGAAGCCCTGCGGGCCGAACGGGCGACGCACGTCGCCATGACCCTCTGGGCCCTGCACCAGCAGTCCAACCGTGCCCGCGCCATGCACGTGGGGGACGGGACCTCGCTGGGGGCCGCCGTGCGGCGCCTGATGAGCGGCTCCGACCGTGATGAGGCGATCCACAAGCGGCTCGTACGTGCGGGGACCGCCACGTCCTTCGACGTCCTCGCCCACCGGCTGCGTGAGCTGGTCGTGCTCCTGCGCAAGGCCGAGATCCCGCTCGACTACGGACTGCTCGCCGAGCAACTGGACGAGTGGCAGAAGCCCGGCGGCCCCCGGGTCGTGCGCCAGGCATGGGGACGCAGCTTCCACGCGTACCGCCCTGCGGTCGTCGGCGGCCAACAGGACGGCGACTCGCGAGAAGAGACCGACAACGGCATCACCGAGTACGAGATGAAGGACCAGACATGAGCCGCACCATCCTCGACGTGCACGTCCTCCAGACCGTTCCGCCGAGCAACATCAACAGGGACGACACGGGCGCGCCCAAGAGCGCCGTCTACGGTGGGGTACGCCGTTCCCGCGTGTCCAGCCAGGCGTGGAAGAAGGCCACCCGCAAGGCCTTCGAGGACCTGCTGGATCCCGCGGAACTGGGGGTGCGGACGAAGAAGGTGGTCGAGGCCCTCACCCGTCGCATCACGGCTCGCGAGGAGTCGCTGACGGCGGAAGCGGTCTGGCCGATGGCGGCAGAGATCATCACCGCCGCCACGGGAGCCAGGATGGAGGTTCCCTCGCGCGGATCCGCGGCCAAGGGCAAGGGCAAGGCCACCGGCGACAGCAAAGGCGACGCGGAGGACGCGCCGACGGAGCCCCAGGCCCCGCAGTCCTCCTACCTGCTCTTCCTCAGCGCACGTCAACTCGACGGCCTCGCGGACCTGGCCGTCGAGGGCCTGGCGAAGAAGGCGGAGCCCAAGGTGTTCGTCAAGGAGCCCGGTCTGAAGGCCCGCGCCAAGCAGATCGCGTCCACCCGTCACTCCGTCGACATCGCGCTCTTCGGCCGCATGGTCGCCGACACCACCGACATCAACGTGGACGCCGCGGCCCAGGTCGCACACGCCCTCAGCGTGCACCCGGTGGACCTGGAAACGGACTACTTCACGGCCGTCGACGACCAGAACGGCGACGCCGAAACCGGTGCGGGAATGATCGGCACCGTCGACTTCAACTCGGCCACCCTCTACCGCTACGCGGCCGTCGACATCGACCTGTTGACCGAGAACCTGGTTGCCGGCCTCACGGAGGGCGGACTCGGCGGCGCACCGGTCCGACGGGCGGTGGAAGCCTTCATCGAAGGCTTCGCCCTGTCGATGCCCACCGGCAAGCTCAACACCTTCGGCAACAACACCCTGCCGGACGCGGTGATCGTCAAACTCCGCTCTGCGCGCCCGATCAGTTTCGTAGGCGCCTTCGAGAACCCCGTCGCCCAGGACACGGCCGACGGGCATGTCCGCGCCGCCTGCGAGGCACTGGCAGAGCACATCCCCTCAGTAGAGGACGCCTTCGGTGCCACGGCCGACCGCACCTGGGTCGTGCGCGTCGGCAAGCAGACACAGGGCCTCGCCGATCTGGGTGACGAGGTCAACCTGAGGGACCTCGTCACCCAGGTCGGACAGGCCGTGGAGGGCCGACTGGAGAAGCGTGGATGAGCACCCTCGTCCTACGCCTGGCCGGACCCCTGCAGTCGTGGGGATCCTCGGCCCGCTTCGCCCGCCGCACCACCGAGACGGCTCCCACGAAGAGCGGCGTCATCGGCCTGCTCGCCGCCGCACTGGGCCGGGAGCGCACGGCCGACCTGTCCGACCTCGCGTCCCTGACCTTCGCCGTCCGGATCGACCAGGCCGGTACGCGGCTGCGTGACTTCCAGACCGCCCGCCATGCCGTCACAGACAAGGCCATGCCCGTATCGGAACGCTTCTATCTGGCCGACGCCGTCTTCGTGGCGGCGCTGGCCGGGGAGGACCCGCTCATCCGTTCGCTCCACGAAGCGCTGCGGGCTCCCGCATACCTCCCCTATCTCGGCCGACGCTCCTGCCCACCGCAAGGCCCGGTCGATCTGGGGACGAGGAGCGGGCACGACGCGGAAGCCGTCCTGCGAAACGAAGCGTGGCAGGCGGCCGAGTGGCATCAAGAACGCCACCGCTGGAAGGCCTTCGTCACGCTTACCCTCCTGACCGAATCGGTCGGCGACGGGCCACCGGGCAGCGCCGTACGGGATCAACCGCTCAGCTTCTCCCCGGCACACCGCCGCTACGCGCTGCGCCATGTCGTCTCGACTTCCGTCGACGTCCCCAACCCCCACCACCGGCCGGCTGCCGGACCGGAGCGCGAGTCCGGCCCCGTAACCGGCCCCGTACCCGTGCCCCGTCACACGCCCGAAGCCCTGCTCACCCCGTTGCCTCCGCAGTCCCCGTTGGACGGTCACCGATGTTCCTGACCCGGTTCCGCATCAATACCGCGCGGCTCGGAGCCCGTCGCCTGCTCTCCTCGCCGCAGCCGATGCACGCCGCGGTGATGTCGTCCTTCGCCGGGGTACTGCCCGGCGACGGCGACACCTCACGCGTCCTGTGGCGCCTGGACCGCAACTCCCGCGCCGAGGTGCTGCTCTTCATCGTCAGCGAGGAGCGCCCCGATCTCACCCACCTCGTGGAGCAGGCCGGGTGGCCCACCACCGCCTCCTGGCAGACCTACGAGTACAAGGCCTTCCTCGACGGGCTCACCGCCGGCAGCACGTGGGCCTTCCGCCTCACCGCGAACCCCGTACACAACGTGCGCCGTACGCCCGGCGAACCCCTCAAGCGGACTGCGCACCGCACCCCTCGGCACCAGATGGGGTGGCTGCTCACCCATCAGCAGAACGCCGGCTTCCGAATCCTGGAAACGCCCGCGGAGCGACGTCGGCTCGCGCAGGGCGACGAACACCAGCTGACCGTCCGTGACGAGCAACGCCACCAATTCGGCAAGACGGAGAGGGGGACGGGCAAGCCCAACCGGGTGCCGCTCGTGACGGTCACCTTCGACGGCCGTCTGGAAGTCACCGATCCCGTCGCCCTGCGCCGCACCCTCACGCTGGGGCTCGGCAAGGCGAAAGCGTACGGCTGCGGCCTGATGACACTCGCCCAGGCCGGGTGAACGATGGCCACGGTGGCACAACGCCGGGCATCGTCCCCGCGCGACCTGACACGCGTCGCCGAACGCATCTCCTTCATCTACCTGGAGCGGTGCGTCGTCCACCGTGACGCCAACGCCATCACGGCCGAGGACGCCGACGGCACCACCCACATCCCCTCCGCCACCATCGGCACACTGCTCCTGGGTCCCGGCACGCGCATCACCCACCAGGCCATGAGTGTCCTCGCCGACAGTGGTGCGGCGGTGGCCTGGGTCGGCGAGCAGGGCGTGCGCTACTACGCGGGCGGACGTGCGCTGAACCGCTCCTCGGCCCTCGTGGAAGCCCAGGCCACCCGCTGGGCCAACCGCCGCACCCGGCTGGAGGTCGCTCGCGCCATGTACCGACTGAGGTTCCCCGACGAGGACCCCTCGGGAATGAACCGACAGGAGTTGCTCGGCCACGAAGGCCGTCGCCTCAGGGATTGCTACCGCAGGCAGGCCGAGCGCACCGGCGTTCCCTGGCACGGCCGGCACTACGTGCCAGGCGACTTCGACGCCGGCGACGCCCCCAACCGGGCGGTGACGGCCGCAGCCCAGTGCATGTACGGAGTCGCCCACGCGGTCGTGGCCGCACTGGGCTGCGCCACCGGCCTCGGCTTCGTCCACTCGGGACATGAACTGTCGTTCGTGCTGGATGTGGCCGACCTGTACAAGACGGAGATCGGCATTCCCGTTGCCTTCGACGTGGCAGCCGACGGTGAGGAGGACATCGGTTCCCGCACACGCCGCGCACTCAGGGACCGGATCAACAAGACCCGCCTGCTCGACCGGTGCGTGGACGACATCAAGATGCTGCTGCTGCCCGCAGGGCGGGTAGCTGAGGCGTCCGAAGCGGAGGACGTCGTGACGCTCCGGTCGGACCGGGAAGTGACGGTGCCTGCCGGACGGAATTACTCCGACGAGGTGACCTGGTGACGGTCATCGTCCTCACCCAGTGCCCGGCGGGCCTCAGGGGGTTCCTGACCCGCTGGCTCCTCGAAATCTCTCCGGGGGTCTTCATCGGCGGACCGTCGGCGCGCATCAGGGCGGCGCTGTGGGAGGAGGTGAAGCAGTACGCCGGGAACGGACGTGCTCTTCTCGCGTACAACACGGACAACGAACAAGGCTTCGCGTTCGAGACCCACGACCACAAGTGGCACCCGGTCGACCGGGAGGGCGTCACCCTGATCCACCGCCCCGGCGACCGAGCCACACCGATGCCACCACCCACCCAAGGCTGGAGCAAGGCTGCCAAACGCCGACGGTTCGGACGGTGAAAACGTTCCCCGGAACAGGACGGTTCTCGGAGCGGCGGGCAAGGACTCGGAAGCGGGGCCCGACCGGCGCGTCGCGGCCGCTGGTTCACGTGCTGTCGTCCCGCCCGCCCGCCGTGTCGGGCCGGTGCGCCGGGTGCTACAGGCTGCGATAGCCGTCCCGGCGCACCGTGCGCCGCGGGTCAGGAGTCAGCCGAGGTAGGTGATGTCCCAGTGCTCACCACGTCGGCCGTGGAGCTCCAGGACGTACTCGGCGTTGCGGCCGGTCCACCGCGGATCCTTGTTCTTGCCGCGTGGCTTGCCGGGGGCCATGTGGTTCCGGATGAAGCTGTTGAGGCAGGCGTTCGGCCGGATGTCGATCTTGTAGCCGTGCTCGTGGGTACGCGGGCCCGACGTCCTGTGCGGGTACTTCTCGGCCGCGCCGGTGATGACGAAGTCGCACCTGCTGCGCTGCTTGAGGTCGAGGACGAGGTTGAGCGTCCCTTCACGCACCCCCTGGAAGCTCGTGCACCCTCGCTTGTACTTGTCGATGCAGTGCCCGGAGGAGCTGAAGGGGATATCGGCCGCCTTCAGCCGGGCGACGGCCTGGGAGTGGGTGAGTTCGCGGCTGGGGGATCCGCCGGGACGCGCGGACGGGGCGGCGCTAAGGGCCTGCCGGGTCTTCTGGCCGGCCGCTCCGTCGGCCGTCAGGCGGTGCTCGTCCTGGAAGTCCTTGACCGCGGTGGTCGTGGTGGGGCCGAAGGCGCCGTCGACGACGACCGGTTGACCGTGCTCGGCGAGCCGGTCCCCGGACTTGACCGTGTCCTCGGCGCTCGCGTTCGTGGTGCCGGCGACGGACAGTCCGATCACGCCGGCGAGGGCCACCGACAGGACCACGCGGGTCGTACGCTTGTTCTGCTTCATGGGACTCGCTTCCTCAAGGGCAGGGCCGTGCGCGGGCATGGCGGGCAGCCCGGGCAGCAGGGTGGGGTGTGCCGGCGACCGCCGACGGACCAAACGATGTCACTGCCGGTGCGGCGGCCGATAGGCTGACGCCGTCCCACATGTCCCAACCCGTCGGCCCTTGTCCCACAAGGCATCTGACCAGCAGTTATGTGGATGCTCCCGGGACAGGTGGGACGACGGCCGAGAGGAGGCCGATGACCGGCAGCAGGCGCGCGAGGAACCAGTCCCTCCCGGTACCCCCTCCGCCCGAAGCCTTGGAGTGGCTCCATTTGCTGGCGGAGGCCAGAGACGAACTGCAACTCCAGGCCAGGACACTCGAACCGGCGCTGAGGGCCCAGTACGGCAGGGCCGGCGTCGCGAAGAGCACGTGGCAGCGGATCCTCGCCGGTGAGTACCTGCCGTCGCGGGAGGTGTTCGGTCAACTCGTCAGCTACCGGAAGTTCGACGGGCCTTGCCGGGAGCGGCTGCTGGCTGCCTGGGAGGAGGCGTGGTCCGGATTGGAGCGGCTCGAAGCCGAGAGCAGGGCGACGAAGGAGGGCCCGGCGGCAGACCCTCCTGCGACGGAGCACGGCGGCGTCAACGCCGCAGCGAGCCCCGCGCCGCCGCACCGCTCCTGGCGGCAGGGGAGGCGGGCGTTCGCGATCGTCGGGGTGCTGGCGATCATCTGTGTGTCCGTGCTCGTCGGACGCTACCTGCCCGGGTCCGGGCAGTCGGCATCGTCCGGCTCCGAGTCGCCCCGCGACACCGTGGCCGGTAAGCCGATAGGGGTTACGACGGCCGGTCCGGCCGGCCCCACGGGCTCGACCGAGCTGGGCGGGAACCACAAGTGCGGGCGCATCCGCTACCTCAACGGCCTCGCGTGGACACCCTGCACCCGAGCGGACGACGACATGCTGGGCTTCGCCCTTCGCCTGACCAACACCGGCCCGCGGCCCGTCACCGTCAGAGCCAAACTCGCCTACGTCCAGACGGCCGTGCCCCATGACTGCCCGGGGCCCTGGGGAACCGGGCTGGAAGTCACCATCGGACCGGGTGAGTCGCTGGTGAGCCCACCGGGGGAGTGCGGCACGGCCAAGCTGGCGGCCACGGTGTTCCAGGCGAAGGCATGGGTGATTGCCCCCGACGAGGAATCCTGGGGATACCGCGAGATGTCGGTCAGCGCACACGTCCAGAGCGACGGCCGCAAGGTGATCTGGGCGGACGAGGCGTAGACCGTGCGGCAAAGCCGGCTTCGCGCCCGTGTGGGGACTTCCTGCCCTACCTCTTGGGCTGTATATGGGCGAATTGCCGGATTCGGTGAAACTGCTGAGAAACAACCCGAGCCCCGAGTAAAGTCCCAGCTCAGAAAGCCTGCTCCCCGCACCCGCGGGGATGACCCCAGCTCATCGCCGCCCAGGCCGAACGCCGACCCCTGCTCCCCGCACCCGCGGGGATGACCCCGGCGGCCAGCAGGCGGGCGGTCCAGTTCCCGCCTGCTCCCCGCACCCGCGGGGATGACCCCATCACCCCGTAGCCGGCGGGGTGGTTGCCGATCTGCTCCCCGCACCCGCGGGGATGACCCCGACCCCGCCGCGCAGGACAAGGTGGCCTCGTTCTGCTCCCCGCACCCGCGGGGATGACCCCGCGATGACCTCAAGCACGATGAGCACGAGCAGCTGCTCCCCGCACCCGCGGGGATGACCCCGCCACGGCCGGCGGGATCGGCGACGGCGAAGACTGCTCCCCGCACCCGCGGGGATGACCCCCGGATGCCGCCTTCTCCCAGCAGACGACGGAGGTCTGCTCCCCGCACCCGCGGGGATGACCCCATGAGCAGCGACCCGTTCGGGAATCGCAGCTCCTGCTCCCCGCACCCGCGGGGATGACCCCTGAGCGCGGCTTTCGAGCCGAACGCGAAGTATCTGCTCCCCGCACCCGCGGGGATGACCCCGAGTACCGGGCCGGGATCCGGGTCCAGGACGACTGCTCCCCGCACCCGCGGGGATGACCCCTCAAAGCTCTTGAGATGGCGTCGGGTATATCGCTGCTCCCCGCACCCGCGGGGATGACCTCGGTACGGAGAGAAGGCGCAGCCGCCGATGGCCGGGTTGGCGGCCGAGGGTGCGTCACTGGCGGACCCCAGGCCTCCGGGCCGGTTGCCTGCCCGGTGGGTACCGTGCGCCGGAGGCATGTGTCTGCCGCATGCGTATCCGGTCGCCCTGTCCGCTCGGCGGAGTGAGTACCGCCGTACGCCCCGGCCCCGGCTGACGCGCTGTTCACGGGCGTACTCCCAGAAGGTGGGTGGCGCCGGCGCGCAGCAGCCGCTCCCCCGCGCGGTGGCCGACACCGGCGGGGTCGGCCGCGGGGCCGGTCGCGACCGAGCGCAGGGGGGCGCCGCCGGTCGGGTCGAGGACGACCGCGTGCACGGTGAGGTCTCCGGCTTCGTCGAGGGTGGCGTGGACGGAGGCGGCGGTCAGGCAGCCGCCGTGCAGAGCGGCGAGCGTGGCGCGCTCGGCGTCCAGGAGGACGCGGGTGGGGGCATGGGTGAGCGGGGCGAGGAGCCCGCCGGTGGTGTGGTCGTCGGTGCGGTGCTCGATGACGACGATCCCGGCGCCTGCGGCGGGCAGCCAGGAGGTGGGCTCCAGGATCTGGGAGGCCCGGTCGGCGAGGTCGAGGCGGCGCAGTCCGGCCAGGGCGGCGATCATCACGTCCGCGCCCAGGGTCCCGGCGTCGAGCGCGTTCATCCTGGTGTCGGCATTTCCGCGGATCGGGACCGGCACCAACTTCGGGTGGAGGGCCTTGAGGAGGGCGGCGCGGCGGGGTGCGCTGGTGCCGACCCGGGTGCCGGGCGGCAGCTCGTCCAGGGTGGCGGGCGGGTGCCCGGCGGGCAGGACGAGGACGTCGCGGACGTCCTCGCGGGGCAGGACGGCGCCGACCGTGATCCCGGGAGCCCGGTCGTGGGGGCCGGGGACGTCCTTGGCGCAGGCGATGGTGGCTTCGAGGCGGCCGTGGAGGAGGTGCGCGTCGGCGCGCCGGGTGAAGGCGCCCTTCCCGCCGATCTCGGCCAGCGGCCCCCGGTGCTGGTCTCCCTGCGAGGTGATCTTCACGATCTCGAGGCCGATGTCCGGATGGTGGGAGCGGAAGGCCGCCTCGAACCGGCCCGTCTGTTCCATGGCCATGGGGCTCGGGCGGGTGCCCGTCCGAAACCGGCTGGCGGTCGTGCTGGGGGTCATCGCGGATCGCTTTCGGTCAGGAGGGCTGACGGACAGTCGGCGTGGTGGTGGGCGAGGGCGTACGGGAGGGTCTGTCCGGGGGTGAGGTCGCCGGTGTCGATCACGTGCCCCTCCGCGCGCATCCAGCCGGCGGCGGTGGACCTCGTACGGCTTCGCTGCTGCGCTCGGGGCTCCCGGGAGCACTCCCGGCCGGCCGCGATGCGCGCCCGGAGGAACCCCCGGGCCGGGCGCCGGACGAGGTTGTGGAAGCCGGTGGGGGACCGGCGGCGCGGGGTGAAGAGCTTGCCGGCGTCACTGCGTCCCGGGACCGTCATGGGCACGCTGACAGGCTCGCGGGCCTGCCGGGCGAGGCCGACGAGGTACGCACCGGGCATCTCGTGCCAGGCCGGCGGGTTCTGGTGATGGTCCCGCGGACGCCCGGCGCGGTCGGCCGGTGCGCGGCGCGGCACGTCGCCCATGGCCCCGGGGTCAGCGACCACGGCGCCGTCCGGTGCGCGGCGCAACTCGGCGGCCAGGGTGCTCTTGCCCCGCCGAAGGAACCGTTGAGCCTGACGATCACGCGCCCTCCCCGATCGAGGCGACAGCCTCGTGCCGTTCAACGGGGGCCGGGAGGCGGGCGTCACGGCCCGGCCACCGGAACACCGGGCGCGAGCACGGCTTGTCCAGCACGTCCCCCGGAGGCAAGCAGGCGATCGGGAGTGCCGACCGGGTGGACGGTGAGGTCCGGGGGTCGGAGCCGCTGCGCACGTCGCGGTCCCACGCGCGGACCGTGCCACCAACTGCTCCGCCGGCTGTGGCCCCTGGCCGGCGAAGGCGTGAACGAACCACTCCCACTCCCGTTCGGCCGGGTCGTCACCGTGCCGGGTCCGGGTCCGCACGTGGACGAGGTGGGCCAGGGAGGCGTCACCGAGGAGCGTCGGCGCGTCGCCGCCCTTCGCGACCCGCGTGACGCCGCTGTCCTTCTCCGCGTGAGCGGCCAAGCGGCAAAAGCCCGACAGGGTCGTGGCCGCGTACCGCCGCAGCGATCCGAAGCAGCAGCCGGAGCCCGCGGCCACCCTCCCCTCGGACAATTCCCTTACCGCCGCGCAGGCGAGAGCCTGGACCCCGGTGCTTCTGCCAGCAGGCAGCTTCCACATGCCAAGGGTGGGACCGGCCGGGCAGGACCCGCCCTGCCCCGTCGGCGACGACCGCGAGGGCGCCGATCAGGGCACGACCGGTAGGCCGGCCCTCCTCGACCGCGGCGGTGCCCCGGTGGCAGGGGCGAAGTGCCACGTGTTCGGTGCGAACGCGGAGTCGGGGTGGCGCAGGCCGAGGAGGATCCGGCCTTCCTCGTTTTTGAGGTGGAGTTGGACACCGGCGATGTGGAGTTCGGTCCCCGCAGGGCCCTCGCCCGGCAGCGGAAGGGCTGCGTCCGCCGCTGCGTCCGCGGCCGGGTGCCCGGCCGCATGGCGGCGGAGCAGGTCCCGGAGGTCGGGGCTCAGGCGGAGCCGGTCGAGCACGTCGACGGTGAACCACTTCAGCATGAGGCCTTCGCGGAGGTCGACCGTGTCCGGGTCACCGGTTCACTGGCCCGCGTAGACCTGGATGGGCACGGCCAGGCCGTCGACGCTCGTCGCCTCCTCCACTGCGTAGGGGGTGAGCCCTGTCGGTTCCAGGCCGGGGGCCTCCTCGGCGAGCTCCCGGAGCAGGGCCGCGTGCACGTCGCGGTCGCCCGGCTAGCGACACCCGATCAGGAGCTTGTGCAGCCTGCGCGCATCACTGCTCCGCCACGACGGGGATTCGTCCTGTCGGCACACCGCGACGATCACCAACGTCAGCCCCTACGAGAGCCCACCGTCAAGGTCAGCACCTGCGTCCGGTTCGGCCTTGAACCAGCCGGTGTGACCGCCGTTGCCTCGGAGAACTCTGTCTGGCAGTGTCGGGTACCGCACCTGACCTGCGATGATGACGGTGTGCCAGAGCCAGGGACCACTGCCGTCGTCATCGTTCTGCCCGATGCCGCCCCGCTTCTCGATGCGGCGTGGCGCATTGACCCGGCGCTGGTGCGGCCCGGGGTGCCGGCGCACGTCTCGCTCCTCTACCCGTTCGTGCCGGAACCGGAGCTGACGGGTCGGGACGAGAAGAGCGTACGTTCCCTGGCGGCGGGGTTTCCGGCAGCCGATCTGCTCTTGGAGGAGGTCGTGACGGCGTCCGGCTTCATCGCCGTCACCGTTGCGGAACTCCAACCGGTCGTCGATGCGTTCCATGCCCAGTGGCCCGGGCTGCGTCCGTACGGGGGCCGATTCGGGGCGCGGCCCGCCGCCCATGTCACGGTCGCCATGGGTGCGGACGACCCGACGACCGCCGGCCAGGTGCGCGCTGCGGTCGGCGGCCTGCTGCCCCTGCGCACCCGTGCGGCGGCGGTCCAACTGGTGGCGCTGACGGAGGAAGGCTGGCGGCCGCGGTTGACCGTGCCGCTCGGCGGCTCGCCGGACGGCATCCTCCACGGGCCGTAGACCTCGCCCCGTACCGGTTCCGCCGTGCGTCGGCGCAGTTGTGGGGCGCAGGGCGCACGGGGCAGGCGCGACAGGACGGGCAGGAGGTGGTGATCGCCCTCGGTCAGCGGTTGCCGGGGCTCAGCAGCGTGGCGGCTGCGGCGATGAAGGCGGCTGATGCTTCCTTGGCCGCATGTCGCTGGGCGTCCAGCTCGGTCCGGTCGGCGGCTTTGCGCAGTGCGTAGGTGGCGTCCGCGGCCTGTTGCGCGGGGCCGGCCAGTTCGGGGAACAGGACCTGGAGGCGGATGTGGGGCGCGGTGATCGCCGCCCGGGTGTCGTGGGACCTGGTCTGGGCCTCCAACTGGTGCTCGGCACCTGCCTCGGCCATGGCCAGACGCTCCCGATGGAACATGGCCGAGCGGTGCGCGTCCAGCGCGGCCGCGAAGTCGGTGACGGCGCCGAGCCGGTCCTGACGGTGGCTGTCGGCGCGCTCCTCGGCGCGTGCCGAGCGTGCCGAACGGTGCTGGAGGAGTCCGGCGGCCAGGGCGCCGGCGAGAGTACCGAGCACGGCAACGATCGAAGGCCATATGGACATCGGGTAGTGGGTCCTCTCGGGTGGTCGGATTCGCTGGTGGGAGAACGGCGACGATCCGGCCGGCGAGCCACCCCCGCAGCCGGCGGCCCATCAGGAGCCGGACCGCGACAGCCTGATCGAGGGCTGGACGCAGCTCCGCCCGGTGGTCCTCGGCGAGAACCGCACCTCAGGAGAACCACCGGGTGGAGCACCACCGGGTCAGGCCGGCGGGCCCGTCAGTGGTTGTAGATGAAGTCGCGCGCGAAGGCCCAGCGCTGGTTGTCGCCGCCGTTGCAGCTCCACAGCTGGGCTCCTGTGCCCCAGGTGCCCGCCTGCCAGCCGTTGATCTCCAGGCACCCCGTATAGGCGCTCTTGAGCTCGGCCGTGGCCTGGCCGTTGACGTTGCGCCAGTGGTCGAACCACCAGAGCTGGTTGCGGCCGTTGTTGCACGGCCACTGCGTGACCGCGGTTCCGTTGGAGGTCGTCGGCGGCAGCCCTGACAGCTCCAGGCACTGGCCGGAGGAGCGGTTGACGATCCGGAAGAAGCCACCGCCCACGTTGTTGAAGACCCAGTTCTGGTTGTCGCCGCCGTTGCAGCCCCACACCGCGGCCTGGGCGCCCGGCGTGCCGGTCCACCCGGGCATCTCCAGACACGATCCGCCGGCCACGTTCGTGATGGTGGTCATGTCGGTGGCGGGTGCCGCGCCGGCCGGGCCGGCCGTCGCGGCCAGGCTGCCGAGCAGCAGTCCCAGCGTGCACGTCATGCGTGCGATCAAGCGCTTCACTGAAGCCCCCCTGAGGAGTAAGTCGCATACAGAGAAAGGACCTTGGTGGTGCGCTCGCAGCATATATGAACAGGTGTGCGAAACGGCGGGGCTTTAGTGGGGGTGGGGGTAGCGGCTTTGCTCGGCGTCGTGACCGGCTGCGACACCCTTGTGGCGGGCGAGCCGGCTACTCCGCGAATCTCCAGGTGACGTTGATCGTCCCCCGGTCAAGGGGGGCGAGTGCCGTGAACGCGGCGGGAGTCAGGTCCAGGCCACGCCTCTGCGCGGTCGGGCTGGCGTCGAGGACCGTCGCGACGATGGACTTCCCCTCGTACGTGACGATGACCTTCTTGCCGCAGTGAGGGGCCGGGTCTCCCATTCCGAACATGGTCGGGTCGAGCGCGGCAACGAAGTCGCCGTCGTTGATGCGCTGGCCGCACGTCCCGTCCACACCATTGCCGTGGAAGAAGTCCGCCGGTCCCTCGTAGCCCTTGCCCGGCTTGGGCTTGGGCTTGGGGGGTGCTGCGGTGGTCTTGCCTGGCTGCGGCTTCGGCGGTGCTGCGGTGGTTTTGCCTGGCTGCGGCTTGGGGGGTGCTGCGGTAGTTTTCCCCGGCTTTGGCTTCGGCGGCGCTGCGGTGGTCTTGCCCGGCTTTGGCTTCGGGGGTGCTGTGGTGGTCTTGCCCGGCTGCGGCTTCGGCGGCGCTGGGGTCGTCTTGCCCGGCTGCGGAGCGAGAGGGGAGAGGGGCAGCTCGGTCTCCGGGGAGGCAGCATCATCCTGCTGTTCTGAAGCACTCGCCGCCGAGATGGTGGTGCCGGTGTCCTCCGAGGCGGAGGCGGAGGCGGTGGCGGTGGCGGCGGTGATCACGGCCGCGGGACCGGCGGCCAGCAGCGCGGCGACCGCGGTTTTGGCGATTCTTGCTCGCATCGTTCTCTCTCTGAATGTCGCATTCCACGGCGTGGATTCGAGGGAGTCACAGTGGGGCATGCCGTACGACGGTTCCTCGCGACCACGCCACCGCGATGGCCACCGATATGGGCCGGAGATCGCAGCGGACCCATGATCACGAATGCCGCTAACGATCTGCTAGCGCTCCGCTAACGACCTGTCCGGCCGGCGCCAAGGTGCCTAAGGGGTGTCCCGTAACTGTTCTTCGACAGCACGGGGGTGGCCGGCCGGGTTCCCGTTGGGGAGGCGCTGACCTCGGTTCACCCCTGCGACCGCACGACACGACAGCGGGTAGCACCCCTCCTCCCGACAATGTGCGGACCTCCTGACCTGGGGAGATGGGCAGGTCCCCTGTTATCGTGCGCCAATGTCAACGATCAAGCAGTTCCAAGTGGCCTTCGACTGCGCGGAGCCCGTGCGCCTCGCCGCCTTCTGGTGCGAGGTGCTGGGGTACGTCATGCCGGCGGTCCCCGAGGGCTTTGCGACGTGGGAGGAGTGCTACCGCTCGCTGCCGCCCGAGGATGCGATCTACTTCGCGTGCACTGATCCATCGGGTGTGGGCTCGCGCTTGCTCTTCCAGCGGGTTCCCGAAGGGAAGGTCGTCAAGAACCGGATGCATCTTGATGTGCGGGCCGGCGTCGGGCTCGTGGGTGACGAGCGCCTGGCCACACTCGAGGCCGAATGTGCACGGCTGATGGCGCTCGGTGCGAAACACGTGCTGACGCAGCGCGCTGATGGCGTCAACGAGTCGTGCATCACGATGCAGGACGTCGAGGGCAACGAGTTCTGCCTCGCCTGATTCTCGTCCGAGACTGCGAGGTGGGGGAGCCGTCTCCCGGGGACCTTCTAGGTCCCGCATGCGGCGGGAGGCATCCCGTGAGAGCGAGGTTGTGTAGGCGGCCAATGCCGTGCATCGCGTGGCGCACACCATCGCCTCTCAGGCGGCAGTCTCGCAGGATCTTCCAGGTCTTCATCCGGGCGAAGGCGTGCTCGACGCGGGCGCGAACCCGTTTGTGGTCGTGGTTGTGTTCGGCCTGCCAGTCAGTCAGTTCGCCGCCCCGGGGTCGGCGGTGCGGGATGACGAGGCCGGCTCCAGGATAGCCGCCGTCGGCGATCGTGGTTGTCCGGCCGACGGCGGCCTCGGCCCCGGATTCCTCCCCTGCCCTGCAGTCGTTGCGGTTGCCGGGCGGGGGCCGGCCCACCGCCACAACCAGGCGAGTGTCGGCGTCGATGACCACCTGGTGGTTCGTCGAGTAGCGGTAGTTCTTCGACTGCTCGGCTCCCTGGTGGTCGCGGGTGGGTACCAGTGTCCCGTCCACGATCAGCACCGCGTCCTTGGCGAATCGCCTACGCGGGGCGAGCGCGAGCCTGGGGGCGAGATGGTCGGTGACGCGATCGGCGGTGGACTTCGACACTCCGAAGAGCGGCGCGAGGTGGCGCAGAGTCAAGTTGGTGTGCCAGTAAGCGGCCACCAGTAGTACCCGGTCTTCCAGGGACAGCTTCCGCGGTCGGCCACGGCCCGGCGCGTCGCCGCCCTTGCGGCGCAGCTGCCTCATCAACGTGCCGAAGGCGCGCGGGCTCAGTCCGAAGAACGGGGCTATCCACGATGGCTCAGATGCCGTGATCACACCAGCCACGGCCGAGACCATCCCACGGCAAGATCACTTACGGGACAGCCCTTAGGGGCGCAGCCGCCTGAGGAGTCGACGAGGACGTGCTCAGCCGGTGGCTCGTGGAGTGTGCAGCGACCGGGCGAAGCCGGCGAGCGTGTGGAAGTCGTCCTCACGCAGGCCGACCCGCGGGTTGACGTGGTGCAGGAGCCCGGACCCGCGATGGTGGGCGGTCACGTACGCCTGATCCAGCTCGCTCTGTTCATCGTCCACCCAGGCGAACGGGCGGCCGTTGGCGTAGTCCACCAGCGGACCGGTCTTCCAGTGGACTCCATCAGGGCGTTCTTGCAGCACGACGTCGCCGAAGTCGACGAAGGGGAGGTCCGGAAGACCGAGTACCGGTGCGATCCACCGGTTGGCGTCGTCCATCCACGTGGTGGCCCAGCACAGCTCGAAACCGAGCCGGAGCAGGAATCGGCCGTGCTCGGGGTTGAGCCAGACCTGCGGGGGGCGGCGCCGCCGGGACGGGCGGCTCCTGTGCCCTTCACGGGCCTCGCCGTCCAGAGGCGTTCTGAGCGTGGTGTAGCCGTCGGGGCATCTCTCCGGCTCGGCCGCATAAGGGTTGAGCGGCCCGTCCACGTCGAGGAACAGCAATGGTCGGTTCACGTTTTCCCCCGGTCGTGCTCGCTCTCGACTGCCCGGAGAAGCGTATCTGCGGAGATCGTCTCGGCATGGGGCCGGCCCGTTTGATGATCATGACGGGGCCGGTCCCCACCGCCACCCTGGAGCTGCACTCCGGCAGGGGCACCCCCGGCGGGACCAAGACCGTCGGCCGGATCCTCGACCGCGTCTGCCGCTCCTGCTCACGCGCCTGCGAACCAGGACATCAGGGCGCGGTGCACACGACATAGGCGTATGCCGAGGCCTCGCCCGTGGAGGTGTTTCGCACGCCGATTTCCCAACCCGTCGCGGTCGGGGCCGAGTCGGTGAGGAAGGTGGACGTGCTGCTGGTCCGGCCGCCTCCACCGGTCGGTACCAAACCGGAAGGGCAGTTCGCCATGGCGAAGGCGAAGCCACCCGCGGGGATCGTCACCGTCGGGCCGGAAATCGGGAAGTGCTGGGACAGCGGCGCCGCGACCCCGGGCGCGGCGGGCCGAGCGGGCTTCGGCGGGTCGTCGCTGGATGCCCCCGCCGTCGAGGTGGTCACACCCGTGACGAGGAGCACGGCGGTGGCCACGACAGCCAGGGCAACGGGGCGGATCGGCTTCATGTCTGCCTTCCTTGGAGCAACGGAGCTGGGGACACCCTTGTGCTCCCCGGCTCCACCGCGGTGATGCGCCCACCCACTCGTCCGGTCCAGGAAGAAACGTATGTGCGGGTATCAAACGAGTGACCCCCATACGCTGCGGTCGGTTCGGTCGGTCCTTGCCGCGGAAGCGGGAGAGGAAGCGGGGGAGCGGGGGAGGAAACCGGGGCCCCTCGGTCGCCGGAGCGCTGATCGCGACCACCGGCGCCACCGGCGCGATCACCCTCGACGCGCTCGGCTACGCCTGCGCGGCTCTGCTGATATGTGGCGCCATGCGTGAATCGTCCCCAGTGGGAGTGATATTCGTACATCCATTTGCCGCACGTTCTGATGGGGGGCCAGGTCGGGTTCTCGCAGGTCACACCGGCTGTGACGTCCACTGGAGGGGTGGGGTGTTTTGCCGATTCTTGGAGGGAATCATCATCTCTATCGATAATCCGGCGAATTCGGGGAGGTAGATTTTTCGACCCCAACGTCCGACACGCGGAGATGGCATGTACAAGACGGCCGAGCTTTCCGGGGAAGCGGAGGCGACCGGCAGGGCCCCCGCGCCATCCGGTGACTCCTCCCCCCGGGTTTCGATCCCCGGGTGGATGTACCCGTGGTGCATGGCGATGGCTTGCTGCGGTGTCGTGATTTCGGTCGGCTCCGGATGGCTGGACGCGGCGGCGGTGCAGGCGTGGCGGACCGTCTGCCTTGCCGTCACGGTGCAGGCCCTGCCGTTCCTGCTGCTCGGCACGGCGCTGTCCGGTGCAATCAATGCCTTCGTGCCGGAACGGGTGTTCAGCCGGATGCTGCCCAAGCGGCCGGCGCTCGCCGTCCCCGTCGCCGGTCTGGCCGGGGTGGTACTGCCCGGCTGCGAGTGTGCGTCGGTCCCGGTCGCCAACAGCCTGATCGGCCGGGGCGTCACCCCGGCCGCGGCCTTCGCGTTCCTGCTGTCCGCGCCCGCCATCAACCCGGTCGTCCTGACCGCCACGGCCATCGCGTTCCCCGGAAACCCTGCCATGGTCCTGGCCCGGCTCATCGCCTCGCTCGCCACCGCCGCGGTGATGGGCTGGCTCTGGCTGTGGCTGGGCCGCGAGGAGTGGCTGCGTCCTGCCGCGCGGTACACCGGCCATCAGACGGGGCACAGCCGCTGGAACGAGTTCCGGCTCGGTTTCCAGCACGACTTCCTGCACGCCGGGGGCTTCCTGGTGCTCGGAGCGATGGCGGCGGCCACCTTCAACGTGGCGGTCCCCCGCTCGGTCCTCGACGTGGTCTCCGGTTCGCCGTGGCTGTCCGTACTCTTCCTGGCGGGTCTCGCCATCGTCCTCGCGGTGTGCTCCGAGGCCGACGCCTTCGTGGCGGCCTCACTCACGGGCTTCTCGCCCATGGCGCGGCTGGCCTTCATGGTGGTCGGTCCGATGGTCGACCTGAAACTCATCGCCCTGCAGGCGGGCACGTTCGGCCGGCCGTTCGCGGTTCGCTTCTCCGCCGCCACGACCGTCGTGGCGGTGCTCTCGAGCGTCCTGATCGCAGGAGTGCTGCTGTGAATCGCCCGGTACAGGTGGTCCTGCTCCTGCTCAGCGGCTTCGGACTGCTGCACGTCTCCCTGTTCACCGACCTGTGCCTGAGGTACGTCAAGCCGGGCATGCAGCCGCTACTGGTCGCCTCCGGGGTGCTGCTGCTGGTACTGGCGGCGGCGGAGGTCTGGTCGTACGGCAGGCAGCGGACGGAACACGGGAATGAAGGGGCTCACGAGCGCACAGGCCACGGTGGCGATGACGATGGCGGGGCCGACGAGCCCGACGACGCCGTGCACCGACACGACCACGACCACGACCACGGCTACGGCCACGGCCACGACCACTCCAGCGTCCCCCGGGTGGCGTGGCTGCTGTTCCTGCCCGCCCTGAGCATGCTCGTCTACGCCCCACCAGCCCTCGGCTCGTACACCGCCTCCCGCGACTCCGCCAAGGTCGTGACGGAGCAGCAGCGCTTCGAGGAACTGCCCGCCACGTCGCCGCTGCCGATCACCCTCACGCAGTTCACCCGGCGGGTACAGCAGGACCGCACACAGGCCATCAAGGGGCGGACGGTCGAGATGAGCGGCCTGGTCACACTCGACAGCGGGGGTGACGGCTGGTACCTCACCCGGATCATCATCTCGTGCTGCGCCGCGGACGCGCAGTCCGTCAAGGTCCGCGTCCACGGAGCACCCGCCCTGCCCGCCGACACCTGGGTCTCGGTCACCGGCACCTGGCACCCCGGCGGGACGCTCGGCACGATGTCCGCCCCGGCCGAGCTGGACGCCCTCACGGTCGCAGAGATCGACCGGCCGGTGAACGGGTACAGCGACAGTCTGCCGCTCGTTCCGTCCGGTTGACGGCGGAGACCGGAACAGGCCGACAGCGGTGACCTCGCAGCGGTTACCACCGCTGCGAGGTCACCGCCCACGCCCACGGGCACGACCCGCTCGAACGAGGTCCGTCAGGTCACGTCACTGCGCCGACAGGCGCGGGGTGCGCGGCGGCACCGTGCGTCGGCTGCCGGTCTTCTCGAAGGCCGCCGCGAGGGAGAGCAGGGCGTTGTCGTCGTAGGCGCGGCCCGCGAAGGTCAGCCCGACGGGCATGCCGGTGTCCGTCATGGTGCCCATCGGTACGGTCACGGTCGGAATGCCGAGGTGGCGGGGGACCAGGTTGCCGTTCGCGACCCAGACACCGTTGCGCCAGCCGAGGTCGGCCGACGCCACGTCGACGTCCATGTCCGCGGGGCCCACGTCCGCGACGGCGGGGAAGACCACGGCGTCCAGGCCCAGCCCGTCCATCCACAGTTCCAGGTCGGCGCGGCGCGTCTCCTCCAGTCCGCGCAGCCCCTGCTCCAGGTGCGGCATGTCGGTGAGGGACGCGTACGGGTGCTCGCGCACCAGGCGCGGGTAGTCGCCGATCGTGTCGTCGAAGCCGTCGTAGCGGTCGGGCAGTTCGCCCTCCTGCTTGGGCCAGATGCGGGTGGCGTCGACCTCCGCCAGGGTGGAGAGCGCCGGGTCGCCGTTGGCGCGCAGGAAGTCGTCCCAGGCCCAGGCGGACAGGTCCTCGATCTCGAAGGTGAGGTACTCGCGGCTGACCAGTCCGCGGGTGAACAGCGAGGGCGTGCCGGGGCGGTCGGACTCGTAGTTGGTCACGACGGGGAAGTCGACCTCGACCACTTCGGCGCCTGCGGCCTCCAGGTCGCGGCGGGCGGCTTCCCACAGGGCGATCACCGACGGGCGTGTCTCGATGCGCTGGCCGGTCTGGCCGCCGATGCCTCCGTCGGGGTTCGTTCCGGCGTCGGGGTCGGCGTTGATGTACATCCGGGGCACGCCGACCCGCTTGCCCGCGAGCGCGTCGGACGCGGCCCCGGCGTCGGCGGGTGCGAGCGTCGGGTACGAGGCGGGGCGCAACTGCGACGGGGAGGGCAGTGCCACCCACGGCTGTGCCCGCCACAGGTCCCCGCGCGTGTCCGGGTCGTCGGCCACGATGACGTCGAGCAGTTCGAGCAGGTCGGCCATGGTGCGGGTGTGCGGGACCACGACGTCCATGGTCGGTACGAGCGGCCAGTTGCCGCGGACCGAGATCACGCCGCGGCTGGGCGTGTAGGCGCACAGCGCGTTGTTCGAGGCGGGGGCGCGGCCCGAGGACCAGGTCTCCTCGCCGAGGCCGAAGGCGCCGAACGACGCCGCCGTCGCCGTGCCCGAGCCGTTGGAGGAGCCGGAGCCGTACGCGCTGGTGAGCCAGTCGGCGCTGTACGGGCTTTCCGCGCGGCCGTACACGCCGCGCTGCATGCCGCCGTTCGCCATCGGCGGCATGTTGGTCAGGCCGATGAGGACCGCGCCGCCCGCGCGCAGCTGCTCGATGGCGAAGGCGTCGCGCTGGGCGACGAGGTGCTCGAAGGCGGGGGAGCCGGAAGCGGCGGTCAGCCCCTTCGCCAGGTAGCTGTCCTTCGCGGTGTACGGGATGCCGTCCAGCGGGCCGAGCGTGGCGCCGCGTGCGCGGCGTGCGTCGGAGGCCTCCGCTTCCGCGCGGGCGTCCGGGTTCATCACGACCATCGCGTTGAGAGCGGTGGCCGTACCGGGCCGGTCGTACGCGTCGATCCGCGCGAGGTAGGCGTCGAGCAGCCCGACCGAGGTGGTCTCGCCCTTCTCCAGCGCCTCGCGCAGGTCGGCGATACAGGTCTCCACAACATCGAATCCGCGCGTCATGAGGGTGTCTCCCGGGTGGTGGGTCGTACGGACGGGCCGCCGGCCGTCGGGGTGGCCGCACACGCGGCCGTCACACTCCCCATCGTCCTGACTAGATTTTCAGTCTAGACTGAAAGTCTAGATTTTGGGAACCTAGACTTGGGCGCTGGAATTCCGGAACCGAAAGTGAGCTCATGCCGACGTCAGGGACCGGGCCCGCGCTGCCCGACAGGAAGCGCCAGCCCAGCGGGGACGAGGCGCGGGGACGGGCGATGCGGGCCGCCATCAGCGTGATCGCCGAGAAGGGCACCGCGGCCCTGCGGATGTCGGACATCGCCGCGCGGGCCGGCATGAGCACCGGGCACATCCTCTACCACTTCGGCAAGAAGGACCGGCTCCTGCTCGAAGTCCTCGCGTGGAGCCAGGCGGACCTCTGGGCCCGGTTCCAGCAGGCGGCCGACCAGGCCGCGTCCCCCGCCGAGAAGCTGGACCTGTTCGTCCGCTTCTACCTGCCCCGCCACCAGGGCGACGAACGCTACGCGCTGTGGACGCAGGTACTGGCCCAGCGCCACGACGAAGCGGGCCGGCACATCCTCACCGCGCTGCTGGACGGCTGGGACGAGCGACTGGAAGCCATCCTTCGTGAGGGCCGGGACCTGGGACAGTTCGCCGACGTGGACCTTCGCGAGTTCACCATCCGGGCCGTGGCCATGCTGAGCGGTCTCTCCGAGGACGTGATGTTCGGACGGTCCCGCTGGCAGGACACCTCAGCGCACGCGTTCGCCCTGTCCGCCCTGGAGCGCGAGCTGCGCCCGACCGGCCGGGCGTGATGACCCTTGCGGCCGCCGATCCCGCCGTTCGCGGGACGCATCGCGCCCGACATCACGACCGCGGGCGCTCACGGGCGCACCACGACCTTGAGGCTGGTGCGGTCGTCCATGGCCTTGTAGGCGTCGGCGACGGCGTCGAGACCGACCTCGGCGTCGAAGACGCGGCCGGGTTCGATGCGGCCGGCGAGCACGTCCTCGATGGCGGGTTCGAGATAGGCGCGCACGGGGGCCGGGCCGCCGGCGAGCTGTGCGTTCTTCCCGAACAGTGACCCGAAGCCGACGGGAGCCTCCTCGTACTGCGGGACGCCGACGCGGGAGATGATCCCACCGGGGCGCACGATGCCGTAGGACTGCTCGTAGGCGGGCATCAGGCCGACGGCCTCCAGCACGACGTGGGATCCTTCGCCGCCCGTCAGGTCCATGACCTTGGCGATGCCCTCCTCGCCTCGTTCGGCGACGACGTCGGTGGCGCCCCACTCCCTGCCGAGGTCGGTGCGGGATGTGTGGCGGCCCATGAGGATGATCCGCTCGGCGCCCATGCGGCGGGAGGCGAGCACCGCGGACAGGCCCACCGCGCCGTCGCCGATGACGGTGACGGTCTTGCCGGGTTCGACGCGGCCCATGTGGGCGGCGTGGTAGCCGGTCAGGTAGACGTCGCTGAGGGTCAGCAGCGAGGGCAGGAGCGCGGTGTCGACGTCCGCGGGCAGCTTCACCAGGGTGCCGTCGGCCTGGGGGACGCGGATCGCCTCGGCCTGGGCCCCTCCGACGCCTCCGACGCCGTACCAGCCGCCGTGCGGACAGGCGGTGTGGAAGCCGTCCCGGCAGATCGGACAGGTGTTGTCGGCGTACGCGAACGGAGAGACGACGAAGTCGCCGCGTTCGAGGCCGGTGACCGCCGAGCCGGTCTCCTCGACGACGCCGAGGAACTCGTGCCCCATCGGGGCGCCCTCGCCGGTCCTGTCCATCGAGTGATAGGGGTGCAGGTCGGAGCCGCAGACGCAGGCCATGGTGATCCGGACGATCGCGTCCGTCGGCTCGACGATCTTCGGGTCGGGGACGTTCTCGACCCGGACGTCGCCGGGGCCGTACATGAAGGTCGCGCGCATGATTCTTTCCTTCCGAGGGGACGATGTCCGGCGTGCCGCAGGTCGGCGCGGGCCCGGTCGGTGGGGGCGTGCTCGACGACGGTCGTGCGGCGCCGGTGTTCCGTGCGCGCCATGATCACTCCCATCCGCATCGATTCCCACGACGACGATTCCCACGACGACGAATCCCGCGTTGTACACGCGGCACGCACGCGACTCCACACAGCTACCGCGCGGCGGCTCCGGCCCTGCAGCGGCTCGCCCGCAGCGGGCCGGCCTTCACCCCCGCCGACGGTGAGCGGCACGCCGCTCGGCCCCGCTCGGCCCCGCGCGTAGCGGGGCGGACCACCGCTGGCGCCGTCGGCGCCGTGTAGGAACACCGCCCCGTGCACCACCGTCCGCTCGGCCGCACCGGCGTCCGGATCGGCCCGCTCTGACTGGGCGCCATGATGTTCGGCCCCTGGGGCAATCCGAGAGACACAGGCCGGTGCCCGGCCATGGTGCCGTCCGTGAGATGCCGCAGGACAAACCGGACGATAGGATTGACCGGCCATCAGTACGGCACAGCGGCTCGACCGCTGCCGCGGGACTGGCAGCCGTCGCGCCGCACCGGCCGTACCGCCAGCATCCAAGGCAGGTTGAATGATGAACCGGACACGTCGTCTCGCAGCCCTCACGCTCCTGGTGGCCCCCGCTCTCGTGGTGGGCCCCACCGTCGCCGCCCATGCCTCGGCCCCCGCGGCTCCCGCCGCCGCGAAGTGCAACGTCGAGGTGGACTCGGCCGGCAAGTACCACGTGTGGGGCCAAGGATTCCCCGCCGGTACGACGGTGACCTACTCCGGCTCCACCTCGGGCTCGGTCCCCATCGACAAGTCGGGACGCTTCGACCTCGGCGGTCTCACCGGAGCCAAGTACACGGTCAAGACGGCGGACGGCAAGACCACGGTCACCTGCGCAGCGGTCCAGCACTGAGCCTCAGCCCCACCACCTTCGGGTCAGTGCGCACCCGACCGGTCCCGGGGCACCGGAGCCCGCGCGAAAACCCGTTGGCGGACGACGGCCGCCGCTGCTAGTTTTCCGGAGGCCGTGCGAGAGAACGAGGAGGTGGTACCCGTGAACGCAGTATCGACATGGGTGCTCTCCTCCGGGGTCACGGTCGGGCGATAGATCGTCCGGGAGCGCCGTTCATGAGCACTCCCGAAAGGCACGACCGTGCACTTCACTTCTGAACAGCATCTCGACGACGGCGTCCTGGAGCGCGAGTTCACCCTCGGCGAGATCCCCGGCATCCTGTGGACGCCGGCTTCCGCCTCCGCACCGGTGCCGCTGATCCTGCTCGGCCACCCCCCGCTCGGACTGCGCACGATGTACCCCCGCCTCGTGGACCGGGCCCGGCACGCCGTGGCGGACGGCTTCGCCGCGGCCACCATCGAGCTCCCCGGAAGCGGCGACCGGCCGCGTTGGGCCGCCGCCGAGCAGGCCCGCGCCGACCTGCGCCGGGCGATGCGAGCCGGCGAGCCGGTCGGGGACGAGGTCGTCGACGCCCTCGTCCTCCCGCTCGTCGACAGGGCGGTCCCGGAATGGCAGGCCGCCCTGGACGCCCTCCTGTCGCTGCCCGAGATCGGTGGCCCGGTCGGGTACTCGGGGGGCGTGATCTCCATCGGCGTCCGCCTCGCGGTGGTCGAGCCGCGCATCGTGGCCGCCGGACTCTTCGCCGGGAGCCTCGTGCCGCGCGCCGTCTTCGAGGAGGCCCGCCAGGTCACGATCCCGCTGCACGTCCTGCTGCAGTGGGACGACGAAGGCAATGACCGGCAGGCGTCCCTGGACCTGTTCGACGCCTTCGGTTCCGAGGAGAAGTCACTCCACGCCAATATGGGCGGGCACACCGGCGTCCCGCAGTTCGCGGGGGACGCCGCGGCCCAGTTCTTCACCCGGCACCTGAGGTGAGACCGGGACGTCAGACCACAACCACCGGCGGACGGTAGGCCGTTCCGACTCCTCCGCGCGCCTGCGCCTGTGCCGCGTGCCCCTGCCGACTCGGCAGGGGCACGCGCGCCCTCACGGATGCAGGCTCCGACACGGCTCTCAGCCCGCGCGGCTCAGACGTGCTGCCGGTACCGCCTCGCGCCTGCGACCTGACCGGCGGATGACGCCCTGAACGCCGATGGCCAGCGCCCAGAAGAGGAGAGGAAGAGCGGCGACCCGTTCCATACCTCCCATGCCGAGACCGAGGTAGCGGTGGGAGAGGAACAGTACGAAGGCCGTGACCGCCGTGACTCCCAGCAGGCCGGTGGACCACCTCAGGGGGGCCGGTACGTCTTCCGCCAGACCGGGCCCCGCCAGAACGAGACCGACGTTGCCCGCTGCCATGATGAGGACGGCCCCCAGGACATGCTGGTTCTCGTTGACGTCCGCGGGAGCCAACCCGGCCAGGACGAATCCCGCGCCGGCACCGGCGAGCAGCAGGCGGGCCACGGCAGCGGCCCGGCCCCTGCGCCAGAGGAAGCCGCCGATCATCACAGAGCCGAGGACGAGCAGCACTCCCAGAGCAACGAATGAGACGTTCATCAGACCGTGCTCGGGGGAACAGACGTACCGGGGCTCAGGCTCTGGCTGCAGGGCGCAGTGAGCGTTGCCCAAGTCGCTGATGTTGTTCCGCGCCCAGCTGTACGGTCTGGCCCAAGCCGACTCGACGATCCCGTGGACGATGAAGAACTGCACCACGCCCACGATCCATGCCGAGTACCCGATCCGGACTCTCACCTGTCCACCTTCCGTCACGTGAATCCCGTGCGGACAGCCGATCACGCGGTGCCGGGCCGAGGCACTCCGACGAGCCCCCTGGAACGGAGTGGGGCAGACCCTACCGTGGCGGGGGCGCGACCCCGTTGGCGCAGGCGCGTCCGTCGGTGGACCGGCGGCAGGTGTACCGGCGCCGATCAGGTACGCCCGGACCGGGTAGGGGGCAAGGAAGGCCCATCGGGAGTCCGTTGGTCCGGTAGAGGCCAAGTGGCAGCTGGTGCGGGAGCTGAACGAGAACCTCATAGACAAGCGTCTCGTCGAGGCGGCTTACGCCGATCCCGCTCTCAGGGGACTGTTCCCGCTGGTCAGTCATGGATCGCTGCAGTTCAGCCGATGCACCGGCTTTCCCTGGTCCGGCGACCTACCCTCGATCTTCCCCCTCCCCGGTGAACGGTTCCGCGTGCTGAGGCCGTACGAAGCGTGGGGCTCGGGACGGGAACAAGTCGGTGAAGCCGACACGGCCGAGGCAGCCGTCGAACTCGTCGCCTCCCACCTTCCCGCAGGCTGCAGCCCCGCCGTGGACGGCACGCCCGACGTCCTCGAACCGCTTCGCTGACGGCGCGCCTCGCCCGCTAAGCCATCTCGGCACCGTCGGCGGAGGCCTCACTGCCGTCGACTCGGCGTCGGGCAGATCGGCCGGTGAGCAGCGCGCGCGGAACCTTTCGGCGTCGGCCTTCCCCGGCTGGTGAGCCAAGCAGTCACACACGGGAGCAGGCCCCTTCGGGTGGGCCGTCAAGCTCTGTTCCAGGGGACACCCGGTGTGAGCATGTCGTGGATGCAGCGGCGCAGTCCGCGGTTGGGGTCGACCGGCCCGAGCCACGGCACCCGCTGGAGCAGGTCGGCCTGCCGGTCGGTGCCGGGATCGAGGAGGAGGGCGCGGAGCTCGCCGGGGACGGGGTCGTCGACCAGGCACAGCCAGGCGAGGCCGGCACCGATGCGGGTCTCGGGCGAACGGCCGGAATCCGACCACAGGTCCCGGGCCCAAGAGGGGGCGCGTTCGTCCTGGTGTTCGCGGGCGAGCTGGGCGATCGCCAGGATCAAGCTCACCCGGGCCACCCGATCGTCCTCCACCGCCAGCCTGCGATGCAGGGCCGAGGAGATGTACGGGATCTCGCCGGTCGCCACCGCCAGGACGAAAGCGGCCGCGGAGCGGACCTCGGCATCGGGGTCGGAAAGAAGCGGGAACAGGAGGTGCAGGTCGTCCGTGATGGCGTCGCGGGCGGCCTGAATCGTCCAGTTCACCGGGCACATCGTGGTGCCCTCGATCAGCGACGGCTCCTCGGTGACTTCGAGAAGGCCTTCACGCGACCCGTCCCCGAGGTGCTGGCTCCGTGCGATCTCGGCAACCAGACGAAGGGTGTCCGCACGGAGCCCGGCAAATCCCGTGGCCGCGATCCGGAGCAGGAACGGCACCGCCAGTGCTCCCACCGCGATCGTGCTGCCCTGGTGGTGCAGGTGGTCCCACAGCTGCCGGAGAGCCCGGCCGGCGGCTTCGGCGGCTTCTTCGTCTTCGGCGTCTTCGGCGTCCGCGGAGGCGAGCGCGGCCAGGCGGACGGAGACTTCCTCGCCCGGGCCGTAGAAGTGCGGAAACCGCTGCCAGGGGATCTCGTCGTACCTGAACCCGTCCTTCACCTCCCGCGGGATCGCCGCCACGACCGTCCGCATGTCGCAATCCGTGCCCACCCACGGCTCCGGCCACCGGGCCCAGGGGTCATCGTCCATGGTGTGGCCTTCCCGTCCTGCGACACCAGCCGAGCCCCGGGAGTCTAGCGGCCGATGATCAAGAGGGCGGACCGCTCCTGCCGCACCACGGTGACGTCAACGCGGTCGCTGCCGCCGGTCTCAGGGCTCCACGCCGCAGCGTCGCGCAATCGCCTCCAGGCGTTCGAGTTCCCGTCGCGCCGCTGTCGGATGGGCGAGATCAAGGGCCATTCCGGCACGGGCCGAGACGTAGAGGATGTCCTGCTGAGTGGCGGCGTCGAGGCCGGGAGCGGTCCGGAGCCGGCGGCCCGTGACACGCAGGTAGATCGCGATGCTGTCGAGATCCTCGCGCAGGTGCACGGGAAGCACCTGCCGCAGTCCGTCCTTGGCGTAGTCCCGCGCCTGGCGGTCTGCCGCGCGGGGGCCGGGCGGCACGGGAGCCCAGGCAAGGCCGGCTTCTGCGGCATCCTCGTACATCTCCGCCACCAAGGCGCGTGCGGATACGGGATCGCCCTCGGCGGCTGCCGCGCGGGCCGACTGCAACGCTGAGCGCAGTCGTGCACGGACCTGAGGGTCCTCGCCGGTCCGGGCGTCCAGATAGCCGGACCACACGTCGAACGCCTTGCCCAACTCGGCATCCAGCATGATCCTGTACACGTCCGGCACTCCGCCGCCACCCTTCCCTCGGGCCCGTCCCGGCATGGACGGCAGCGGTCAGGATAGGACAGGCGCGGGCCGGGACGCCTGCGATCACCGGGTCTCGACCGACCTGCTCAGCCTCATCCCGCCCGCGATCCCACCCGCGACCACGCGTACGGGACAGCTCCGAGACGGAGCGATATCCGCCGGTGGTGAACACCCGTCCGAGCGTACCTGCCGGTCGCTACGGTCCAGTCGCATGGCTACCGTCACCACGCGTACGGTCGAATACCCGGCCGACAACATGACGATGATCGGGCACCTAGCGATCCCGCCCGGGGCCGCTCGTCGGCCCGCGGTCCTCATCGGGCCCGAGGGCATGGGGCTCAGCGACGTCGAGCGCCGCCGGGCCGAGGCCCTGGCCGAGCTGGGGTACGTGGCGCTGGCCTTCGACCTGCACGGCGGACGCTACTTGAGCGATCCCGAGGAGATGCTGGCCCGTTGCATGCCGCTGCTCGCCGACCCGGACCGGATGCGGTGCATCGGCCACGCGGCGCTCGACGCGTTGCGTGCCGAACCACGGGTCGACCGCGACCGCATCGCGGCCGTCGGCTACGGGACCGGGGGTGCCATCGCGTTGGAACTCGGACGCGACGGCGTCGACCTGCGCGCGATCGGGACGGTCAACGCACTGACCACGGGCCGACCGGACGAGGCGGCACGCATTCGCTGCCCGGTGTGGACCGGAGTCGGTTCGCTGGACCCGATCATGCCGCCCGCGCAACGGGAGGCGTTCACGGCCGAGATGCAGGCCGCGGGCGTCGACTGGCGCCTCACGGTCTACGGCGGAGCGCTGCACGCCTTCCACCACCCAACGGTCGACCACACCGTGCTGCCCGGCGTCGGCTACCACCCGCGGCACGCCGAGCGAGCTTGGCGCGACGTCGTCGCCCTGCTCACCGAGTGCCTGCCCGCATCGGATTGATCCGGTCGGCTCCCGACGTCGGACGCCCGGGTCGGATGCTCAGGTCCGGCCTGTCGGGAAGGAGGTGGGCATGGACGGGACTTCCGGGCCTGGTTTGACCTTGAAGGACAGGAGGGGGCGGCCGGTCACGCTCATGCCGATGCTCAGGGGGGTGGCGTCGGCGGGTGCCCCGGAGCACGCGTCGGTCTCGTAGATGTAGATCGGGTTGGTGTTGGCGTTGTGGACGGACAGGAAGGTGCTTCCCGTGGGTGCGTCGGGGAAGACCTCCTTGACGGTGTAGCAGTGGTCATCCAAGGGGTTCTCGATGACCTTGCGAGGTGCGGTCAGCGCGGACCCGCCTTCGGGTGTGCCGAGCACTACCTGGAGTTTGCCGTTGGCGGCCGACGCCGGACCGGTCACGGTCGTGGCCAGTGCGACGGCGGCCGCAGCTGCCAGGCAGAGCCCGGCTCGGCGGGCGATCGGCGTTCGCATGCGACCTCCAAGACATCGCAGGAGCGTGTGTGCCTTGCCTCTCCAGTGTCGGGCGGCCTGCCCGGCCCCGCACTGCCTGAAGCACACGTACGTCGCCCACCTGCGGCTTTCGGTCCGTGGCGCAGGCACCGGACCGCGCCGCCCCGCCCCCGGCTCGCCCGACGAGAGGTGACCAGCGGGTCACGACCCCGGTGCGGGCCGTCAGGATGCGACGGCCGTGGCCTACGCCGCGGCCGCCGCGGTCAGCCGCGCCGCGCGTCGGCACCGACGGACATAATTCGAGCTGTGGACATGAGACCGGAGTTGCTGCCCCCGCCCGTGAGCCGGGAGCGGCTGGACGAGCTGTGCGCCGAGGTGGAGCGAATCGCCGAGCTGCTGGTGGCCCGCCCGGAAGTGGCGGACGAGGCGATCGCGGCGTTCAACGCGATGACCGGGCACGACTACGCGGCTCTCGACTTCGCCGAGTACGACGGAAGCAGGAGCCTGGAGGAGTTCGCGAAGGAGGCGGCCCGGCCGGCTCGCCCCGTGGTTGCGGACATCACCCGGGACGAACTGGTTGAGATCGTTCGCAGACTCCTGACCGCCTCGGGGGACAGCGACTACTGTCTGCGGCTCCTGGAGGCGAACGTGCCGCATCCCCGGGTGAGTGACCTGGTCTTCCATCCCGCGGACAGCCTTCAGGACCCGTGCGCGGAGGAGATCGTCGATGAGGCCCTGCGGTACCGGCCGATCGCGCTCCCGGCCTAGCCGGCCGGTGCGTCGGTGACGACGTCCTCGCACGGCGGTTGCGGGGTGGCTTCCGCGACCGCCCGGGTCCACGCGTCCGGGGTGGCGCGGGTGTCGTCGGCGGGGTCGGCGGCGATCACGTAGCCGCCGCCGTACTCGGGGGCGAGCGATCCGGCGATCACGTACCGGCGGCCCGGTACCAACACGGCCTGGTGCTCGGCGGCCGGGCCGGAGTAGTAGGCGCCGTCGGCGTTCACGCCGATGGGCTGCCCGACGGCGAACGTGGCCGGGACGGCCGCCCCGTCACCCTTCAGCCGGTCTTCCACGGTGAGGGTGGACAGCAGGACGCCGCCGGAGTCGCCGGGCGTCTGGTCGAGGTAGCGGCCGCGTTCGGCGACCTTCGCGACGACCACCCACACCGCGTGGTGGGTCACGTACTCGCGGCGGCTGGTGTCGAGTGCGCACACCGCCTCGACCGTCACGTCATCGTGGCCCCACATCGTCCACGCCCCGCCGACGGCTCCGGCCGCCACGAGCACCCCGGCCACGCCGACGGCGAGTGTCCTGCGCTTCATCAGCCCCACAACTTCCGGTAGTTCGCGATGTCCACGTCGGTCGGCTCCGTGACCCACAGCGTCGATCGGGGGGCGGCCCACAGGATCGACGCCACGTCGCGGCTCTTGTGGCAGAGGCCGAGGGCGTGGCCGAGCTCGTGCCCCAGGACGTTCAGCCGCCCGCTGGTGTCCGACTCGACGGCGGGCGGGTCGAGCTTCGACGCGTTCAGGTAGATGTAGTCCGTGGCTCCGGCGTTGCCGTGCCGCTCCCAGTAGGCGGCCCGGTGGTCGGCCTTGGAGTAGTCGCGCCATTCGAGGTCGTTCACGGTGGTGGCGGTGTCGGCCATGATCTTCACCCTGCCGAGCGCGTTCCACGACTTCGTGACTGCCGTCCTGGCGGTGTCGTACTTCGTGGACTCCGTCCAGGCGATCTCAGGGCCGTCCAGGTCTACGGAGGAGAATCCCCTCGTCTCCGTGGCGGTGCCCTCACACGGAGCGGCGGCGGCCGCCGCCGATGAGGCCGCCGCGGTGTACGGCGCCCACACGGCGGCGAGCGCGAACGCGGTGGCGACGGCGAGCGCGGTTCCTGCCCGGTCCGGCATCGTGCCCCTCCTCGGCCGACGGCGTGCAGCCCCGGAGCGTAACGGCGCCGTCCGGCACGGGAGCCACAGTGGGCCGGTCCGCCACCCGCCCGGGTGAACACGTCGGCCGGGACTGCGCGCGTTGGCCGTAACCACTCGCTTCCTCAAAGACGCGCGGCGTTGGCTCGCCGAGCGGGGCGTCGTGGAGACACCTGCCGGTTGGGCCGACGCGGAGGTGCCGGCCGAGCGGGTACGGCTGGCCTTCGGACTGCGGGACCTCCTCGACGAGTACGGGGTGACGTGCGAGATCGGACTCGCGGACCGGGGAGCGCGGGGGCCCCTGCCCGCCGACCTGCTGGGGGAGGGCTACCGCAGACGCCTGGAGGCGGAACGGGACGCCGAGGCCGTCGTCTGCTCCCTCTGGGCCGACTGGTTCGAGGACCCCGAGCACCTTGGCCCGCGAAGAAGACGGCGTAAACCAATACAGCAGCCCCCGGGCCTGGGACGACGCGACACGGCCGCGACGGACTCGGTGACAGACGGCGGTGGATCGCCGGGCTCGCGGGCGGGGGCGGGCGGAGCGGTTTCAGCGGAACGCGGCGACGTTGCGGGCCGCCCAGTGGGCGAAGGGACGCGGAGGGCGGCCGAGGACCCCTTCTGCGTCCGGGCTGACGCGCAGTTCGGCCGGGCTCGGGGAGCCGAGGATGTCCAGGGTGTCCTCGGCGAGTTCCACGGGCATGCTCTGGGCCATGGCGGCTCTGGCCTCGTCGCGGGTCAGGTCGTGAAACCGCACGGGCGAGCCCAGCGCGGTGGCGATGGCCTCCGCCTGCCCGCGCGGGGTGATCACCTCAGGGCCCGTCAGTTCGTAGACACCGCCGATGTGCCGGTCGTCCAGAAGGCAGGCCGCCGCGACCTCGGCGATGTCCGCAGGGTCGATGATCGGCACCCCGACGTCGCCGAAGGGCGCGGCGACGACCCGCCGCGCGCGGACGGACCCGGCCCACCACAGGGCGTTGGAGGCGAAGCCGCCCGGCCGCAGGATGGCCCACTCCAGGCCGGAGTCCCGCAGTGCGTCCTCCACCTCTCGTAGCGCGATCCGCGTCGGGCCGAAGGGCCTGGTCGCCACCCCCAGCGAGGAGAGCAGGACGACTCGGCGGACCCCGCCTGCCACGGCTTGGCCGATGATGTCGGCCGGCCGGGCTCCGACGGCGTGCAAGTCGCCGGGCAGCAGCAGGAACAGCGCCTCGGCGCCGACGAGTGCGGGCTCAAGGCCGTTCGGCTCGGCCAGATCGGCCACCGTGTGGCGGACCCCGTCCGACGCCGACGCCGACGCCGACGCCGCGTGCCGCGACACCGCCGTCACCTGCCGGCCCGCCTCGGCGAGTGCCCGCGTCAACGGCCGGCCCACGTTCCCGGTGGCCCCGGTCACCACGATCATGATCAGCTCCTTGTTCGATGCCCGATGTCCGATGTCCGATGTGGCATTGACGCTAGGAGTTGGGCTAACTCCTGGTAAGGACATACCTGCGGGTAAGCTCCTCACATGGCGGAAGGCGCGCAGCTCAACCAGGCCGGGGCGGGGCAACGGTATGAGGTGTTTCACATCGACTGCCCCGCGCGTGATGTGGTCGACCATGTGACCAGCAGGTGGGGTACCTGGGTGTTGATCGCCTTGCGGAGCAACGATCTCCGGTTCTACGAGCTGCGCGACGGCATCCGGGGCATCAGCGAGAAGATGCTCGCCCAGACCCTGCGCGCGCTGGTCCAGGACGGCCTGGTCTGGCGGAAGGTCGAGCCGACGACGCCGCCTCAGGTCACCTACGGGCTGACCGAGTTCGGCCGGGACATCGGCGAGCCGCTGACGGAACTGTTCGACCGGATCACGCGGCGGCTGTCACCGCGCAGCGCGGGACAGGGGTAAGGGCCGCCCCTGACCAACGGCCGAGCGGGCCCGGGGTTCGGCGAGCCGCCACCGCTGACCTGGTATTGGTCCCCGTCCATCCGCAGACCGGCGACGTGTGGCAGCAGCCTCGGGCCGGGGCGGTGCCGGTGCCGGTGGAGCTGCTTTCGAGAGCGCGATGTCCCGCATCCGCGACGTGCGGGGCCCGGACACCCGGGCGGTCACCGCCCTGCTGATCGCCGTCCTCGCGGCCGACGGCACCCCTACGATCGGCGGCATGTACCACCCGGCGCGCGGCTACGGGCACTTGCTGCCCGATCTGCCCGCGCACCGGGCACCGGGCACCGGCATCACCATCACCATCACCATCACCGCCCGCGGAGGCACGAAGCCGATGACGCACGTCCCGTTCACGTCCGACGACACCGCCCGCCTCGCCGAAGCCCTCGACCAGGCCGTCGCCGACGGCGCCACCCCCGGCGGTGTCATCGCCCTCGGCACCCTCGGCGAAGCACCGCGCTTCCTGACGGCCGGCCGGGTCGCCGACGAACTCGGCGGTACCGCGCCCGGCCCGGACACGATCTACGACATCGCCTCCCTCACCAAGGTCGTCGCCACCTGGCCGCTCGTCTGCCGGGCCTTCGACGCCGAAGTCCTCTCCCGAACCGCCCCGGTGCGCGAGTACCTGCCCCCCATCGACGGCCCGGCGCCCAGCGGGGAGGCCACCATCGAGCAGCTCCTCACCCACACCGCCGGTCTGAAGGCCTCCACCCGCCTCGACCACTACCGCGGCACCGACCGGCCCCTGCACGAACTCCTGTGCCGCGAAGGCCTCGAAGACACCCCCGGCCGTCACCGGTACGTCAACCGCGGCTACATCCTCCTCGGCCTGGCCCTCGCCCACACCCGCGGCCGTCCCCTCGACGAACTCGGCCGCACGCTGTGGGACGACCTCGGCATGACCAGTACGACGTACGGCCCCGTCACCCGCAGCCCGCAGGTCGCCCCCACCGAGCGCCGCATCCCCGGCGCCCCCCGGATCTGGGGCCAGGCCCACGACGACAACGCCGCCCTCCTCGGCGGCGTCGCCGGCCACGCAGGGGTCTTCTCCACGGCCCGGGACCTCGCCCGCTACGCCGGGTACCTCATCGACCCCACCGGCGACCTCCACGACTGGCTCCGCGCCTCCACGCTCCCGTACGTCCCGATCGAGACCGGCCTGGACCGCGGCCTCGCCTGGATCTGTGCACCCGGAGACGTCGCGTACCACCACGGCTTCACCGGCACCAGCCTCTACCTCGCCCCTGGTTCGGGCCGCTACCTCGCCATCCTCACCAACGCCGTCTACCACGGCGAAGCCCGCAGGAAGACCGCTCCCCTGCGCACCCTCGCCCTGAAGACCATCACCGCCACCTGACCCGGGCACCGACCGCCACGCACAGGGTGGGTGTCCGCCCGTCAGAACACCGGGGGACGTCCCAGCCGCGTCATCCGCCACACGGTCCGCCACCGCATGGGCCGCCTGGGCGGGCAGGGCACGCGCACCCCTTCGAAGAAGCCCGACCACCAGGCGGCCAGCCCCGACAGCGGTGGCCGCTGCACCAGGGTGTACGCGGCCCACGTCGCCAGGTAGACCGGCACCAGGACGCCGGGCAGGTGCCGCTTGGCCAGCCAGACCCGGTTCCGTCCGGTGTTGCGGTAGTACACCTCGTGCCGGGACGCCGCAGTCCGCGGGTGTTGCAGCACCATGTCGGCCCGGTAGTCGATCTCCCATCCGGCATCCAGCGCCCGCCAGGCGAAGTCGGTTTCCTCGTGGGCGTAGAAGAACGGGGCGGGGAAGTCGCCCACCTGGTCGATCACGCTCATGCGGATGGCGTGGCCGCCGCCGAGGAACGTCGTCACCGGCCCGGACACCAGCGGGTTCCTGCCTCCCAGGCGCGGGACGTGCCGGCGCTGGCTCGCCCCGGTCTCGTCCGCGATCCGGAAGCCGGCGATGCCCAGCCGCGGGTTGGCGGCGAACGCTTCCCGGACCAGCCGGAAGGTGTCCGTACGCGGCAGCGATCCGTCGTCGTCCAGGACCACCACGACGTCGACGTCGCCGCGCTCGCGCAGCCGGCGCACACCGGCGTTCCGGCCCCCGGGGATGCCCAGGTTCTCGGGCAGCCCCACCCCGTCCACCCCGTCCGGGAGCGGGGGCAGGGCGACGCCCTGGGCCAGGACCACGACCGTTGCCGGACCGCCTTCCTGAGCGGCAACCGAGTCCAGCAGAGCCCGCAGCTCCGCAGGCCGGTCGCCCATGGTCAGGATCACCACACCGATGTTCGGCATTGCGCTGTCCGTTCCCTTCGCACGTGGTGCTGTTCGGCCGCCGGGTGGGCCCGCATCACGGCCAGGGTCCTGCCCGCGTGCGACGCGACCGTCGCCGTGGCCTCGACGGCCGGCAGGGCACCCGCCGCCCATCCGCTCGTCCAGGCTACGGCGCTGAACGCGGCGCCCGGTGAGCGGCGCGGCGTACCGGCCCGGCGACGGTCCGTGTGCACGTACCCGGACCGGCGAGTAGCGTTGGTCGTGTGCGTTGCGCCCGCACCGCCGCGGCGTCGCCCAGCGGGGCGGCCGTCGAGCGGCAGAGGATGCGGCAGAGGATCTCCCATGGCAGAGCACGGCTTCCGTAACAGGGCGGCACCTGCCGGGGCCCTCCTCGCCCTCCTGGCAGCACTCGGCCCGACACCGGCGGGCGCCGCACCGCCTACCACCGGTACCGCCGCCGCTACCACCGCCCCCGGCAAGGCCGCCCCGTCACGTTTCGTGCCGGGTCCCTGCCCCCGTACGCCCGAGCCGATCGAAGCGCTGGCCACCGCCCGGTGCGGATACCTGGAGGTCCCGGAGAACCGCGCCCGCCCCGACGGCCGGAAGATCCGGCTGGCCGTGGCGGTCATCCCGGCCGCTTCGCCGAAGCCCGCCCAGGACCCCGTGGTGTTCATGTCGGGCGGCCCCGGTGGCGAGACCTTCGACGACATCCCCTTCCTGGTCTCCTCCGGCCTGAACCGGGACCGCGAACTGATCGTCATGGCCCAGCGCGGCAATCTCTACGACGAGCCCGCCCTCACCTGCCCCGAGCTGGACCGCTTCTACGCGACGTCCGTGGGCCTCCCCTCCTACGCACCGCAGACGCAGAGGCTCATGCTCGACGCGGTGAAGCAGTGCCGGGACCGCCTGACGTCCGACGGAACCGACCTGAGTGCCTACAACAGCACCGAGAACGCCGCCGACTTCGCCGACCTGCGCAAGGCGCTCGGCATCGGGCAGTGGAACGTGTACGGCCACTCCTACGGCAGCAACCTGGCCATGACCTACCTTCGCCTGCACCCCCAGGGGATCCGCGCGGTGGCGCTCGACTCCATCGCCCCTCCGCAGTACGTCTCCCTGCCCTTCGCCTGGGCCGGCGCCCGTGAAGGCCTCGACCACCTCTACGAGGCCTGCGCCGCGGAGCCCCGCTGCAAGAGCCGCTACCCGGACCTCGCACGCACCCTGAACGAGCAGGTGCGCAAGCTGCAGGCCCACCCGCTGACGCTGAACGTCAAGCCGCCGCAGGGCGGAGAGCCGGTCAAGGTCGTCCTCGACGGCGGCGCGCTGGTCAACCTGCTCGTCGCCAAGGCGATCCCGTTCAAGGACGTGCCGGCGGCGATCGACGAACTCGGCCACGGCAATCCGGAGCGCTTCGCCCGCGCCCGCGCCGCCGGATCGGTCCAGGCCGTCGGCCAGACCGCCCACGGACTGACGAACTCGGTGGTGTGCGGCGAATGGGTGCCGGACCACTCGGCCTCCGATGTGCTGAAGGCGGGCCGCAAGGCATTCCCCGACTGGCCGGAGCCGGTCCTGGCCCAAGCGCCCCAACTGGCCTTCCAGGACCAGGTCTGCCGCGTCTGGAACGTGCCGGACCGCACGGCCACGATGCGGGTGGCCCCCGCCGGCACGGTGCCGACGCTCTTCCTCAACGGGACGTTCGACATGAAGACCGGGGCGAGCTGGGCCCGGAAGGCCGCCCGTACGCTGCCCCGCTCGACCACCGTGCAGATCCCCGGCATCGGGCACTGGGTGGTCCCGCAGTCGCCCTGCGCCCAGAAGGTCCTGGCGTCCTTCCTGGCCCGTCCGACCGCGCCCGACACCGGCTGCGTGGCGAGCTTCAAGTCGCCACCGTTCACGATCACCCCGAAGTGACCCGAGGTGGCGGGAGCCCCGCCTACCAGGCCAGTGGCTCACCGTCCCGGAAGAAGCCGCCGGTGGGGCCGGAGTCGGGCAGGGTGGCAGCCCAGACGACACCGGCGGCGCCCTGCTCGACGGGTGCGCCGCCCGAGCCGCCCATGTCGGTGGCGATCCAGCCCGGACAGACGGCGTTGACCAGGATCCGCTCGGCGCGCAGTTCGTCGGCGAGCTTGCGGGTGAGGGCGTTGAGGGCGGCCTTCGAGACTCCGTAGGCGGGGGTTCCGCCGGACATGTGTTCCAGGGATCCGGACTCGCTGGAGACGTTCACCAGGCGCGGGCGGGCTGAGCGGCGCAGCAGCGGCAGGAACGCCTGCGCGGTACGCCAGGCGCCGAAGAGGTTGGTCTCCAGGGTGTCGCGGACCTCGTCGAGGTCGACGGAGACGGCGCGCCGGGTGGTGTCGTAGTTGATGGCGGCGTTGTTCACGAGGACGTCGAGGCGCCCGAACTCCACCTCCACGCGGCGAGCGAGCGCACGCACACCGTCGGCGTCGGTCACGTCCAAGGGGTACGGCACAAGCCTGCCCGGCACTCCGGGAGCCAGGTCGGCGACGGCCTGTTCGGCGTCCCGCGGACGGCGGGCGCACAGCAGGACGGTGTGGCCGAGCGCGGCCAGCTGACGCGCGGTCTCCCGGCCGATTCCCCGGTTCGCGCCCGTGACCAGCGAAATCGGCGTGGCGGTGCTCATGTTCTCTCCTCGGCGCGGATGATCTGGATTCGAACCTCACGCTATGCCGTCGCCCTGCGCACACGGATCAGGCTCGAGTCGCAGGCGGCCCGAGGCCTTGGACGTAGTCCCCACGGACCACCGTGACCGTAGGGCTTGATCAAATTCCGTAAGCGTCTGGATTGACGGTGATTCCCAGGATGGGGACGTGCCGAAGGTCGGGCCGCTCTTCCCCGGTCTACGAGTGGCCGTCAGGATCCGGCCAGAGTAGCCGAAAAAATAATGGATTGGAAAGTATCGGGCCCGCGTGCTATTGGGTCGTTTCACGCAATCTCAGCCATGCGGAATGCCTGAATTCGGGTGGGTGTCTGTCTCAAAGGTGACTTCTCGGCCAGATCGACATGTACGCAAGATGTTCACGTCAACCAAAGCGATCAGAGCGCGAGGGGCATGTTCTGATCACAAACAGACGGGGATTACGTTGAAGAAGCCCGGGAAATTCACTCTCGCCGCGGTCTCCATTGTGACCGCCGCTGGAGCGCTCGTCGCCGCCGGACCGGCCACTGCGGCCACCCCGACGGCCCCGCAGTTCCAGGTCTTCACCTTGGCCAGCGGAGCCACCCCTCCGGCCGCGCTCATAGGCCCGCACGGCGAGAAGCCCACCGAGTGGGGCGTGGCGTCTTACAAGGTGGACGCGTCCGCCAAGTCGAGTGTCGCTCCGATAGCGAACGCCAGTGTCGGTGGCGGGACTTGGAACTACGGCACCGCGGCCGAGTGGAACGGCAAGAGGTGCTACTCGAACTACATTCACCCGAGCAAGAAGCACTCCGCGAGCGTGGCGTTCGCGGGCGGCACCGACAAGGACATCCAGGAAGCTGATATTTGGGCCGGAGCCTGGCTCGTTGCCGGCGCCGCCTACACGTGCAACGCCTACTGGGGCGTCTACTAAACCCCGGCTGGGTCGCAGTCCTGTTTGCCGAAGGTCTGGCCGGCTGTGCTTACTGCGCGGTGCGGCCAGGCCTTCGGGTTTCTTGCTTGCAACCTAGCGGGACGTGAAGAGACTCGGTAGGCTGGCGCGCACCCTTCATCCCATGCATCGAGGTTCTGCACGTGCGTACATCCTTATCGACCGTCACGCTCACCCTCGCAGGCTGTGCGATCGTCGGAATCTCTGGACCGGCTCTGGAGTCGGTAGGCGGGCACGCCAGTCATGCGGCAAGCATCGCCTTGGTGGCAGGGTGGATGTACGCATTGGTGGCTTTCATTGCCGGGCTTCTGGCTCACTCGAAAAAACGTGCGGCCATAATGGGTTTTGTTTCTCTAGTGGTTACCGTGTTCGCCTACTACACAACAAAGGCGATTCAAGGTGACTTCAGGACGCCCGATTTCAGTCGCCCGAGTTCAGGAGCTCTGACTTTCGCATGGGGTGACTTCCTCTCCATGCTCGCCTTGTGGTGTGTCTTCGCTCTCCTCCTGGGTCCGCTCTGCGGGCTCGCGGGGCAGTGTGCACGCACCGGGCCCTACCGTCTCCCTTGTCAGCTCGTGGTCCCACTGGTGGTGATCGTGGAGACCTCCATGCGACTGTCCGTGGAGGCGGGCAAGCAGGAAGCACTAGTGGGTACCACCTGGAGCGTCACCCGCGGCCTGGCGGTAGTTGTGATCCTGGCCCTCGTCTGTGCCGCTGCTGTGGGCACCCGGCGCCGACGGTCCTCCGAGGCCCGGCAGGACTCGACGACACGAAGCTGACCCGTACCTCGACTCGGTGCCCGACCCCCGTGCATGGCGGGGCCGGTGGTACTCGCTGACAGCGATCCTGCTGGTGGGTGCCTGTGCGGTCGTCTCGGGAGCCCGGAGCATCGACGAACTCGCCGAGTGGGGCCGGCGTGCCGCAGACACGCTGCTGAAGACCATCGGCATCCGCCGCCATCTGCTGGGATGGCGGCGTACCCCGTCGGCGGCCACGATCGGGCGCGTGCTGGGGGCTGTTGACGGTGACGCCCTGGACCGGGCGGTCGGCGCCTACCTGGCCGACCGACACCGCGCCGCCACCGGGACCCGCGCCGCAAGCCCTGGACGAGCAGCCGTGATAGCCGTCGACGGCAAAGCACTCAAGGGGTCATCCCGTCTCGACGCGCACTCCCCATCCTGGGCATCACCGTCAGCCCAGATGCCTACGGAACTTGATCAAGCCCTGCCGTGACCGCCTTCCGGCGTAATACCTGTCCTTCCCCCATTTCCTTGCCGGGAAAAGGGCGGACCACCGCCTAATTTGTGAGCGGACCAGAGGCCGTCGATCATCGGAGCCCACCCCGTGAAAGAAGCCGGCAAGACCAATGACATGCCCCGGCGTCATTTCGTGGTGCTTTCGGGTGCCCTGGGCGCCGGAGCGCTGCTGGCCGGTACGGGGGCCGGCGCGTCCGCGGCGACACGTCCCGGCTCCACAGCCGGAGAGCCGTCGTGTTGCCCCTGTCCCACGGACCCGAATCCCCCGGGAGCCGGACAGAGTCCCTGCCCACCGGCCCAGATGCAACCCGTCTGCGGCAGCCCCGCCGACACCGACCCGCTGTGGCAGGACGTGCAGTACTGCACGCAGGGGATCGTCCCGCCGGCGGGGAAGCCGGAATGCCTGAAGACGACGCCCAACTACGTGGTGCTGCACGGCAAACCCGAGACGCAGCACAATTACCTCCTCCTGCCGAGTTGCCGGATCACGGGCATCGAATGCCCGTTCCTCCTGTCGGCCGGCGTCGCGAACTACTGGCACGAGGCCTGGGAGAACGCCCGCCAAGGAGGAGACGTCCCCGTCCAGTACCCCAACCTCGGGCTGGGGATCAACTCACAGTCCGCCCGGCGCTACAACCAGCTGCACATCCACATGGCGGGCGTCCGGGAGAGCACGCAGCGGCGGCTCCAGGCCCTTGAGGCATCGGGGCGTGTCGCCCCTCAGCCGTCGCAGTGGGGGGACGCCCAGTACCAGGCTGCCGTGACGGGAGCGGATGGAACGGGCGACCGCACGTACCGGATCCTCCGGCTCAACGCGCTCACGCAGAACCTCTTCGACCTGCTGAACCGCTACGTGGTGCGGAGGTTCGGGCTGGACATGGCGGGCCAGACCCTGATCGTCGTGCCGAAGATGACCGCGACGGGATTCGCGGGAACCTTCTACGTCCTCAACAGCGATTCCTCCCTCCACGACGGGACGAACACCTGCGACCACCTGCTCGTGTACAGCTGAAGCCCTCCGGGCGGCCTCCGGCAGACCTCCGGCCGAAGGGCTCCGGACGGAGCGGCCACGACGGGCGGGTTCACGACAGCTTGGCGGCCAGGATGTCGATCTTCTGGATGTCGGGGGTGCCGGCGAGCAGGGTGGGGGTGATGTTCATCAGGGCGGCCGCGATCTTGCCGTTCAGATGGGCCTGGCGCCCCGCCTCGTCGTCGAAGGTGTCGAAGACCCCGAAGCTGGTGGGACCGAGCTTGAAGGAATACCAGGTCACGGTCTGGGTTTCCTGACGGGCGAGTTCCAGGGCCTGCTCCAGGAGTTCCTGGACCTGTGCCGCGTGCTCGGGCTTGGCCTCGATGCGGGCCAGAAGACCGGTGTGGGTCATGGGTTCCGTACCTTTCGTTCCGAGTCGGTCCGTGGCGACCGGTAGAGCCGGGATGGAAACGGACGTGGTGGGAGCGAGGGCCGTCGTCATTGCGGATGTCCGCACTGGCCGCCCTCGGGCAAGGACGGAATGCGGAGCGGCCGCACGACGGGCCGCACCGGACACGGGAGTACCGATCGTCACACGTACCTGACACTCCGTCATGCAGGCTCGGCGGCGCGGCCCCCATGGTTCCGCCGCCGCTCACCTGGACGGACGCACGGAGGGCCGCACACCCTCGGTGACCGCCCCCGCGGACCGACGGTGAAGCCGCCCCGCCCCGGGCAGCTCCCGGTGTCACAGGTCGCTGGCAGCATCTCCGTCATGACCTTCATCCGCACCACCCCGCCGAGGCCGGTCGACGTGACCGCGGTCTTCCCCCAACTGGCCGCGCTGGCACGCCCGGCGACCCGGCTGCACCCCCGCCCGGGGACCCCGACTCCGCAGGACAGCTCGATCGGCGGGCCGCTGCTGTGGCCCGCGGACGAGCCGTGGCCGCACTGCGACGCCCCGCACGAGGGAGGCGACCACGTGCTGGCCGCGGTGCGGGTGGATCAGCGCGTACGGGCGAGAGCGGCGGCGCACCCGGACGGGACTCCCGGCGCCTCCTCGCGCACGCCGCAGGAGAACGCGCTCCTGGAGCGGATCGACTGGGACGAAGAGCGACCCGACGGCCCGATCCCCCTCCTGCCGGTGGCCCAGTTGTACGTACGTGACGTCCCCGTGCTGCGTCCGCCCGGGCAGGCCGATCTGCTCCAGGTGCTGTGGTGCCCCTTCGACCACCCGGACATGTACATGCCGCGGACCGCTGTGTTCTGGCGGTCCGCGTCCGCCGTCACCGACCTCCTCACCTCGCCCCCGGAACCGTTCGACGTGGAGTTCGAGGAGTACGTGCCCGAGCCGTGCGTGCTCGCGCCGGAGCAGGTCACCGAGTACCCCAACCCCCTGGAGTTGAGCCAGGAGCTGCGAGAGCAGCTGGGCGACTGGGGCAGGTGGGAGGCGGCCGACGCCGGTGTGGACAGCTCCTACGCTCCCTACCCGGATTCCTACTACCGCAGCGATCTGTCCGTCGCCCCCGGCTGGAGGGCCGGTGGCTGGCCCCAGTGGGGCTACACCGACCCCGCCCCGCGGCAGTGCCCCGCCTGCGACACCGCGATGGACCCGCTGCTGACCATCGACACGTTCGAATGGGACGGCGCCGACAGCAGCTGGATACCGTACGAAGACCAGGCCGCCGCGTCCTCCACCGGTGACCGCCACCGCGACACGGTGCGACCGACCCGTGTCCAGATCGGCAGCGGCTACAAACAGCAGCTCTACGTCTGCCCGGCGGCGCCGGAACATCCCCACATCGAGCTGATGCAGTAGCCGGCCGGACCACGCAGGGCATGGAACCAGCCGTCCGAGAGGAGCGTGATACGACGCAGTCCGCCGTGAACGCCGCGGCGGGCTCCCTCACCGATCTCGGTGACTGCTCAAGACTCCCCGCCGTGGGGCGGTCCCGCTTCCGCCGCGGCTTTGTCGAGGATCCGCCCGATCTCCGCAGCGATCATCCGTCCCTCCTCCACGTCGGTGACGTATGCGGCCCGCGCTTCCAGGTGCGGCAGCCGCGCCGCGAGGTCCGGATGCCGCTCGATCGCGACGTGAAGGGCCCACTGGCGCAAAAACCTGCGCATCGGCGCCGAACTGACGTCCTGCCGCGCCCGCGCCACCGCCGCAGCGCGCTCGGCGTCGAAGGTGGCCACCGCATCCGGTGCGATCCGCGCCAGCGCCGTCCGCAGTTCCTCGACCGTGGCCGCCGGCTGCGGCACGCCCCCACCGTCCGGGCGTTCGGCAGCGGTGCTCATACCGCACCCTCCCGTCCGTTGTTCGGCTGCCGGCGCCGATGCGTGGCGGCCAGGGTGGAGACGTGCCGACGGGACCACATGGGTCAGGCGTGGGGAGGTCGTCATGAAACGACCTTGCCCCACCCCACCCGCAAACGCACGCGCGCTTGACAACCAGGGCACGCTGGCTGCACAGCGCGAGGTGCCGGAACGGGGAGAGCCCAGGTCTTGAGCGCCCGGTCTCCGAAGCGCCGGGGCGATGTCGGACCCGGCTGGCAGGATGCCCCGCATGGATCTCGTACACCCGCTCGCCGGCCTGGATGCCCATCCCTGGCACTCCTTCACCCATGCGTACGGCAGCGCCGAAGACGTGCCGGATCTGCTGCGGGCCCTGACCGCGACCGACGGGGACGCGGCGCACGAGGCACTGTCGGAGCTGTACGGGTGTGTGCTGCACCAGGGGACGGTCTACGCCGCCAGCGCGGAAGCGGTGCCGTTCCTCGCCAGGATCGCGGCCGCCGGCCACCACACGGCGGACGTCCTGGAACTGCTCGGTGGCATGGCCGAGAGCGAGGACGAGCACGGCCTGGTGCCGGGCACGGTACGGGCGGCGGTGGCCCGGGAGCTTCCCCTGCTCATCCCGCTGCTGGCCGCGGCGGAGCCGGACGTCCGCCGGACCTCCGCATGGGCGATATCCCACACCCGAGCGACCGAGGCCGCGCTGCCCGCACTGCGCGTGCGCTGGGAGGCGGAATACGAACCTGCCGCGCGCGCGGAGGTCCTGGGCGCGGTCGCCCGGCTCGACCCGCGGGCGGGAGCGGCGGTGGCGGCCACGGTCCTGGACCCGTCCCGGCCCGCGCAGGTGCGCATGGCCGCCGTCTTCGCCCGCCTCGACGCGGACGCTCCGTGGACCGACACCCTGCACGTGACGATGATGTCCCTGCTGCCCGCCGACGCCCTGCGCTCCGGCCTCGACCTCCGACGCGGTGAGCCGCTGGCCGCCGTCGTCGAGGCCCTCCTGGGAAGGGGACGCCGGCCGGAGCGTGAGGCAGCGTTCGTCCTGCTCGACGCGGCCCTGCGTGACGGCCGCGCCGAGGTGCGGGCCGAAGGTCTCTGGGCGGCCGACCGCGCCTGCATGCTCTCCCGCAGTGCCCCGCCGCGGCTGGTGCCGAGCCTGTGCGCGGCGGCCGTCGACGAGAAGTCCGTGATCGACACGTCCTCCCTCCTCGGCCGACTGGGTAGCGTCGCCGCACCGGCTGCGGACGTCCTCGCGCCGCTCGCCGGACGGAACCCGCACGAGGACGACGACCACGCCGACCGGGCCCTGGCCGCGCTCGTGCTCGTCGCGCCCGCTCGGGCGGTTCCCCTCCTGGCCGCGAGCCTCGGATGGCGCCCACGGGCCCTGGACGCCGCCACCGGCCGCCGGAACCCCGCTGCCCGTGTCCTGCCCTTCGACGGGGATCTCCTTGACGCCGTCCGGGGCCGCCTCTGCCGGCCCGAAGCCCTGAACGGCAACGAACCGTCGCAGCTGACCGGCCTGCTGGCGGGATGGGGCGCCGACGCCGCGCCTGCGCTGCCCGAGCTGTGCGCGGCGCTCCCGCACCATCCGAGCCAGGCAGCCCGGGCCATCGCCTCCGTTGCCGAGGCCGGCGCTCTGCCGGATCGCACGCGGGCCATCAACTCCTTGCGGGCAGCGGCCGAACAAGGAGTCCTGCACGCGGCGAAGGCCCTGTACACCCTCGCCGACGAGCCCGCACCGCTGTTGAGCTGCCTCGAACGGGAACTACGGGGCGGCCGTGACCTCGCAGGGGCCGCCGCGGCCGTCGGCCTGCTCGGTTCCCGGGGAGCGACGCTGGCCCCGCTCCTGCGCGAGGCACTCAGCGGCTCCGACGGCGACACCACTCCCGGGCTGGACGCGGACACGGCGCTCGCCGAAGCCCTCTGGCGCGTCACCGCAGACGCCGCCGCGGCCGTTGCCGTTCTCGACTCGGTACTCGCCCGCGCCGAACGCAGCCCCTGGTCCCGGTGGTCGGTGGTGCGGGCAGCCCGGGTGGCGGCGCTGCTCGGCCCGGCGGGCCGGCCGCTCGCCGCCCGTCTGGAAGCCGCTCTCGGCGATCCGGTCCGGGCACCGGCCGCGGTGGTGGCCCTCACGGCCGTCGCAGACCCGGCCTCGCTCGACCGCACCGCGCTCGCCGAGGTGGCCCTGCGCTCCGCCGAACAGGACGCGGATCCCTCAGGGGCGTGCGACGCGCTGGAAGCCCTCGGCTCCTCCGCGTTGACCACGGACCACCTGCGCCGAGTGGCCGCGCTCGCCGACGGCGACACCCGGATCGTTCGCTCGGGAGTCGAAGACCGCATCATCCACCAGGACGAAGCCCTCCGCATCCGGGCCCGCCGGCTGGCGCTCGCGTTCGACGCGTGCGGCGCTGGGGCGACTGACGGCCGGTGCCCCGGCCGCCAGTCGGCCGTTGTGGGTCAGCAGCTCACCCAGGTCACGCCGGCCACGTAGAACCAGTCACCGCCGGGTGCGAAGATCTCGACGTACCGGGAGGCGCCCTTGGGCCCGACGGACTGGGAGTGGACGTAGGACCGGCTGTTGTAGAGGTAGCCGGAGACCCGCGGGCAACGACCGTCCGCCTTGTCGTCCGTCACGGTCGCCACGATGACGTTCTTGTCCTCGCAGTACTGGATCCAGGCGTGGCCCTCGGCGCGGCTGGAGTACCAGGCGTCCCCGCACAGCCAGGCGGCCCCTGCGGGAGCTGCCGACGCGGATCCGCTGAGCAGCGTGGTGGCGAGCAGTGCGGCGCTGCCCAATGCGGCTGCCATCTTCTTGCGCATGCTGAACTCCTTCACGATGACGGTGGACGACAGGGGTGACCTACCGACATCACCCCCCCCGTGACCCAATATGACGGACCGTCAGTCACGTTGGGCGCGGGCGGGTGAGGAATGGCCGGGCGAAGCGTCCATCCGACCGAGCGGGCCGTCTTGACGGATGGAGCCTCCACCGCTCCGAGGAGGGGAAGGCGGTGTGCCGGTCCGGGGTCAGCGGGTGAGCGTGGCGACGGCCGTCGCGTGGACGCCGGGCGCGGCGGCCAGGAAGCCTGCGCTCTGCGGGGTCCAGGGGCGGCCTTCGGTGTCGGTGATCCGTCCGCCGGCCTCGGTGACGAGGAGCGCGCCGGGCAGCAGGTCCGCGCGGGCGCCGGCGAACTGCCAGAAGGCGTCGATGCGGCCGGCGGCCACGTTCGTCAGGTGCAGGGTGGCGGTCACCGCCCACTCCGGCAGCGCGTGCAGGTGGTTGACGTTGCCCTCGGCCGGGTCCACGACCCACCACTCCCCGGACGGCAGCGCCCCGCCGTCCAGCTCGTCCTCCACCCAGCCGGCGTCCGGGCGCAGAGCCGTGAGGCGGGGCCGCAGGATACCGAGGGCCGTGTCGTCATTCGCGGCGAGCGCGCCCATCAGCTCCTCGCGGCTCTCGTAGCGGACCACCTCGCCGAACCGCTCGCGCAGCGCCGAACCGGCCTCACGCACGGCGGCCGCGGTCCGGTCGAGCAGGTCGGCGTCGGAGAGGGCGGTGTCAGGGGTCTGAAGGGTTGCGGACATGGTGGTACTCCCTTCTGGGCAAGGGGTGTTGACGAAGGTCTCGGGCCGGGCCGTGCGTTCCGTCCTGCGCCGTGGTGATGACGCTACGCATCCCCTCCGTTAACATCAAATGCATGTCAAGCACGTCCGGGATTACTCCCATGCAATTGGATTTGAATCTGCTCACCGCGCTCGACGCGCTGCTGGAGGAGGGCAGCGTGGCCGGGGCGGCCGCACGCCTGCACGTCACCGCCCCCGCGATGAGCCGGAGTCTGGGCCGCATCCGGCGCACGACCGGGGATCAGATCCTGGTGCGCACCGGCCGCACCATGACCCCGACGCCCTACGCGATCGCCGTCCGGGAACAGGTGCACGAGCTGCTGCACCAGGTCCGGGGCGTGCTGGCACCCAGCCGTGAACTCGATCCGGCAACGCTGGAACGCACCTTCACACTCCGCTGGCACGATTCCCTGGTCGCCCTCAGCGGCCCCGCGCTGCTCGCGGCCGTACGCGGACAGGCGCCGGGCGTGCGACTTCGTTTCGTCGCGGAATCGAGCACCGACACCCCCGAACTGCGACGCGGCGAGGTCGACCTGGAGGCGAACGCCAACCACCCGAGCGCACCCGACATCCGCGCCGAGCGCGTCGGCGAGACCCGCCTCGTCGCCGTCGTGAGGCAGGGACACCCCCTCACCCGCGCCCGAAGCATCACCGCAGAGCAGTACGCCGCCGCCGAACACGTCACCGTCTCGCGCCGCGGAAACCTCAGCAACGCCCTGGACGACGCCCTCGGCCGGCTCGGCCTCACCCGCCGCGTCGTGGCGGCCGCCCCCACGGAAGCGGCGGCGCTGGAGTTCGCGCGCGGCACCGACCTCCTGATCAGCGTCCCCGAAGTCACCACCCGCACCTCGGCCGCCGACCTCGGCCTGGTCGTACTCCCCCTGCCGCTCGAACTCCCCTCGGCACCGGTGTACCTGTCGTGGCACCAGCGCTACGACACCGACCACGCCCACACCTGGCTGCGCGCACTGGCGCGAACCGCACTGGCCGCCTGCGGAGCGTCGTAGCCGCCGCACGGCCCCTTCACGACGTGCTCAGCTTCACGCAAGCAAAGCTCGACATGCTTCCGGGTCTGCGCCGCCGACCTCGATCCGCACCTCCGACTCGCGTCCCAACCGTCAGAAAGTCCTGCCGCGTGTACTAGGATCCGCCGCTAGCGTCACTCGATCGACTGTTGCTCACCCCATCGACAGGAGGCCCGATGATCGGCGTGCTCGTGACTTTCACGCGGACCGACAAGTTTGATCGTGCAACTCTCGCAAAGACCGCCGGTGAACTCCGAGCGCCGTTCGAGGGCATGGCCGGCCTTCGCTTCAAGAGCTTCATGCTCGACGAAGACGGCGTTCACGCAAGGAACTTCTACGTGTGGGACGACGAGGAGAAGGCCCGTGCCTTCTTCACGAAGGAGCTCGTCGACAAGGTGACGGGGATCTACGGCGCCCCGCCCACCATCGAATACCTCGACATCGTGGGGTTCGTCGACAACTCCGGCACCTGACTCCCGAGGAGCCTGCCGCACGAACCCCCGCTGCCGCCGCCCCTCGACCTGCGCGACTGGCTGCTCAAGGGCGCCCGAGGGCCACCTCGCCCGGAATCGGCTGCTCAGCCCTTGCGGGTCAACGGCTGCCCGGCGAAGCTCACGCCGTCCAGGCCATGGGCGATGAGGTTGCGGATGTTGCCGTGATCAGTGTCGTTCGGCGTCGCCAGCACACTGCGGTAGTGCTCGCCGAAGGCCAGCAGCGCCTCCTGGTCGCTCAGCCCTTCCAGCAGGGCCAGTCCCAGCGTCTTGCAGGAGCCCTCGTTCGTACCCGCGGCATTCTCCAGTTCCCCGTTGCGGAACGCCTGTGGCTGGTATGCGTAATGCGCGGCGACGAAGGCCAGGGTGTCGGCGAACTCGTGCTCACCTGACGCAAGGCTTGCCCGCAGCGAGTTCAGATCAGTCATGTCGGTCCCCTCGGGTTGACCGGACGACCGATTGCCGTCCGTGACCGGACGACAATAACCCCCTCAAGGCCGGCCGGTAACGAGCAGCATCTCCGCAGGTCAAGAAGTGCATCTGTACGATCCGCCGAGAGCCGGTTCCGGTCCGGGCGATCGACCGCGAGGGCGGTGCCGATTAGCGGGCCGTCGCGGTTGCCCACCTGTGCCGCGGACGGGTCGCTCGCGTGCCGCGGCAAGGCGGCGTCGGGCGGCGTCGGGCGGCGGCGTTGTCAGTGGGGGGCAGGATGATGACCTTCATGACCGAAAACAGTTCCCTGCCCTCTCCCGCCGCCTACGTGGAGGCCGTGACCACCGCCCTGGCGGCGTCGGCCGCGTACTACGGCGACGGGACCACCCCGCTCGGTGACGACGAGTACGACGGGCTGTTGCGCGCCATCGCGGCCTACGAGGAGGCCCACCCGGACGAGGTGCTCGCCGAGTCGCCCACCGGGAAGGTGGCGGGCGGGGCCGTGCAGGGCGACGTGCCGCACTCGGTGCCGATGCTCTCCCTCGACAACGTCTTCGACGCCGACGAACTCGCCGAGTGGGCCGCAGGGCTGGAAAGGCGTCTCGGGCACCCCGTGGCCGCGTGGTGTGTGGAGCCCAAGCTCGACGGCCTCGCGGTGGCCGCCCGGTACCGGAGCGGCCGGCTCGTCCAGGTCCTCACCCGCGGCGACGGCCTGGCCGGCGAGGACATCACCCACGCCGCCGAAGCCGTCCTCGGTCTGCCGCCCGTACTCACCGAGCCGATCGACGTCGAGTTCCGAGGCGAGGTGCTGCTGACGACCGCGCAGTTCGAGGAGGCCAACCGGATCCGGCTCGCCCACGAGGCCACGCCCTTCGCGCACCCGCGCAGCGGGGCGGCCGGCACGCTGCGCGCCAAGGACCGCCCCTACCGGATCGAGTTGACCTTCTTCGCCTACAGCGCGATCGGCCTGGAAGACCTCGGCCACGCGGCTCTGCTGGAGAGGCTGGCCGCGCTCGGCGCGAACACGGCCGCCGGCTCGGCCGCCGCCCCGATGCGGTGCGAGACCGTGGAGCAGGTGCAGGAACGAATCGACGTGATCGCCGGCCTGCGCGCAGACCTGCCGTTCGGGATCGACGGTGTCGTCGTCAAGGCCGACACGGCCGAGGACCAGCGGCAGGCCGGCAACGGCTCGCGCGCCCCGAGGTGGGCGGTGGCCCGGAAACTGGCGGCCGAGCACACGGTGACGCGCCTGCTGGCGGTGGAGTGGAACGTCGGCCGGACCGGGATCATCGCCCCACGTGCGGTCCTGGAGCCCGTCGTCATCGACGGGGTGACGGTCACCTACGCCACGCTCCACAACCCCTCCGACATCACCCGTCGCGGGCTCATGATCGGCGACCAGGTGTTCGTGTACCGGGCCGGCGACGTGATCCCCCGGGTCGAGGCGCCACTGGCCGACCAGCGCACCGGCGCCGAGAGCCCGATCGCCTTCCCCGAGGCGTGCCCCCGCTGTGGCGACGCGATCGACACCTCCGAGCAGCGGTGGCGGTGCGTGCGCGGCCGGAGCTGTCAGGCCGTGGCCTCGGTGATCTACGCGGCGGGCCGGGACCAGCTCGACATCGAAGGTCTCGGCGGCACGCGCACGATCCAGCTGGTGGAGGCGGGCCTGGTCAAGGACGTCGCCGACCTGTTCACACTGACCCGCGAGCAGCTCCTCGGTCTGGAGCGGATGGGTGAGACCAGCGCCGCCAACCTCCTGGCCGCGATCGAGACCGCCCGCGGGGCCGCGCTGAGCCGCGTGTTCTGTGCCCTGGGGGTCCGCGGCACCGGGCGTACGATGTCCCGCCGGATCGCCGCGCATTTCGGCTCGATGGCCGCGATCCGGGCCGCCGACGCGGACGCACTGGCCGGGGTCGACGGCATCGGCACCGAGAAGGCCCGCGTCATCGCGGCCGAACTCGTCGAACTCGCCCCGCTCCTCGACAGACTCCAGGCCCAGCAGGTCGGCACACAGGTCACCGAGCCGCACAAGCCCGCGACGGAAGCGAACGACGCGACGGAAGCGAACGACGCGACCGACGCGAACGACGGCGAGGACTCGGCAGGCGCCCCGCTGGCCGGACAGGCCGTCGTGGTGACCGGCTCCATGACCGGCCCCCTCGCGCTGTTGTCCCGGAACGAGATGAACGAACTGATCGAGCGGGCCGGCGGAAAGGCGTCGTCGTCGGTGTCCAAGCGCACCACCCTCGTCGTAGCGGGAGAGAAGGCCGGCTCCAAGCGCACCAAGGCCGAAGAACTGGGCATCCGCATCCTCGACCCCGAGGAATTCGCCGTCCTCGTCGCCGCCCTCCTTCCCGCCACCTGACCATCGCGGTCCGCCGGTGATCGAGAACAAGACAGCCACCGAGAAGAGGTGTTGCAGCCGGGACCCTCGCGGTCGATCAAGAACCTTCCCGTGCTGCGCACGAACCGCGCAGCAGCGGTCACCAAGAGGGGTCAAGCGGTCGACACGCTGAACCCCCGTCACCCGCGCGGGGCGCACCCCACCACACTTGGTGACTGTCTGTATTGTATCTAGCGCACACGGTAACTCTCCGCTTAGGGTCAAAGCGATATCAACACCGTATCCATGGAGAAATCGTGACCCGCTTCCGCACTCGTCTGGCCCTGCTCGGCTCGGCCGCAGCTCTCACCGCAGGCGCCGCCGTCCCCGCCCAGTTCGCCGGGGCGCACCCCGCCGCCGCGGCCGAGCAGAAGCAGTGGGTCGCCCTGGGCGACTCCTACACCGCCGGCGTCATCCACGCCGCGGGCAACACCTTCGAAGTCCCGCGCGACGGATGTGAGCGCACCGACCGGTCCTACCCCCAGGTCGTCGACCGCGATCTCGGCGGCCTGTTCGAGCTGACCAACGTCAGCTGCGGCGCCGCCACCGTCGAGAACGTCACCGACACACCCCAGCACCCGATCGGCCGTCACCTGCCGCCCATCTCCGAGGACCCGGACTACCCCTTCCCTCCGGTTCCCCCTCAGTCTGCGGCGGTAGGCGCGGACACCGACGTCATCACCGTCGGAGTCGGCGGCAACTCCCTCGGTTTCGCCGACTTCCTCACCAAGTGCGCGCAGCTGGGCGGCGAGAACGACGGCAAGGGCACCCCGTGCAAGGACGCCCTGGCCGCCGGCGTCCCGAACCGGCTGAAGACCGTGCGCCATGCATACGACCGGATGCTCGCGGTGCTCCACCAGCGCGCCCCGCACGCGAAGATCCTGGCCGTCGGCTACCCCACGGTCATCCCCAAGGACGTCTCCAAGTGCGGCTTCGGCGACCTGACCAAGTTCGGCACGATCACCCAGGGCGACCTGGCCTGGTTGCGCCACGACGTCCTGGAACCCCTCAACAAGGCCATCGACGACTCCACCGGCACGCAGGACGCCGCCGGCTTCGTCGACCTCTACGCCTCCTCCCGGGACCACAGCGTCTGCGACGACAGGAAGTGGGTCGAAGGCTTCGTCACCCTCCCCGACCAGCTGTCCTTCGTGCACCCCAACGCCCTCGGCCACCGCAACGCCGCCGACCACGTCGAGGAAGCGATGCTGAACACCATCAGCTGACCCGAACCCGGTCGACGACCCCGCAGCGGACCGGCCTCCGGCACCGGCCGGAGGCCAGGGTTCAGGGCGTGTCGCCTTCCCAGCGGAAGGGGCCCTGCGGGTCGGCTTCGGAAGGGCTGTACAGGGATCGGCCGCCGGGCCCGTACAGCCCGCGGTCGGTGATCAGGAGTACGCCCTCCGCCCACTCCCGCAGGGACAGGCTGGTCACGTCGAGGAGCTGACCGTCCAGGGGGCCACCCGCCAGCCTCACGTACACCCGGCCCGGAGCGGGCCGGACCACGTGGCCCTCGTCGCCGCAGTACACCCGGTCATCAGTCGTGCTCATCCCTCCGCCTGCCCTCTCCCGCCCCGGGTCCACCGCCCCGAGCGTCAATCCCCGTAGTCCACTTCCTGTGGACGGCCGGCAGGGGAACGCCAGACCGCTTCGGGCCATCATCGCGTACCCGGGCGGCCGGGTGCGTTCGGGCCGCGTACCGGCGGAGGCGGAGGGCGGGCCCGCAGCACGGGAGGGGGCCCTGGCGACCCCGTACGGCAGCCCGCCGCACACCGATCGGCGGGCTGCCGTACGGGCGGTGGAGCCCCGGGGTATCAGCCCAGCGGCAGCTCCAGCCGGGCCTCGCTCCCGCTCACGGAGCCGACCGTGGTGGTGGTGAGGGCGGGGAGGTCCGAGCCCGCGTAGGAGTACAGCGGGTCACGGCTGTTGACCACCAGGGCGAGGCGGTGACCGACCGGCAGGTCGTAGGAGACGGCCTGGAGGTACCAGACGAGGGTGGTGTCGCCCTTCGGGGTCAAGTCGGTGGCCGTGTACGGCTCGTGGGTGATGATCCTGGCGGTGCCGTTGGGGGCGACGTCGTACAGGTATGCGACCACCGTGGCGGCGTCCACGCTGCTGCGGATGGTGAGCCGCACGGTGGCGGCGCCCCGGATCCGGCGGGCCACCTCACCGGAGCCGGTCAGCGGGTCGGTCGACCAGACCAGCAGCTGGTCGCGCTCGAACTCCGCGAACTTGTACGTACCGGGGTTGCCGAACCACTCCCGCTGCCCGGCCTTGAGCAACTCCCCGGCGATGGAGGAGGTCAGGGCGCCGGCCTCGAAGTCCCGCGACCACCCGACGGCCGGCTTGTCGGTCAGCGAACCGTCACCGGCCTCGCCGGCACCGGTGAGGTACCAGGTCTCGCTGCCGGTGGCGGCCTCGTACCAGGACGCGTACGTCTCGCGGCGCGCCGGGACGGTGATCCGGTCGGTGTCGCCCGGGTTGGCGACCGTCTGGTAGGTGAACATGCTCTGGCTGTTCACCGCCGGCCAGTTCGGCACGTCGTTGGCGACGCCGAGCAGATGGTGGTCCAGCCACTCGTAGGCCTCCTGCGTCGGCACGGCCAGCCCGGGGAACGGCACCCCGGGCACCAGCCCGGCCAGGCCGGGGCCCTCGGGGGCGCCGTGGTCGCCGATCCACAGGTTCAGCCGCTTCGGCACGGTCAGCCGCTCGAAGAGGTCGAGCACCGGGTTGACCGGGAACAGCGTCTCGTGCCAGGTGTTCGAGATGAACGTCGGGATGCCTCGCGCGTTCGTCTGGTCGACGTACGTCTCCGGGGAGCGCTCGGTGCCCCACTCGACCACCTCGTCGAGGTTCCGGCCGCTCAGGAAGTCCTTGAGGACCTGCTGGGTCCTCTCGTCGAACTTCTTCTCCAGCGGGCCGCCGGTGAAGTCGATCAGCGCCTGCACGGCCTCCAGGTGCCGGGTGCCGTTGTTGTACAGACTGGTGGCGAGGTTCCCCCAGGTGCTCAGTGCGACTACGGCGTCGACCCGGCCGGCCGGGTCGTGCGCGGCGATCAGTTGGCTGATCCCGGAGCCGTAGGACTCGCCGAGGAAGCCGATCCGGCTGGGCTCGAGGGACTCCTGCGCGTAGTCGATCACGTGCGAGCCGTCGGCCCAGTCGTTGGGCCCGGCCACGTCGACGAACCCCTCGGAGGTCGACGGCCAGCCCTCGATGCCGATGCCGCGCGGCGAGTAGGCGAGCACGTGGTAGCCGCGCTGCGCCAGCTTGAGGTACGAGTAGAGAAAGGGCAGCCAGCCGAACGGGTTCCAGCCGGCGGGCACGATCACCACGGGACGCGGGGCGTCGCCGTTCAGCCTGATCCTGAACGCGGACAGCCGGGTGCCGTCGTGCGTGACGATCCGGGGAAGCGTGAAGGTGCCGATTCGCTGCACCTCGGCCACCAGCTCCGAGAGCTCCGGCGGGAGTTCGACGCCCTCCTCGCCCTGGAGGGAGGCGAGCAGCGCCCTGGACACGTCGACGACGGCCTGGCTGACGCCGTGGCCCGGGCCCCAGATGCCGTTGGTGGCGATGTCGGTGAGCGTCGCTTCGGTGACCGACGGAGTCTGGTCACTGGTCATTCGGAACCACCTTCTCTGTAAACGGATGCCGATCGCATCGTGATCAGATCGGTGAGAACCAAACCGATACGGCGGCACTATTCACCAGAACCGGTGATGTTGTTGCAATATGCACCCTCACATGCCTCACCTACGCTAAGCACCATGAACCTGGCGCTCCACCCCTGAGCGCACGGCCCACGAACGGCGGCCGTACGGCCTGCACGTACAGGGCGGTTCATGAGTCCTTCGGTGGTTCGGTGGTTCGGTGGTTCTGTGGTCGCAGGTGCGGGCCACCGATTCGCCCGTTCGGGGGTGGAACGCTCCCCGCCCTCCGGACATCTCACTACGGTGGTCACCGCCCCGACCGATCCGACGTCGGGATGCGGACCGACGGCACGGCGAGGTACGGCACATGACGATGACCCACTGGCACGACCGGTCCGTGATCGTGACGGGCGGGACGCGGGGCATCGGGAGGGGGATCGCGGAGCTGTTCGCGCGGCGCGGCGCGGCTGTCGTGTTGACGGGCCGTACCGCGTCGGTCGCCGCCGAGGTGGCGCGCGAGGTCGCCGAGTCCACCGGGGGCCGGGTCTGCGGGATGGGCGTGGACCTGCGGGACCCGCAGGCGATCGAGGACATGGCGGCCGAGGCCGAAGACCGCCACGGGCGGCTCGACGTGCTCTGCGCGAATGCGGGCATCTTCCCCGAGAAGCCGCTCGGCGAGATGACGGCGGCTGATGTCGACGAGGTCCTGGCCGTCAACCTGCGCGGGACGATCCTGGCGGTCAGGGCCTGCATGCCCGCCATGCGACGGGCGGGCCGGGGCCGCATCGTGCTCACCTCGTCGATCACCGGTCCCACCACGGGTTACACGGGATGGTCCCACTACGGGGCGAGCAAGGCCGGGCAGCTGGGATTCCTTCGCGGTGCTGCTCTGGAGCTGGCCCCGTACGCCGTCACGGTCAACGCCGTGCTGCCCGGCAACGTCCGCACCGAGGGTCTGGCGGCACTGGGCGAGCCCTACCTGCGCCGGATGGCGGCCTCGATCCCGCTGGGCCGGCTCGGGGAGACCGCGGACATCGCGCACGCGGTGCTCTTCCTCGCCTCGGACGAGGCCGCGTTCATCACCGGCCAGACCCTCACCGTCGACGGCGGCCAGACCCTCCCGGAGTCCCTCGACGCCTTCACTCCCGCCACCACCCACTGACCGGGCCACCACCCGGCCGCCGGGCCGGCGGCCGCTGCGCCGGAAGCCGCCCCGGCTCCGTGTCGGCGCGGCGGCGAACAGCCGCGGGTGACCATCGCGCAGGAGTACATCCGGGTCCTCCGCGCCCTGACCATGCCGTCCGGTCTCCCGGTTACGGGGTTGTCGGGTGCCTCGTGCGGCCCGCAGCCCGGTGGGGTGGTCACCGATGAGTCTGGTGGCGATCACGATGGCGTGGATGACGGAGACGCCGTGGTGGTCGGCGATCTCCTGGGCACGCTCGGGGGACAGCCCGTGGACTGGGGCGAGGAGCTCTTCTGCGGTGGGACCGGGCATGCCGGGATTCTCGCAGGGGACCGCAGCCGACGGGGCAGGGCCCGCTCTCCCGCCTCAGGCGCGGCTTCGGCGGGTGGTGGGGCAGGGGGCCTCGTCGTCGCGCGGTCCGGTGGTTCCCGCATCGCCGGGCCACGCAACGGGTCAGGCGAGGCCGAGCTGCTTGTAGAAGGTCTGGTTGTCCCAGAAGAGGAACTCCTCTTCCATGACTCCGGCCTTGTTCCAGATGCCGACCGTGACCATGTTGACGGAGAACTTCTTGCCGGTCGGCTGGATGAAGCCGCCCTTGCCGTCCGGCATGGGGCGGGTGAAGGTGCCCTGCATGACGCCGGTCACCGAGGTGAGGTTGCCCTTGGCGATGCGGTTCGGGTGCTCGGTGATGTGTGTGTCCGGCGCCCAGGTGAACTGGTTCTTCATGTCGGCGATGTGCCGGTCGAGGCCGTCCGTGTAGTGGCCGTCGGGCCAGTGGACGCGGATGTTCTTGGCGTGGCTCTCTTCGATCCGGTCCCAGTGCTGGCCGGAGTAGATGTTGAGGTCCAGGTCGTCGAAGGTCTTGAGGTTCCTGCGCTCCTCGTGGGTGAGGTTGGTCGGCCAGGACGACTCGGCCTGCGAGGTGGAGGCCGGGTCTCCGAGGGGTCCCGGGGTGCTGGCGGCCGGGGCTGCCAGGCCGGTTCCCGTGGCTACCGCGGTGAGGGCGAGGGCGCCCAGGGCGGCGGCGCCCGCGCCCTTCAGTACGTTGCGGCGGTTGATCATGTCGAACTCCTTGACTACGAGATCACGCTGGGGGAGGGCAGAGAGGACAGGGAGGGGGCGGGGCTCAGAAGGCGTAGGGGCCGAAGCGGCCCCAGGCCACGACGGCGGCCAGGCCGAGCAGCAGCAGGGCGACCAGGAGGGCGGTCGCCTCCTTGCGGCGCAGGTGCAGCGCGGTGGCGCCGAGCATGGTCGCCGCGAGTCCGAGGGCGGCCCAGGCCGCCAGGGCCGGGGCGACGCCGAGCGCGGCCGGGACGATCAGCCCCACGGCACCGAGCACCTCGACGGCGCCGACCGTCTTGACGGCCCCCGGGGAGAAGTCCGCGGTCCAGGCCATGCCGGAGGCGGCCAGTTTCTCTCGCGGCTGGCTGATCTTCATCAGTCCGGCCGCCAGAAACGCGAGCGCGAGGACACCGGCAATGACCCACAGGGCAGTGTTCATCAGGGGATTTCCCATCCATTGACTTGAAACTTCAAGTTCAAAGCTAGCCCGCTTAACTTGAAGCGTCAAGCATCGGGGATTGGATTTAACTTGAAGGATCAAGCTAGGATGGGCCCATGGACACGCATGAGCCCCGCTGGCTGGACACCGAGGAACGGCAGACCTGGCTCTCCCTGGCCGCCATGGTGATCAACCTGTCGACCGCGCTGGACACCCAGTTGCAGCACGACGCCCAGATCAGCCACTTCGAGTACCAGGTCCTGGCCAACCTCTCCGAGGCCCCCGAACGCACCATGCGCATGAGCGACCTGGCGCTCCTCGTCAACGGCTCGCTCTCCCGCCTCTCCCACGTCGTCAAGCGCCTGGAGAAGCAGGACTGGGTGCGCCGCACCCCCGACCCGGAGAACGGCCGCTACACCCTGGCCGTCCTCACCGACGCAGGGTGGGAGAAGGTCGTCGCCACCGCCCCGGGCCACGTCGAGGAGGTCCGCCGCCTCGTCTTCGACCCGCTCACCCAGGCCCAGCAGCGCACCTTGCGGACCATCGGCCACCGCGTCAACCAGGCCATCGACCCCACCGGAACCTTCCCCGAGTGACGATGTGCCCCGCCCGTCACTCCGGCCCGCCCTGCGGAAGGCTCACCGGGAGCCGGGGCGGTACGCGGCGGAGGCCGGGTAGAGCCGGTACGAGCCGGGAAGGCCGTGAAATCGCGGCCAAGTCTGCCGATGGCCCCGGCGGGTTGGTCTTGGAGGTAGGCGCGCAGGCTCGGCGCAGCCAGGACGTACGAGCCGGCTGAGCGGGCGAGGCGCAGGGCGCGGATGAAGTGCTGCTGGGCGGTGCTGCGGTGGCCCCGGTCGACGGCCGTCCAGGCAGCGACGCGGGCGAGTTCCGCGGTCGCGGCCGACCTGAAACCGCACTCCTCGCGGCCGCCCTGGTCTGCGTCTCCGAGCTGCGCGTCGGCCCCCTCGGGGGCCTGTGCCTCCCGCGCCGACCACCTCGCCCGCCACGAAACTCCCGACCATGGGGAACCGGCAGCCCCGCAGCCCGCCTCCTGAGGAGAGACGGGAGGGTGCCGGTCGAGCGCGGCCCTGCCTCTGCCCGCTGCGAGCGCACGCCGCGTGGCGACGGGCCACGCCAACTACTTATATTCGATTGTCAGTTCGAATCTAGCCCGTAAGCTGATCGCCGTCCGGCCCGGTGGCCGGATTCGTTCGGGATGCCACGGGGGGCATCCCGGATCCCTTCCTCCACCCCGCTACGGGAGCACCTCATGAAGCGACGCATCGCCGCACTCGGCATGACCGCCGCATCGATCGCGGCCACCCTCGTCGGTTTCGCCCCGACCGCGAGCGCGGCCACGCCCAACTGCACCAGCGAGACCCGGATCTGGCAGGGCGACTTCTACACCGACGTCCCGTCGACGTCGAGCGGCTCGACGAACTGCGTCCTGCGCAAGGGAATGACCAGTGACGCCGTCTACCGGCTCCAGTACACGCTCTGGGTGTGTAACGGCGCCAACAGCCTGGGCGTGGACGGCATCTACGGCGACGAGACGGCCGGCGCGGTACGCATCTTCCAGGACCGCATGCACATCGGAGTGGACGGCACCTACGGCCCGCAGACCCGCAGCGCCATGTACTGGGTCTTCAACTCCAAGACCGACTGGTACTGCGGCAAGATCTGACCCGCCCCGGCCGGCCGAACGGTGAGCCCGGACGCCCGCCGCCCGAGCGGCGGGCGTCCGGCATCACAGGCGGCCTTCCACCTCTTCGGGCCGATCCGGGGCTGGGGACCGGTGGGCTCGCATGTCCCGGTGTCGCGGGCTCGCGGCCCGGCCCGGAAGGGGCTCGCGCCGAGTGATCCGCGCGAGGTCGGCGGCAGCCGGCAGCCTGCGGGCAGACGCGTCACCCCACCCGTGACCTGCTGTCCGGGCTGGGCGCCGGGGGCATCGTAGGAAATCGTCTTGAGGGCGTCGAACGCATCGAACGGTCGTCCATGGGTCACGTCTACGGCCCAGCCGACGGCCCTTCGGCAGCTCCTGCAACTCGGCCCACCACCACGGCGACATCTCTTCGTGAACGGCAGCGAGTCGCATGAGGTGCAGACGGCCGGCGGCCGGCAGCAGCCGTCGTTGCTACGCCTTGCTCTTGTGGGGTGTGGGCGGATGCGGTGTCTGTGGCGCAACGGCGGTCGCAGCCCGTACGGCGAGGACGCGGTGACCGTGCTACGGGTGATCAAGTCCGCACAGCGGGCTCGGGTTCACGCTGGGGGCGGTCGCCGGGCTGCTTGAGCCGGCCGCCATCGCCGCGACTTCCTGACCTCGTCCAAGGCGCCCCGACCTCACCGGCACGAGCTCGGCAACGGCAGACGCCCGCCCTTCGTCCTCGGGCCGAGGGCGAAGGGCGGGCGCGGGTTCTCGTGGCGGCGCTCACCGACGAGCGGGGTGGGGCGACGCGATCACGGCAAGGGCCGCACGCGGTGCGATCTCGCGCCGTCCTACCCGTGGATCACGCGTGGCCCACGTCCCCCGTGGTCAGGCCGCACTGGTCTAGTAGCCGGTGACGTAGGTCCAGTCGCCGTTCTGCGAGTACGGGACGGAGACGTGGGTTCCCCAGCTGTAGTTGTTCTGGCAGTTGTAGCTGTTGTACACCTTGACGGTGAGGTCGCCCCGCCACCACCAGCCGGAGATCTTGGTGGTGCTGCCCGAGTTGATGTTGAAACAGCCGAGGCTCTCCTCGCCGTTCTGGTTGTATCCGTAGAGCTCGATCGAGTGCCGGTAGCCGGGCGTCGCGTGGTCCGTGTAGGAGATCTGCTGCCCGCTGGAGCCGGCGGATGCCGTACCCGCGCCGGCGAGGATTCCGGTGGCGGCCAGGGCGAGGCTGCCGGCGGCCACGGCGGCGCGTGCGGCGATGTTCTTGGACATACGAAAATGTCCCCCGTTCGGTCGATGACATCGTGTTCATCCGGAGAATTGTTCGATCTCCGAAGGTCTCATGATCAGGATAGGTGATCGCACTGATGTCCTAACAACCTTTTTTCAACGGGGAGTTGGGACCACAGCCACATGCGGGGCCACCGCGGGTCGAACACCGGGATCAGCCTGCGTGCGGCACTGTCGATGCAGGTCGCATCCGTCGTCGACAAGTCCGGGCGCCTGACCGGTTCCGGGCCGCTGCCGGGACGCCGCCCGGAACTGGTCAGGCGCTTGAAATCCATCGGTCTGCAGGGCCGCCAGCAGGGTCAGGGCGCAGGCGCTGAAGACGGCCGTGATGGTCAGGGCGTTCAGGCTCCATCGGTCCTTGTGCGGGGGATGCAGGCGGTGCATGGGGTGCAGCGGCGTCGGCGCACTGGAAGCAGCCCCGGCGGGAAGGCGGCGATCGATACGTCGAGGGGGCCGGGAAGTCGGCGCGGGTGCGGGCGGCGGCGGGGCGCGGGCATGGCGCAGCTGCACCTGACGCGGCGTTGGGCGCGGACTGGACCCCTCCCCGTAAAAGCAATCGTTTTGCTTTAAGCGCCCCTCGGGTCTACCTTCATTTAAAGCAAACCATTAGCTTTAGATGTGCATGCAGTCCTCCGCTCCCGTCCGTCCGACCAGGAGAGAACGCCCATGTCCACTGCCGCCGAACTCACCCCCTCGGAGGCGGCCCGCTGGGCCGACCGCGCCGGGCTCCCACTGCCGGCCGACCGGATCGCCGCAGTCGCCGCCACCGCCAACCACATCCAGTCCGTCGTCTCCGTCCTGCGGGAACTGGACTTCGGAGACACCCCGCCCGCCGCCGCCTACCGCGCCGTAGAGGAGAAGAACGATGCAGCCGTATGAACTGTCCATCGCCGCGGCCGCCGAAGCGATCCGGGCGCGAGAGCTGTCCCCCGTAGAGCTGGTGGACTCCGTCCTCGACCGCCTCGACCAGGTCGAGCCGCACCTCCAGGCGTACGTCACCGTCGCGGCCCACGACGCCCGCCGAGCGGCGCGCGAGGCCGAGCAGGATGTCGCAGCCGGCCGTCTGCGAGGCCCGTTGCACGGCATCCCCATGGGACTGAAGGACCTCATCGACGTCGCCGACACGGCCACCACCGCCAGCTCCCGGGTCCGGGCGGACCACCGGGCCGAGGCCGACAGCACGGTCGCCGCCCGCCTGGCCGCGGCCGGCGCGGTCCTGCTCGGCAAGACGCACACCCATGAGTTCGCCTACGGTCTGACCACCCCCCAGACCCACAACGCCTGGGACCGGGACCGGGTCGCCGGCGGCTCCAGCGGTGGCTCCGCCGTCGCCGTCGCCGCGGGAGCGGCGACCTTCGCGCTGGGCACCGACACCGGCGGATCGATCCGGGTGCCCTCCGCGCTCAACGGGGTCGTCGGCTTCAAACCGACCTACGGCCTCGTCCCCCGCCACGGCGTGACGTCCCTCTCCTGGTCGCTGGACCACGTGGGCCCGATCACCCGCACCGTAGAGGACGCCGCCCTGGTCCTGTCTGCCCTTGCCGGCCACGATCCCCGCGACCCCGCCTCCCTGGCCGCACCCCGCCCCCACTACCGGCCGGACGGCGCGACGGAACTGACGGGCCTGCGCATCGGCGTGCCGCGCAACTACTACTTCGACCACGTCCACCCCGAGGTGGAGGCCACCGTCCGGCTCGCCATCGCCGAGCTCGAGAGTCTCGGAGCGCAGCTCGTCGAGGTCGACATCCCGATGACGCGCTACGTCCGGGCCACCCAGTGGGGCCTGATGGTTCCCGAGGCCACCGCCTACCACGAGCGCACCCTGCGCGCCGTCCCCGAGCGCTACCAGGACGACGTACGGATCCTCCTCGAAGCCGGCGAGCTGATGCCGGCCGGGGACTACCTGCGCGCCCAGCGCTCGCGCACCCTCATGCAGCAGGCCTGGGCCCGTCTGCTGGACGAGGTCGACGTGATCGCCGCCCCGACCGTCCCGGCCACCGCGGTGAAGGCGGACGAGGAAACGATCACCTGGCAGGACGGCACCGTCGAGGGAGCGTCCGACGCCTACGTACGCCTCTCGGCCCCCGCCAACATCACCGGGGTGCCTTCGCTGTCCGTCCCGGTCGGCCACGACACGGCAGGCCTGCCCATCGGCATGCAACTGCTCGGCCGCCCCCTCGGGGAGCGGGTGCTGCTGCGCGTCGGCCACGCCTACGAGCAGACCCGTCCCGCACGCCGCCTGGCGTCGGCCCAGACGACCGCTTGAAGCATCATATTTGCTTTAAGCTGGCCCCATGAGCCGAAAGACCATGGTGCGCCCCGGAGGGCGCAGCGCCAGGGTGCAGGCATCGGTACACGCCGCGGTGCGCGAACTCGAGGCCGAGGTGGGCCGCGAAGCCCTCACGGTACCCCTGGTGGCCGCCCGGGCCGGAGTCACCCCGTCCACGATCTATCGCCGCTGGGGCGACCTGCAAGAACTGATGTCGGACGTGGCGGTCGAGCGGTTGCGGCCCGAGACGGCGCCGGAGGACCGGGGCACCCTCAGGTCCGACCTCGAGGCGTGGGCCGAACAGTTCCTGGAGGAGATGGCCGCCCCCACGGGCCGCGCCTACATCCGCGACGCCCTGCTAGGCGACCCGGACGGCACCAACGCCGGCCAGTGCTCGGCCTACGCGGCCGAGCAGATCGACGTCATCCTCGGCCGCGCGGCCGCCCGCGATGAAGCCGCACCCGACATAGAAACGATCCTCGACCGCATCGTCGCCCCCACGATGTACCGCATCCTCTTCCGCCCCGAGGGACTCGACACCACGTACGTCCACCACCTGCTGGCCGACCTCCTCACGCCGAACGACCACTGACCGGGCACCCCGCACCCCGCACCCCGCACCCGCACCCCGCATCCGGATCCTGCGGACCGGAGCCGGACCGCCTTGGGTCTTCCGCCGTACGTGCCAACCGCCAAGCGGTGGGGGCGGCCACGGACGGGCACGGACGGCTCTTGGGACCATGAGACCGGAACCGGCGCCGGGCTCGGGTGGGGCTGCCTCAGGCAGGGGCGACCTGATATGAGTCGATCATGAATGCTGAAACTCTTGACTCGATGGAGCTCCTGCTCGCAGAGCGGGCCTGTGAACGGCTGGTCGTCGAGTTCGTCCACCGGCTCGACCTCGGGGACCCGGGCTCGGTGGCGGACCTCTTCACGCAGGACGGTACCTGGGAATGGCCCGCCGGCGACCGCCGCATCGCGGGTCGCGACGCGCTACGCACCTACTTCGGCAACCGGCCCGCAGACCGACTGTCACGCCGCATATGCACCAACATCCTGGTCACCGTGACCTCCGCGCACACCGCCGCCGCCACCACCTACTTCACCACGTACCGTGTCGACGGCTACAGCGGGGGCCTCGTACCGCCGCGGCCCCCGGTTCAGGTGGGGCACTACGAAGACACGTTCCGCAAGGTGGATGACACCTGGCTGCTCACCACGCGGACTCTCTTCCTCTCCTTCGCCGGTCCCACGGAACGCCTCGACGGGCCCGGCCAGTCATGAGAACGGCTCCCAGCCGACCGGCCGTCAAGGGTCCTGCGCTGCGGGGAGTGACACTCCACAGAACGTGAGCCAGAACCCGAGTTCTGAAGTCATCGGGGTGCTTGCCACAGGAGCATCGGGATGCTTCCGGCGGGATCATCGCGGTGGCATGAAGATCACGGACCATCATCGAAACCGGGACCGCTTCTACCGCCCTCGCCAGCACCCGAGCCGAGCGATAGAACCGTCTACTCGCCGGCACGGGCCACAAGCAGAGGCTGGAAGAAGCCCGTCTCCTGTGGCACCCGCCACTGAGGGCTGACAAACCCGGCTTCGGCTGCGAGGCAGGCCAGCCGGTCCCGGCCGAGTGCCCAGTAGGTGGTCCGGCGGACCTGGACGCGCCATTCTCCGCCTGCCGGGAGGAGCTGGAAGTGCTCCAGGTCGTAGTGCTCGCCGTCGTCGTGCCAGTGCCAGAGCTGGAAGGTGACGGGTTCGCTCTCCCGCGTCGGCTTCGGCGCCCCTGTGGACCTGAGGAGGCGTCGAAGCCGGACGATCGCGCAACAGGTCGTCGTAGGGCCGTGTGCTGATCAGCAGCTGCCCGCCGGGGCGCAGGACACGGCGCATCTCGGCCAGGAAGCCGCGGCCGCCCGACAGGCGGCCGCGACCTCCGAGACGGCATCGGCAAGCACCGCCGGGTCGTCCGCGAGCGCGACCAAGGCGACGGTGAAGTACCGACGACGGCCTCCGTCGACGGGCCGCGTTGCAGTCAGCGGCCAGGGGTGTGCGGCCGCAGACGGGGCGGAGCCAGGCCGGCGAGGCCATCCGGGTCAGTACCCCTCGCGCACCTCGAAGACGCCGCTGCCCCAGTGCACGGACGGCTCGTCGGCCCCGCTCGGCCAGTCGCTCTGCAGATGGCGGCGGCCGTGTCCGAGGGCTCCGACCCGGTGTGGGCTCAACCGCCCCGCCATCAGGTCGTCCGCTTCGGCGTCCGTGATCGGCAGAACGGTCCGGTACTGCGCGTCCCGTGAGGCGACCCAGTCAACGTACTCGGTGAAGACGCTCGCGAAGGCCTGCGAACAGAGGCCGCAGCGCTGGACAGAGACGATGAAATGCGAGTCGTCCTGAATTATCCTCTCGACCCGGACCCCGTTGTGGCTCTGATGGTGCGCCTGCGCCACCAGAGCGTCCTCGGCGCAGCAAGCCGCACACCCGAAACCTGCGTGGTCACTTCCATACTGCGAACCCACGGATCCCCCCCGCCTAAGCGTCCCTGATCGTCCGTCACCATAGCAACCCACCGGCGAATGCCGTCCAAGGAGCACCTGAGCCGGCTGCTGTCGCGCCCCGGCCTCGCCCGGGGGTAAGCGCCCATCTGCGCAGGTCACAGGGTGCGACAGCGCCCGATGCGACAGGGGGTGCGACGGCAGCCGGCTCTCAGCGGCTGTTGTCGTTCCGGACTTGAGGACGGCGTTCTCGCTGTTCAGGCGTAGTTTCGGCAGTCTCGTGGGAGTGGTGAGGTGTCGCGTCGACGAACTACGAGAAGAGGCCGACCGTATCCACGCCGAGCTGGCCGTGGCCGAGCGGGAATGGAATGAGTGGGTCATCGCCCGCTCACGCGCCGGCGAGGTGCTGGTGCCGGACGGCGACGTCGTCGTCTCCGACCCCTTCGAGGGCCTGCCGGATCCCGGTGGACGACCGGTTCGACCCGGCCCCGCGGAAGCGGCGAAGCCGAAGTCGGTGGTGCCCATGTGGCGCGCGGGCTTGGTCTGGTCGGCACTGTCGCAGGACTACCAGCGCATCCTGCAGGCTCTCGCGGACCGGGACCGTCTCGGTCAAGGTCCGCTGACGTGCCAGGAGATGGCCGGCTGCTTCGGACTGGACCCCATGCCCGCGAAGGTCGAGGCGTTGCGGTCGAAGGCGAAGCAGCTGGTGGCCCGGGGCTGGCTGGCCGAGTCGGCGCCGGGCCCACGGCCTCACCCTGGGCTGCGGCCGACGGTGATCCCTGGACCGGGGCGCCGCGCCCATCCCTTCACGGACCTGGTCTTCATCGGCGTCCGCGACTGTCTGACCAGGCAGTTCACCGGTGAGCAGCGCGGAGAGCCCCTTCGGCAGAGGCGGAACCGCCGACTCGAAGCGCTGGGGGCAAGGACCTGTTCGGCGATCCCCACCGTCCCTCCGGGCCCCGAATCGAAGTGGCCACCCACCCCGAAGTCATTCTGCCCACCGGCCTGTTCACCTCCCCGCCCTGGCACGACCACCCCCCACTGCCTGCGGAGGCAACACGCCGCTTCGGCGTAGCTCAGACCCAGCTCGGGCCGGGACCGGTCCGGAAACGCCACCTTCACCGCGAATCCTGGAGCAGGTCGTCTCACCACCCTGACTTCAGAGAAGATCAGACTGCACCTCGGTCAGTCGAAGCCTTCGACGATGCGGAAGTCGCGCTCGACGCCGTCGGAGAGGACGACCAGCGCCTCCTGGCAGGCCGCACTCTCGCACGCCGCGACGGCCTGCTCGAAGCTGACTTACGGGTTGGTCTCGGACGAGCGTCGGCGGGCGAGAGCGAGGCTCGTCAGCGTTGTGACCGCCATGGCGGTGATGCCGACCAGCGCCGCGGTGGTGTACGCGCTGTCGTCGGGGAAGAGGTGGCCGGGGCCGGTGCCCGCGGCGAGGATCAGGCCGCCGATGGCGCTGCCCAGTGAGTACCCGACGCTGCGGACGACGTAGTGGAAGCTCATGGCGCTCGACGTCTCGCTCTTGGGGGTGACGGCCAGGATGACGCCGGGCATCGCGGCCGAGAAGCCGCCGACGCCGAAGCCGAGCACGCCCATCGCCGCGAACAGTTCGGCCAGGTCTGACCGGGCCGCCGCGAACAGGGCGAACCCGCCGCCGACCACGACGGCGCTGCCGGCCAGGAGCAGGGGGTCGGCGATCCGCGTCCGGACCCGCGGCGTGAGCTTGCCGGCGACGAACCCCAGCACCGAGAACGGGACGAGGACCAGCCCGGCGACGAAGGTCGTCAGCCCGAAGCCGTAGCCGGCGCCGTGCGGCGTCTGCGCGTACCGGGTGATGAGCGTGAGCAGGAGGTACATGCCGATCCCGCCGACGAACATGGCGAGGTTCGCCCCGGCGACCGCCGGGTGCCGCACGGCCCGTACATCGACCAGGGGCGTCGTGCTGCGCAGCTCGATGACGACCCAGACGCAGAGCAGCACCACCGCGACGAAGGCGAGACCCGCCGCCACGGCGAGGTGCCGGCTCCACAGATTCCGTTCGCCGGCGAGGAACAGCACCAGGAGCAGCCCAGCGGCCAGGACGACCGTGCCTGCCACGTCCACGTGGGCGGAGCGGCCTTCGGGGGCTTCGGGCATGGAGAGCCACGCGGTCAGGAGGGCGGCGGCGGTGACGACCAGGCCGAGGCCGTAGGCGGCCCGTACCCCGCCGAGCTCGGCGAGCAGTGCGGCCAGCGGGTAGCCGACGCCGGCCCCGATGATCGAGACCACTGAGATCAGGGCGATCACGGCCGCGCTGCGCTCCTCGGGGAGGTGGTCCCGGGCCACGCCCATCATCAGCGCCGTCAGCCCGAGCCCGACGCCCTGGGCCGCCCTGCCGGCCAGCAGCCACGCGAACGGCAGCGGCAGCACGGTGAGAGCGCTCCCGGCGACGACGACCGCCAGCGCGACGAGGATCGTGGCCCGCCGGTGCGGGCCGGCTCCGAGCCGGCCCAGGACCGGCGTGGCGACGGCGCCACTGAGCAGCGCGACGGTCAGCGTCCACTGCGCGTTGCCGAGCGGGACGTGGAACGAGGTCGCCACGCTGGTGATGAGCGGCGTCCCGAGGCTGGCGACCGCCGCCACGACCAGAGCGATGAACATCAGGGCGGGGACCAGCAGCCGCGCCTCGGAACGCGCCACCGGGAACACCTTCACCGCGCCCCCGCCGACCGGCCGCCCGGTCACTGCTTCGGCCCTTCGCGGTCCTGATTTTCGAGCTCTGCCAGATGCTTCAGCGCCGGAAGGGCCGCCACCAGCGCCTCGACCTCATCGCCGGTGAGCCCGCCGATCAACCGCTCGAACGCGTGGACGCCCGCCTGGCGCCGCGTCCGGACATAGGAGGCGCCGGCGTCGGTCAGGCATACGAGGGTGACCCGCTTGTCGGACGGGTCGCCCCGCCGCTCGACATGGCCGGACTCCTCCATCACCCGGACCAGGGCGGTCATCGCGGGCTGCGTGACGCCCTCGACCGCGGCCAGATCGGTGATGCGCCGTGGGCCGGTCCGGTCCAGGGTGGCCAGGGTGGCGGCGGACGTCAGGCTCATGTCCCGGGGCAGGCGTCTCGCGGCCCTGGTGGCCAGGCCGTAGAGGGCTGCCCCGATGGCGGCGGACGAGCCAGGAGCGGTGTCTTGACGACTCATGCTCAAAGCATAGCGCTTTTATATTCACACCTTATGTAAATAGTCCCTGCGCTGTGATGACGCCAAGGAAAGCGACCCCGGACCTCAAGACTCCCGAGAGAGCCGCGGAGAGTCTCTCCGGCAGAGGTGGGACCGCCGACTCGAAGTGCTGGGCGAGGACCTGTTCGGTGATTCCCACCGTCCCTCCGAGCCCCGAATCGAAGTGGCCCCCCACCTCGAAGCCTTCCTGCTCACCGCCCTGTTCAGCTCCCCGTACGGGCGCGGCCACCCCCCACTGCCTGCGGAGGCAACACACCGCTTCGGCGTTGCTCAGACCCAGCTCGGGCCGGGACCGGTCCGGTAACCGCCACCCTCAGGTCGTCTCACCACCCTGACAATGCGCAGCTCAGGAACCACCGGTCCCACCGTGATCGATGAGACGCGAACCCGGCGCCGCGCTCAGTCCGCCCCGAAGCCCGGGCCTCCACGCTCTGAGTCGCAGCCCATTCCGGGCAGGGAAAACGCACCACTGCTCCTGCCTGTTTCGGCCGGTGGGACAGTGTTCTTGAGGGAGTGTCACCCATGCTGTCCTGCTGCTTCCTCCGTCCGCCGTATCGCCGCGACCGTCCTGGCCGCCGGGGCCGTGGTCGGTGCGGCCGCGCTGCCGGCCAGCGCGCAGGACCACGACCGGCGCCAGCACCCGAGGGTGGAAACCAGCGGGGTTCAGGACGACGACCCCGGACGCGATCCGCATCCACACGGGAACCGGCCGCAACACCTGCACCGACCCCTACCAGGGCAGTCGCGAATACATTCGGGGCAACCAGGCCGACGCCGCCACCCTGCGCGACGACCGCAACCGCGTCGTCGACACCGAGACCTGGGGCCGCCGTCACTGCCCCGCCACCAGGCCCACCGTGCGGGCCGCACCTTTACCGGGTGGCGGCCCGCACCGCTGTCCGAAGGTGGCGTTGTACGCGCGCAGGCGTGCATGCCGGCCATGGTCCACGTCGGCGTACTCCCAGGCGCGGGCTGCGCAGAACCTGAGGGGAAAGTCTCCGCCGGCGATGCTCAGAGCAAGCACCCTGCCGTACCAGCCGAAGAGGACCAGGGCGACGGTTACGACAGCCGCCCCGCCGGGCGCGAGGACCACCACCGGGTCTGTTCCGGCAGGGTGCCCGCCGCCGTCGCCGCCGCCAGCTCGGAGGCGGACATCAAGGCGGTACGGGAGGAACTCACCGACCGCTACGCCACGTTGCCGGAGCCGGTGGAGAACCTGCTGCTGGTGGCCCGGCTGCGGATGCTGGCGCGCGCCTGCGGGGTCGGCGACATCAGCCTGGCGGGCACCAACATCCGCTTCGGCCCGCTCGAGCTGCGCGAATCGCAGGAGCTGCGGCTCAAGCGGCTCTACCCGGGGACGGTCCTCAAGCCGGTCACCTCACAGATCCTGGTGCCCCGCCCGAAGACCGCCCGGGTCGGCGGCAAGCCGCTGGCCGGGCGGGAACTCCTGGCCTGAACGGGGGAGTTCTTCACCACGATCCTCGGCTCGTGACGCCGGAGAGGGCGGCCTGACGGTCTAGAGGAAGTTCTTCTGGACCAGGAGGCGGACGATGTCCGGGAAGAAGTCCGGGAAGTCCATCGGAACGATGCCGAGGTGGACCTTCTCGGTCTTCCGGGCGTCCAGGTAGCGGAGAACGTCCGGCAGCGTCAGATTCGCGTTCTGCTGGGGCCAGTTCCCGCCGGAATAGCTCGTGAAGTTCACGAACATCTGGGAGGAGTCCTGGTGCCACCAGGCGTTGTCGAACTGCTTGATGATGGTGGCGGACTTCGTGAAGTTGGTGGTGTTCCAGTCGTCCTGGATATTGAAGGCCTTGTTGCTGTCCCAGGTGAGGATGCCCCAGTCGTTCGCGAAGTCCGCCGCGATGATGACCTTGCCGCGCACCTGGCCCAGCTTGGGCCAGAACGGTGCGGTCCACACCAGACTCCGGTAGCCCATGGTGTCCAGGTAGTAATTGAAGCGGCGCCGGAACTCTTCGTCCGAGAGGGCCTGGCCGCCCGAGTTCTCGTTCTTCACCCGCATGATGACGGTTTCGCCCGGGTACTTCTTGAAGTGGTTGCGGCAGGCTTCCAGGACGTCCTGGAAGCGGTGTCCCTGGTAGGCGGAGCCGTGGTAGAGGCCGAATTCGTTCGGTGCGCCCTGGAGTCCGTTCAGGCGGATGTCGAGGAAGCGGATTCCGCGCTCGAACTGCTCGGGGACGCCCCAATTCTGGGTCTGGGCCCACTTGGTTCCGTTGTTGGGGTCGGTGCACCACGAGTCGTGGGTCCCGGGGATCGTCAGGGCGGTGACCGGCGTGCTGCCGGGCAGCTTGCCCATCCAATCGGGGGCGTAGTAACCGGCGGCCCGGGCGGTGCCGGGAAGGCCGAGGGTGACCGCTGCTGCGGCGCCTGCTCCGGCTCCCCATTTCAGAACGTCACGACGGGTGGGGCTCATACCTGGTCTCCGTATCTCCGCGGATGCGACCGCGGGAGCGTGCGCGCGGTGGTGGTTGGGCCACCTTGCGCCGACCGTAGGACGCCCCGCTAACGTTTCCCTCACGCCCGCTAACGTTTCCCTCACGCCTCACTGACGTAGGAAAACGAGCCGGAACACGCCGCGGCCGGGGAGGTCACCCTTCGGTGCGCCTCCCCGGTCGCGGAACGGATCAGGCTGGCTGCTCGGGGGCCTTCGCCGTGATCACGGCGAAGACACCGCCCTGCGGGTCGGCGAGGACGGCGATCCGGCCCACCGCCATGTCGAAGGCCGGGGCCAGGACGGTGCCGCCCGCGCGGGTCGCCGCCGCCTGGATCTCGTCGGCGTCGTCCACCTGGAAGTACGGCAGCCAGTTCGGCGGGGTCCCGGGCGGCAGCGCGGACAGGTCCATCATCCCGGCGACCGCGCGGCCGTCGACCTTGAACTCGATGTACCCCTCGGCGCCCGGGATCTCGGTCGTGGCCATGGTGACCGGCAGGACGGCCGAGTAGAACGCGGAGGCGGCGGCGGTGTCGCCGGTGCTCAGCTCGTTCCAGATCAGCGCGCCGTGCTCGTTGACGATGCCCGCGCCGTCGAAGGTGCCGGGCTGCCAGAGGCCGACGACGGCGCCCGTCGGGCCGGCGAGTACGGCCATCCGCCCGAGGTCCATGACGTCCATCGGGCCCATCATGACGCTGCCGCCCGCGTCCGTCACCGACCTGAGGGCGGCGTCGATGTTGTCGGTGGACAGGTACGTCGTCCACACCGTCGGCGGCATCGGCTCCGGCACGGTCCCGTCCGGGTCCGACGTCTTCATGATGCCGGCGACGGGCCTGCCCTTGAGGGTGCAGACGGAGTAGCCGCCGGTCTCGGCCGGTCCGACCTCGCCCTGCCAGCCGAGGAGGTCGCAGTAGAAGTCGAGGGCCGCCTGCTGGTCGGGAACCATCAGGTCGATCCAGCACGGGGTGCCGGGCTTGTAGGGGCCGTTCATGTCGGGCACGGATACCTCCGGGGCGGGTGGTGGGGAAGGACGGGCCGCCCCCTACCTGGGCCCTGTCGGGCGGAACCAGGCCGAACGGGTGACGGACCCGGGGCGGGTGCCTTTCAGCCCGTCCGGCGCTTGAGGACCGGGTCTGAGTGGAGCCCGGGAGGCCGAGTCGCGGGCGGAGTTCGGCCGTGGTTGCCTCCGGCGGCCCCTCAAACGCAGGGGAGGCTGGGATGGCGGATGCTCGGGCCGGGCAGGCTGGGATGGTCACAGGCTGGCCCATACCGTTTTGCCCGGCGCACCGCTGCCCCGCGGCCGCACTCCCCACTCCCGCGCCACGGCCCCCACCAGCACCAGCCCCCGCCCGCTATCCGCAAAGCACGAGTCCACCCCGGCCACCGCCTCCACCGGCTCCGCCTCGCCCTGGGCGTCGCTCACCTCCACCCGGACCCGCAGCCCGGGTGGCTGTTGTCTTCGGACAGGACCCGCAGGATGCGCTGATAGTCCACCGACAGTACCGACCAGGCCAGCCCCTCGCGCCACACCGGCTCCACCGACTTCGGCTCCACCGGCCCGGACTGCGGACCTGTCTCTCGCAGGCCCACGGCGGAATCCGGAGCGGCATCTCCAGCACCGCCCGGGCCGAGGACCTCGCCGACCCGCGAGCGGGCAATGACCCACTCCTTCCAGTCCTGCTCGACCACCACCAGCTCGGCATGGACGCGATCGGCCTCCTCCCGCAACCCCTCCACACGACGACGAGCAGCGAGCTCCCGCTCCTCCAGCAACCCAGAAACTGACGGCATCCACGACCTCCCGGAGAACAACAACCCGACAGGCCAACCCTCCCGCCGAACCACCGCTCCTACTCCTGACCAGCGGAAACACCGCAGCCACGGACGGAAAGACAACAGCCACTCAGCGTCCGGAGGGCGCGTTCCAGTCGACCAGCTGGACGATGACGCCGTTGGGGTCGCGGACCTGGAAGGCGCGCTCGCCCCACTCCTCGTCGGTCAGCGGCATGGTGATCGCGACGCCTTCGGAACGCAGGCGCGCCAGCTCGCCTTCGAGGTCCTCGACGACGAAGGCGAGGATCAGGCCTGCGGCGTGCTCGTCGCGCTGGTCCGCCGGGAGGCTGTCCAGCCCCCGCCGCAAGAAGACGACGTTCATGCCGACGTCGTCGCGCGTCAGGGACGCGAAGCCGTCGGCGGCCATCTCCTCGCGGAACCCGAAGTGCTCGACGAGGAAGGTGCTGGACGCGGGGACATCGTCGACGTTGAGTGACACGGCGCTAGAGGTGATCTTCATGAAGGCTCCTCCGGGACTGCACTGAACTCTTTTTCTGTACGTCGTACAATGTACAGCGTACAGAGAAAGATCGCGAGAGGATGACCCCGTGCCAACGGAACGAACCAGCTCGGGCGACCCGGCCCGCACCCTGCAACTGCTGTGGCGTGACCCCTCCTCCGACCGTCGCCGAGGACCGCGGCGGGGGCTGAGCATCGACGCGGTGGTCGATGCCGCCACCGCCATCGCCGACGCCGAAGGCCTGGACGCGGTGACCATGCGCGGGGTGGCCAAGGAACTCGGCGTGGTGCCGATGACGCTGTACACCTACGTCCCCAGCAAGGCCGAGCTCCTCGACCTCATGCTCGACGCCGCCTACGCCCGCATGCCCCGCACCGGCACCACCAGACAGCCCTGGCGGCAACGCGTCACCGCCATCGCCGAAGAGAACAAAGCCCTCTTCGAACGCCACCCATGGGCCGCGGCCGTCTCCACCGCCAAGCCTCCGCTGGGGCCGGGGCAGATGGCGAAGTACGAGCACGAACTCTCCGCGCTCGACGGCCTCGGCCTCGGCGACGTCGAGATGGACGACTGCCTGACCCACCTGCTCACCTTCGTGCAGGCATGCGCCCGCGCAGACGCCGAGGCCCGCGCCGCTCAGCACGACAGCGCCCTGGACGACCAGCAGTGGTGGGAGCTGAACGCCCCGCTCCTCGCCCGGGTCCTCGACGAGAACGCCTACCCCACCGCCGTCCGCGTGGGCGCAGCCGCAGGCGCGGCACACGGCAGCGCCTACGACCCCGCCCACGCGTACTCCTTCGGCCTGCAACGCGTCCTCGACTCCTTCGCCGCACTGATCGGCCGAAGCGGAAACACGAAGACAGCGACGTGACCACCGCACCCGCGCCCGACGCCATCGCCCCGAGAGCCGGAGCACCTGCCGCCGGTGCTCCGGCCTTGTTCCCCGGGGGGACCTCCGCCGTCAGCCGAAGGTGAACGCGAAGGCCTGCAGGCCGGGGGTCAGACGCAGTTCGAGCTCCGCCTGCCGGGCAGTGCCGTCATCGGTGAGCCGGTAGAGGGTCGGGGCCCCGTGGATCCGGAGGGTCCTAGTCTGCCTGCCGTCGACCAGGACGGTGACATTGCCCTCCCCGGCGAGGACCAGGTTGGCGTTCCTGGCGCGGTAGGTGAAGGCGAGGCGGGCGTCGGGTCCGGCGGTGAACCGTTCGTAGGCGGCGGTCCAGGTTCCGGCGAGGGAGAGCCGGTTCAGCGGGACGCCGTCGGCCGGGAACGCGTAGCCGGTGGCCTTGTCCCCGACGAGTTCGGGGGTGCCGGTGTAGCCGCGGATGCGGGTGGTGCTGAGGTAGGTCTCCGGGGTGCGGCCTTCGGTGAGCCGGTCACTGTCCAGGCCGGTAGCCGAAGGCAGTCGTACCTTCGGGTCGGCCTGCTCGAGGAGGTCGCGGATGAGGTTCTCGGTCTGGGCGTACCGGCCTTCGCCGAAGGTGAAGTAACGGACGGTGCCCTGGGCGTCGATGAGGTACTTGGCGGGCCAGAAGCGATTGCGGTAGCCGTTCCAGGTGTCGAGGTCGTTGTCGAGGGCGACGGGATAGGTCACGCCGAGCTTTCGGGCCTGGTCGGCGACGTTCCCGGCGTCCTTCTCGAAGGCGAACTCGGGTGAGTGCACGCCGATGACGGTCAGGCCCTCGTCCCGGTAGGCGCGGTCCCAGGCTTCGACGTGGGGGAGGCTACGCCGGCAGTTGATGCAGGAGTAGGTCCAGAAGTCGATCAGAACCACTCTCCCGCGCAGCGACGCGAGGTCGACGGGGGATCCGCCAGGGGTGTTCAGCCACTTCGCGATGCCCGCGAGCGGCGGGGCCGCGCCGCAGGAGCGGAGTTCGTTCACGCCGTCCTCGCAGCGGGCGAGGTCCTTGTTGGAGTCGTCGTAGAGGCCGGAGAGCTTCTGCCGGGCGGTCTCGCTGTCCTCGACCTGCTTCTGCGCGGCCGCGGTGTAGTCCGGCAGGGCCTTCTGCAGGGCGGTGGTGGCGTCGAAGGCGAGGGCGAACGCCAGCAGGATCATCAGGATCCCGGCGGCGATCCGCAGCCTGCGGGCGCGGGTACGGAAGGCGGCGACGCGCTCGGCGACCCGGCGGCCGGCCAGGGCGAAGAGCAGCAGGGGGATCGCGGTGCCGACGGCGACGGACAGGGTCAGGGCGACGATGTCGGCGTTGATCTCACCACGTGCGCCGGCGACGGTGATCGCGGCGAGGACCGGCCCGGCGCAGGGTACGTAGAGCAGCCCGAGCCCCAGGCCCAGGACGAAGGCGCTGCCCTCCTTGTTGACCTGACGCTGCGGGATCCGGGCGAAGGGCTTCTCCAGCAGCCGCTCGACCGGCGGGAAGATCAGACCGAGCCCGATGAGGACCAGGAGCGAGAGGCCGACGTAGCGCAGGATGTCCTGCGGCAGCCCCAGCGCGGAGATGATCGTGACCCCGAGCAGGGTGAAGAAGCCGAAGCTGAGGACCAGCCCGGCGACGACGGCGTACGGGCGTCGGTTCCTGGGGGAGGCCGCGGGCACGGTTTCCAGGAGCGCCCCGCCTTCCCGTTCCGCGCCGGCCGGCCCCTCGCTCCCGGCCGTGGCGGACGGCGGTGACTCGTTGCCCGGGCCGCCCGCGAGGAAGACCACCGGCAGAACGGGCAGGATGCACGGCGAGACCGCGGTGATCAGACCGCCGAGCAAACCGATCAGAACCAGGGTGAGCATGAGAACCGCCTCGGCCGGAGGGAACACCCGGTGTGCTCCCTCTCGGGGTGTTCGGACCCGAGGGCGAACCGGATGGGAGAGGCGTCTTCCTGGGGCGTCTTCCCGAGGACCGCACCGGCGGTCGGTTCGGCCGGCGTGACGACGATCTGCCGTCAGCTGCCATACGGCCGAGCCGGAAGGCGATCTCAGTCTCAGCGGGTCGGGCGCCGCGGGGAGCTGGCCACCCCGGTCTCACGGCCGCTGAGCGCGGCGTTCAGAGTCTCCTGGGCCGTACGCATCGCCTCGGCATACCTGGGCTCGGACATTCGCCGCCATGCAAGGTCCGGTGCGACGTGCTCGACCCGGCTCATCACCCACCAGATGTTGCCGAACGGGTCCCGCACCCGGCCGCCGCGGTCTCCCCACGCGCTGTCAGCAGCCTCGGTGATCACCTGTGCCCCGTGCGCAACAGCCGCGGCCATGGCGGCGTCGGCGTCCGGGACGTAGACCCGCAACAGCGAGGGCATCGCCGGCCAGTCGGGCCGTCGGTCGAAGGCCAGCACGACCGTGTCGCCGACCTGGATCTCGCCGTGCCCGATGGTGCCGTCCTCGACCGCTACCCGTGCGATCTCCTCGCCGCCGAACGCGAGGGTGATGAAGTCGAGCAGCGCGCCGGTGTCATCGGTGACCACCCACGGCGCAACGCTCGTGTATCCCTCGGGTGCTGCGTGACTCTGACTCATCGATGCCGTCCCCTCATCTGTCCCGTGCCGTTCGGCGATGTGACGACACTAGCGACCATTCAGGACAGAACTTGTCCTGAATGCGGCGGGAATCAGCGCGTTCACCCTCCGGGTCAAGGACGGCAGGCGATGACGACGTCCGTGCGGACACGCTCTTCGAGCAGCTCACCCTCCGGACGGAGCGCGGTCAGTGCTCGGCGAAGGTCGTGTTCGAAGGCCGGGAGACCGGGGCCGAGGGCGGCCGGGCTGGTGAAGCTGAAGGAGAGCTGGAGCCCGACCACTTCGTCCACGGTCCGGCGGACCGTGCGGTCCCAGTGGACCGCCTCGATCCGGGAGAACGGAGAACGGAGCAGTACGTCCTCGTGCCGCACAGCGGGGTAGGCGCCCGGGCCGGAGTCCGGCCGGCGGTTCGCGCCCAGGTAGCGGTTGCGGACCTCCTCGACCGCGGGCAGCCAGGCCGGGAGGGCGAGATCCTCGTGCCGGGCTCCGCAGGTCGCCAGTACCACCGCTCCACCGGGTTCGATCAGCGTGTCCAGGTCCTGCAGCAGCCGTTCGCGGTCGGTCCAGTGGAACGACGCGCCCATGACCGTCAGCAGTACCGGACCCACCTCCAGCGCGAGCAACGTGCCGGAGTCCCCCAGCCGCCAGTCGATGCCGCCCACGCCTGCTTCGGAGGCGAGCCGACGGCCCTCGGCGAGCATGTCCGGCTCGGGATCGACCGCGATCACTTCGCGGACCCGAGCCGCGAGCGGCAACGTCAGCGTTCCGGGCCCGGCCCCCAGATCCAGCACGCGTTGGGTCCCGTCCAGCGCGAAGCGGGTGCCCAGCAGGGTGAACAGGTGATCGTCGTACGCAGGTCGAAACCTCGCGTAGTACGGCACGGTCGAAGCGAACGGCCCCCGAGGTGAAGACTCCATCCCCGCACTGTTCCACCACGGCCCCCAGGTATGCGGGAAGCCGGAGGTACGGCCCGCTACGGCCTATGCGGACCACAGCGGTGCCTCAAGCAGTCGGGGCTCTCCCACGGCGAGGCATACGGTCCGGCCGTCTCTTGTATACATATCGGCCGAACGGGGGGGGCGGCAAAGGCTCTGGGAGCTCTGCCACTGTGGGGTCCGGACGGACACACCCGTGGGCACCAACCAGGACAGTCCGACCCGTGCCTGCACAGGTGGTCCCGAACGGGGCGTCCGGTCCCATCCCAGAGGTGGGCTCATTGAAGCGGTCGGGGGGAGAGGGGGAGGCTGATTTGGTCGATTCCCCCACGGCCGCTGCTCGGGTGCGGGATCGTCTGACCGGGGGCGGGGATACCGCCCGTGGCGTGGTGCGGGAGGCGCTGGTGGAGAAGGACGAGATCTGGACGTCCGAGGAGTACGGCACGTCGCACCAGGGCCGGGTCGCAACCCTCCTGGAAAACGGCAGCGGACCCAAGCCGGTCTACTTCGATTCGAACTCAGGCGGCTTCGGCTGGGAGGTCCGCCACTGGTCCGTCTACGACGGCGGCACCCACCCGCAGCGCCCCCTGGCGCACGCCCTGCAAGGGGAGTGCTCGTGCGGTTGGCGGGGCGAGCCCCGGATCGTCGACTGGACGGCGGCCGGCGATCTGCCCTTCCGTGAGCACGGCTGGGAGACAGCCGGGGAGTGCCAGGACGACTGGGACCGGCACATCACCGTCGTCGACGCCACCACCGTCCCCTTGCCGCCAGAACTGGAAGCCCAGCTCCGCGACGTCGCCGAGGCGATCGAGCGGCTCGGCCAGGACGCACCGACCGCCGCGCTGAAAGCCGCCCGATCCCTGGAACTCATCGCCGCACGCACCGCCCACGGGGCCGCACACGACGCCCGCGGGCTGGACCCGGAGAAGGTGGCCGCAGCCCTGGGGCTGAACCTCGACGACTCCAGGGCCCTCCTGGCCCGCTACGGAGGCTGGAGCCGCTACGCCTGACCACCCGCCACCTTTTCGGGCGGGGCGGGTGTAGACGACCGCGGCCCTCCCGGCGGGCACTCTCGGCTGCGCCGAGGGAGCTTCCCGGGCCTATCCGCTTCTTGAGCGAATGGCTACGGGGCGGGCTCGTAGACGATCCTGGTGGTCGAGCCCTCCTCGGCCGGCCCGAGGAGGGCCTGGCGCTCCTTCTCGTCGAGCGCGAGGTCCCACCGCAGCTTCGTCCCGGCCCAGGTCGCGGCGTAGGTGCAGCGGTAGGAGCCGTCCGAAGGCAGCCACTCGGCCGGATCCCCGTCCGCCTTGGCTCCCAAGGTGCCGCTCCCACTTTCCGACGGGCAGGGCGGGCTCGGAGTTCGGTCGGGCGGGGGCGCTGCGGTGGATGGCCGCCGCGAGCCGGCCGATGTGCTGGAACAGCCGCCGCTCCTCGTCGGGCGGGCGGACGGAGCCGCGCGGTGACCGGCCCGGTACCGCGGTGGTGACGACGGCCCGCAGCGCCGCGTCGGCGGCGACCAGGCGGGGCGCGGCGCCGCCCAGGGCCGGGACCCAGCTGCGGTAGGCGGTCACCTCCCGCTGGTGGAAGCGGTCGTTCTGGTGGACCTTGACGAACCACACCCCGCCGTCGGCGCCGTCGGCCCGCCACACCCGGCCTGCCTCCCGCGCCCAGGAGGCGTCCGTCCAGCCGGTGACCCGCCCCACCGCCCGCTCGGCGAACTCCCGTACGCGGGCATCCGGCCGCCCTGGTGTCCCGGCCGCCGCGGGAACGGGCCGGCGGCGGTCGAAGGCCGGGTCGAAGGCGATCGGGTCACCGGGCTCCTGGAAGTGCACGGCCATCGCCCCGCCGGTCCGGTACGTGTCGAGCCCGGCCCGGCAGTAGGCGACCATGGGCTCCGGCAGGGCGTCCAGGCCGAACCAGTCCATCGCGTCGCAGACGTCCGGCTCCCGGACGTCCGGGGTGCCCTGCCAGGTGAGGACCTCGAAGAACACGCCCGTCCGGGACCGGCCCCCGGGGCCGCGGTGGTGCACCGCGAGCGCGAAACGGACTTCCGCGGTGTCGATGGCCACGCCGGTCTCCTCCCGTGCCTCGCGGACCAGGGCGTCGACGACGTCCTCGTGCGGGCCGTCGAGATGCCCCGACGGCAGATGCCACATGCCCGCGGCGTAGACGTCCCCCGCGCGGCGGGACAGGAGCACTTCGGCGCCCGCCGCCTCGTCGCGGCGCAGGATCAGATGGACGTCGACCGGCACCGTGTACCGGGGCCCGCCGGTCACTGCCCGGCCCCGGTGGGGCGGGTGTCGGGGACCTGGGGCAGCCAGGCCACGGCGGTGCCACGGAAGCTCTGGGTGACCGGGACGAGGTCGGGCGGGTTACCGAGCGCCGAGAGGGTGATCGCGATGCTGGTCGCCCCGTCGTCCAGGGCGCAGAGCTGACTGCCGCAGCCCGGGCAGAACCCCCGCCGGGAGTCCGGCCACGTGTGGTACCAGGCAGGTTCCCCGCCCTCGCCGGTCCAGGCCAGACCGTCGCGCGGGAAGGAGACCCAGGACATCATCGGGCCGCCGGACAGCCCGAGGCAGTGGGTACAGCTGCAGGTGTGCGGGAAGTCGGCCTCGCCGGTGACGGTGAACCGGATGTTCCGGCACAGGCAACCGCCCGTGCGCGGCATGGCGGAGGGTGTTGCCGTCATGCGTCGCTCTCCTGGGGCCAGTGGACCTCGGCCCAGCCGAGCTCGGTGTAGATCCGGCCCGCCCGGACGCCGTCGAGGGCGGCCGCGGTGTACGGGACGACCGGCTGCGGGAGGGCGTCGGCCGGCCACCATCCCCAGGAAACGCACCGGTCCGGCTCGCGCACCTCGGGCGTGCCCCGCCACCGAGCGGCCCGGAAGAAGAGCGCCATCCTCGGCTGCGATCCGAGCGCGTCCACCATGTGCACCACGTGAACGAGCTCGACGTCCGCCGGGTCGATGACCAGACCCGCCTCCTCCGCGGCTTCCCGCACCACACAGCTCACCGCCGACTCCTGCTCGCAGTGCCCGGAGAGCAACTGGAAGGTGGAGGGAGCGAACGCGCAGTCCGGGTGGCGCAGCCCGAACAGGATCGAGCCGTCCTCCCGCTGGAGGCAGAGGTGGACACCCACCGCGTTCATACGGGGCCGCCCGCCACCGGCGTACGCGGGGCGGCTTTCATGCCTCGGTACGGGTACGGGTACGGGTGCAGGTACGGATACGGGTGCGGTGCGCTCGTGCAGGGCGATGACCTCCGCCGTCCACGGGCACATCGTCAGCCACGCGGTCTTCGCCGCGTCGAACCAGCGGAACATGATGCCCTCCGGGCACGGCAGGGCGTCGGCGTCGCCGTCCCAGGTCCCGAGGAAGACGCTGATCTGCCCCGTACCGCCGTCGGGGCCGTGGGAGTCGACCACCGTGAACGGCTCCAGCGGTACGGTCAGCCCGGTTTCCTCCAGCAGTTCCCGCTCCACGGCCTGGCGGGACGTCTCCTCCCCCTCACGGTTGCCTCCCGGGATCGACCAGGTGCCGGGGTCGCAGATGTGCGGCTTGTTGGCGTCCCGCAGGTGCAGCAGGTACTGACCGGCGGAGTTGACCAGGAGCGCGGCGGTTCCGAGCGGTTCGGCGGAAGGGAAGGTCACGAGAGACTCCTCGGGATCGGGAACGAGTGGCACCGGCGGCCGCGGTGGCGGCGGGGACCGGCATGGAGGTCGGTCGGCAGACCGGCGAGCGCCGCAGAACGCCGCCCCGGGGCCGGGAGGCGCGGTGCGCCCCTCACGAGCGCTCCTCCGCCCTGGCGTCCCCGCCGGGGGCGGCGCGCTGGCCGGGCACGGGGTCCGCGAACGCGGCGGCCTGGATCAGGTAGGAGTCCCGGAAGTCCCCCGTGCCGGTGCCCTCGTCCATGAGTTCGGCGAACGTTCCGGACTCCGCGAGCCGGCCGTCCTTCATGACGTGGATGACGTCGGCGTGCCGCACCGAATGCAGTCGGTGGGTGATGAAGATGATCGTCTGGCCGGTCGCGGCGAGCGCGCGGATCTGATCGAAGACCCGCTGCTCGGCGACCGCGTCCAGGGCGCTCGTCGGCTCGTCGACGACCAGGATCTCCGCGCCTTTGTACCAGGAGCGGCTGATGCCGATCAGCTGCCATTCCCCGCCGGACGCCTCGCGCCCGCCCCTGTAGCCCCGGCCCAGGAGCGTGCCGAAGCCCCGGGGCAGTGCGGCGATGAACCCGTCGGCGCCGGAGAAGGCCGCGGCGTTCCGCACTGCCTCGTCCTCGATGGGCACGGTGGGGCGGCCGATGCCGATGTTGACCCGCACGGTGAACGGCCACCGGAAGAAGGACTGCGACATGAGGGCGATCCGGGCGAAGATCTGTCCGCGGTCGGCCTTGGCGGCATCCACGTCGTCCCACCAGATCGTGCCGCCGCCCTCGTCGGGCAGGTGCAGGCCGGCCAGCAGCTTGACGAGGGTGGACTTGCCCGAGCCGTTCGCCCCGACCAGGGCGATGACCTTGCCCATCGGGAAGGTCAGGGACACCTCGCGCAGGGTCGGGTCCGGGGTCTGGCCGCCGGAGCCCGGGTAGGTGAACGTGACCTTCTCGAAGCGGACTTCCCGCACCCGCCCGGGAAGGTCCTCCCCGGTCCGCGGGATCGCACGGGCCTGGGCCTCCGCGCACAGCCGCTCGTAGTCGGCGACGAACAGGGACTCCTGATGCAGATCGGCCATCTGCAGGACGAGGCCGTCGAGGCTGGAGGCGCCGGCGCGGATGGCGAGGACCGCGGTGCCCGCGACCGCGAGGTCCATCCGCCCGCTCCACAGGAGCAGCCCCAGCGCCCCGTAGGTGAGCAGGGTCGCGGCCCCGGACGCGCCGTCGGCGACGAGGCCGATCCTGGCGGCGTTGCGGGCCAGGCGGGTCTGCTCGCGCTCGCTGGTCTCGGCCATCTCCCGGAAGTGCCCGAGGAGGAACGGTCCGACCTCGTGGACCCGGACCTCGGCCGCGGCCTCCCGCTGGGTCAGCAACTGCCCCAGCAGGTGCCCGGCCCGCGCGTGCTGCACGTAGGTGTGGAAGCTGATGTAGCGCTGCTTGGAGATCGTCAGCGAACTCCACGCGCTGGGCAGTGTCATCAGGACCAGGAGGGGCAGGAGCGCGACGTGGAGCACGGTGAGGACGCTCGCCGCGGCGATCAGGGAGATCCCCGAGTTCAGCGTGTTCGTGCAGTAGCGGATCATCCGGCGGGCGGAGTCGGCCCCGTAGCGGGCGGCGTCCAGCAGCCGGTGGAACTCGTCGTCCTCGATCGCCGCGAGTTCCACCCGGTGCACCAGCCCCAGGTACCGTTCCGTCGCGACCCGCTGGACCTTGGGTTCGAGCTCGCCGGTGGCCGCCGTCGACGCGGAGCGCAGCAGCGAGCCCAGCAGCGCGGTGACCGCGACCAGCGCGAGTGACGGAACGGCCCGGGCGAGGCGTTCGTTGGTCGTGCCGCCGGCCAGGACGTGGCCGAGGACGCTGTTGACCGCGACCAGCCCGATCGCCTGGGTCACGCCCCGCCCGACCTCGGCGCCGAGCACCACGCGCAGGGCCCGGGCGTCGGCGAGGTGGGCGAGCCTCAGCCCGGTCGCGACCATGCCGGGTAAGGCCTTGGCCATGGCAGGCAGGCCGAGCTTCAGCCACGCGCCCTCGTGCTGTTCCCAGCCGACGTCGTATGCCAGCTCCCCACCGAAGAGCAGTCGCTCCGAATCCGACACGGTGGATGCTTCGGGAGACTCCGGTACGGGGCCCTCGTGCCGGGTCATCGGCCCCGCCTCGCAGCCGCTCGCGCCGAAGGGCGGGCGGGGGCGGTCACATCGGTCCGGGGGGCCGTCGGGCGCGGCTCGGGAGGGCGTCCGGGCCGGTGATGTTCGAATGCGGCCCGGGTGTCGGCGAGGATGTGGGCGGGATGCACTGTGTCCTCCAACTGAGTGGCGGGATGGCACTGGTGCTCTAGGAACGCCTCACTTTCGCGGCCGTAACGGCCTTGAAAGGAGGAATGTTTCGCACGCATGTCTGATTTTGGCGTGCGATGTAGTCGCCGCGTGGCAGAGCGCTTTTGAACCCACACGTTCGAGTGATTACTGGCGAGCGGTACCCGATCAGGGGCTTGCGCGAACCCTGGCGACCTCCGGCCGGGAACGGAACGCGGGGCGTGGCGGCCGTCGCGATCGCCGATGCGCGACGACACGAACGCTTCTGCGCCGACGGGCGTGGCCAGACAGCCCTCCGTCAACTTCGCCGGTACGCAGCTCCACTGACCTCCCCCGTCCGGCGTACCGATTCGATTATGATCATGAAATATTGATCGCTCGTTCGGCGCAGGAAGCGCACCTCTACATGGACTTGCACGTCTGTGTGTGCGGCGCGACGCACTTCGATCGACAGCACCGCCTGGAGGACCGGGAAGGGACCCTGGTCAGCGTGTACGAGGGCACCTGCCCGCAGTGCGGCCGGACGCGCTCGTACGAGTTCGCGCTGCCCGACGGACTGCCCGTCGTGCCCCCCGCCTTCGGCGGTCCCGAGCCTTCGCTGATCGTCGACCCGGGTGAGTTCCTCTGGGTCAGCGACCAGGTGGCGACCGATTCCGGGCTGCGGCTCCTCAACACCCCGCGCGACACGCACCGCGACCTCCGTCCTGCCACGGCGTACGCGCTCGCCGCGCTGGAGGAGGTCGCCAAGTTCCTGCCGGAAGGCGCCGACCGGATCCCCGAGGACCGTTTCACCTCGGAGCGGGGCCGGGAGATCTATGCCAAGGCCCCCACACGGTTCAAGCGGAAGGACATCCGGTTCGCCCTGGATCTGTCCCGCAGGATCCTCGCGGGCATCGACAGCCACACCCCGCCGCAGGGCTGATACGCACGATACGGCGCCTCGGCCCGAGGGGCCGGACCTGGCGCGGGGCCGGGACGAAAACGGGCAGGCCTCTCGGCTCGCCCCCGCTGTGGGCACAGGCGCGCACGGGGTGCCGCGACCCGATCGACGTCCGGCTTCGGCAGTACCGTCCGCGCACCCGCGACACCCTTCTCCCGGCCCTGTCACCGCAAGGACTTACGCTGTCGCGCCTGCGCAGCACGACGAAGAGACGGTACGCGTCATCGCAGGCGCCATGGGCCATCCCGATCGGCGCAGGACTGTCGTACCGTCAACTGACCGGTTTCAGAACAGATCTGACGATCGATCGACGGGCACAGTCCACTGTCGAGGTCCCCGCCCACATCGACGCGATCTCGCGGGCCATGCGCCGCACCCGAGCCACCGAGAACGTCCGCCTCCAGGCGACCGTCGCAGAAAGTGTGCCCCCCATGCCTGAGATAGCCAGCCCCCCACGCCCCACCGCCATCGTCATCGGCGCGAGCGTCGCCGGCCTCTTCGCCGCATCCGTACTCACCGAGTTCGCCGACGTCACGCTCATCGAGCGGGACGAGCTGCCGGATGGGCCCGAGGGCCGCAAGGGCGTGCCCCAGGCCCGCCACGCACACCTCCTGTGGAGCGGCGGTGTCCGGGCCTTCGAAGAGCTCCTGCCCGGCCTGACCGACGACATCGTCGCCCGAGGGGGCCGACTGGTCCACATCATGGGCGACATGGTTTCCCGGGCACCGAACGAGGTCTGGTTCCGCCGGTTCAGGACCACCCACCACCGCAACCTCGTCTCTTCCCGCAACCTCCTGGACCACGCCCTGCGGGAGCGGGTGCTGCGGGACCCGCGGATCAGCCTGCTCGACCACACCGTCGTCGAAGGACTGGAGGGTGATGCCTCCCGTGTCACCGGTGTCCGGATCCAGCCCGCCACCGGCGCACGCACCCTCTCAGCCGACCTGGTCGTCGATGCCTCGGGCCGCGGCTCCCACGCCCCGGCATGGCTCACGGACCTCGGCCTGCCTCACGTCACCGAACGCCAGGTCGACGCGGGCGTCGCCTACGCCACCCGCGTGTACCGGGCCCCCGCGGCCACAGTGGGCTCCTTCCCCCTGGTCAACGTGCAGGCCAACCCGGCCAAGACCCCCGGACAGGGCGGCATCATCCTCCCCGTCGAGGACGGCCGGTGGATCGTCACCCTCTCCGGCACCCGCGGCGGCGAACCCACCAAAGACTCCGACGCCTTCGTCGACTTCGCCCTCAACCTGGGCGACCCCGTCATCGGCACACTCATCAAGAAGGCCGAACCCCTCGGCGAGATCGCCACCACCCGCAGCACCGCCAACCAGCGCCGCTACTACGAGAAGATGCGGGCATGGCCCGACGGTTTCGCCGTACTCGGCGACGCCATCGCCGGATACAACCCCGTGTACGGGCACGGTCTGACCGTCACCGCCCAGTGCGCCCTCGCCCTCAGACGAGTCCTGCGCTCCACCGGCCTGACCACCCCCGGCACGGCCCGTCGCATACAGCAGTCCGTCTCCCGGCCCGTCGCCGGCGCGTGGGACCTCGCGGTCGGCCAGGACGCGTTCTACCCCGGCGCCGGCGACACGCCCCCAAGACCGTCGAGAAGCTCCTCGCCCGCTACATCGACCGAGCGGTCGAAACCGGCGCCCGCAGCCCCCGCGCCCTCGGCGCCCTCCTGGACGTGATGAGCCTGGAGAAGCCGGCGACCCGCCTGTTCTCCCCGGACATGCTCGTACCCATGTTCTTCGGCCGGAAGCGGCCGCACCTGCAGGGCCCGCCCCTGAGCGAGGCCGAGAAACAGGGCGTCTGAACCGGACCCGTATCGCGGTGGCCGGGCATCCGCGGCCTGACCGGCGTCTCCCCGCCGTCGGCCGCCATCGCCAGGGGCCGGGCCGGATGGCCCCCGGCCGGCGAGGAGCCGCGTGGTCGGATCAGTGCGCGGCGGTCAGGGGCACGCCCAGCAGGGCCTCCAGCCGGGCGATCGTCTGCTCAGGCTGCTGTGCATGAACTCCCGCGAAGCCGAGCTTCTCCGCCGCCCGCACGTACTCCTCGGTGTCGTCGACGAAAACGCACTCGTCGGCTGCGAGCCCCAACTGCTTCAGCACGACCTCGAACAGCTCCGGGTCGGGCTTGCGCAGCCCGTGGTGCTCGGAGATGACCACGCTGTGGTAGAGGGCATCGAGCTCGTATCCGTCGTACAGGTTCCACGGAGTGAGCCCCACCGAGTTCGACAGGATGCCGACCTTGATCCCGGCCCGCTTCGCTGCGGCGGCCGCGTCGATCAGGGACCTCTCCGGCCGGAGGTCGGCGAAGAGCCGGCCCATCAGGTTGTCCGGAGCGACCCCGAGCTTGGGGGCAGCGGCTTCGTTCCACTCGGTCTGGCTGATCGCGCCGCGCTCCAGCTCGTGGGTGAGCCGAACACCTTCCTCATCCATGTACAGCGCTTTGATGCACGCGCCCTGCGGCAGTCCCTCGCGCTGCTCGAAGGCCAGCACCGCCGGCAGCAGCGGCGTGGTGAGCACCCCGCCGAAATCGAGGACGAGACCGGTGCGGTGGGACATGCGAGAACTCCAGCAGTGGTGATGGACCGGGTGGAGACCTGGGCGACCGTTACGTGTGCCGACGAGGGTGATGCCCCGCTGCGATCGGGCCGAGCCGGCGCTGTCGTCGGAGGGGCAGGGACGGTACGGGCCCGCTCGGTCAGTGCCCAGGTCAGGGGCACACCGTACCAAGCGCTTGACACGGCGCCAGAGCCGGACGGACGGGCGAGCCGGTTCATACGACTCCGAGGAAGCCCGGGTCGGTGCCGTCGAACCGAAGGCACGAGTCGCGGCTCAGGCCGAGGAGTTCCGCCATGGGTACCGGGCGACGGCTGGTCGCCGACAGGTCCTGGCGAGCCTCGGCCGACCACAACGGTGGGTAGAACGACAGTCCCTGCCGGCCGTCCAGCACCGAGACCTCACCGTGCCAGCCGTCCCACCGCATGCCTGCGTAGAACTCCTGGAGTCCTCCGCCGAAGATCCAGGACAGCCATGCCGAGTGCCCGGCGCCCAAGGCCTCCCAGCGGAGCGCGTCAGGGGCGAAGTAGAGGATCTCGCCGGGGGCGCCGGGCCGACCGGCCTCGCGGGGGTCGCCCCCGTTGAGGGCGAAGACCCCGCCCAGCACGTCGTGCGCGACCACGAGACCAGCACCGGGCCGCCACGCGGGATCGAACGCCGACGGCATCGCGTTGACCTCGGCCAGACCGGGGAGTCCGCCGCCGCTCGGGCTTCCGAAGATCCGCAGCCATCCACCGTCCACGAGCAGACCGCCGCAGTTCAGTACGATCCCGCCCAGATTCGACCGGGCGGAGACCTGTAGTTGCAGCAGGGCGGCTCGGCCTGCTGCGGGATCGCCGGGCACTACCTCGACCGGTACGTCGGTACCGGACAGCTCCTGGAGAAGGAGCGGCCATGCAGGGTCTTCGACGTCGATCAGTTCATTCAGCTCATTGTCCTTGCGCATCTGCGCATCGTTGCACCAGCGCCGAGAGGCGCGGTCCGCCGGGGTCACCCGTAGGCCGGTCTACCGATCGAGACGACGTCTGGCTCCGCGAACGGCCTGCTGGCCGTGTTGGGCCGTGGGCGCCGTGGGCGCCGTGGGCGCCGTGTGCGCCGTGGCCGCCGTCGCCGCAGGAACGGCGTTGCCACTTCTGCCGGGGCAGCCCGGGATCAGGTCATGGACGGGGTGGTCGATGGCCCGGCGGGTGACAACGATGTCGTGCCGGGTGGTGGCCATGACGTGGAAGACGTCCGCCCGCTCCAGCTCTGCCCGCCCGGCGGTCCCGGAGCATTGCCGCTGGACGCCGGCCGAGCGGACACCCTTCTTCAGGAACCCGGTGTCGTCCACGATCAGCACCGCATCCGGATCGCCGAGATGCTCGACGACGCAGTCCCGCACGTCGTTCAGGACCTCGTCCGAGTTCCGGTCGTTCCGGTTCAGCAGCCGGTGGATCCGGTCCGGACCGCCATGCCCGGCTTCCTCGGCCGGCGTCCAGCCGTTTTTCCGCTCCCACCCGTGACCTGACCAGTGACCGACCTGCCCAACTGTCACGTCAAGGACCGTTGCAGTACCAGGCAGTCTCTTCCGGATCTTGCCCGACCCGCGCCGCCCGGTGGTGGGGCCGGCTGTCGTCGTGCGGGTGAAAGACCGGGTGCAGATGGGTGCCCGCCCTCCCGCCCGGGCACCGGGCGGGTACTCCTGTCCTCCGACGACCGCACCACGAGGAGGCCGGCCATGGGATCCATCCGCACGACCGCACTCACGGCGACCCTGCTCGCTGCCGCCCTTTCCACCGCCCTGCCCGCCGCCGCTGCTCCGTATGCCCGGGCGGACGGCGGCACTTCGTCCACGCGGCCGGGGACCGCTGTCCGCACCGTCACCCAGCAGGTGGGCCATCCCGCGATCATGTATCCGAACAGGCTGTACACGGTGGCGGCGTACTGCCCGCAGGGCACGAAGCCCACCGGGGGAGGCGCGACGGTGGAGGACGACCCGGTGAGCGCGGTCTTCCTCAAGGACTCCTACCCCGACGTGGCCGGAAACCGTTGGGTGGTGCGGGCGTTCAACGCCTCTGGCGAGGTGCAGACCCTGCACCCGCGGGTGGTCTGCTCGACGGATCCCTCCATCAGCTACGAGGTCGGAGCCGACAAGCCCCTCCAGCCGGGGGAGGCGGCCAACCCCAGCCGGGCGAACTGCGGCTTCGACCGCACCCGGTTCGTGGTGGGCGGCGGCATCGAGGCCGGGGACCGCACGTACGCCAGTGAGACGAGCATCGGTAACGGGGAGTGGGTGGCCCAGGCGAAGTACACGGACTTCGACCCGGACGCGCCCCTGTCGTTCGTGCGGGCGACCGCCGTCTGCTCCACCACCGAGTCCGACTTCAGAGTCAGCAGGACCGTCCAACTGGCGGTCGGAGAGGTCGCCACCGTGCACGTCGAGTGCCCCGCCGGACTGGTGCCGATCGGCGGTGGCGGGGACGCGAGCCCCGACGTCCTGCTCAACTCCTCGGCGCCGACGCCTACGGGTTGGACGGTCAGGGCCACGAACAAGGGCTTCAGCGACCGTGACGGGGTCTTCGCCTTGGCGGTCTGCGCGACCCCCTGATTCAACGCAGCTCCAACAGCAGCCCCCACACCTACGCCGCCCGGGCCGCTTCGACTGGGTCGTTCCCGGTCGACTCCACCATCGTCCGGGCCCATCAGCCCACCGCCGGGGCCCGTCAAAGGCAGCTCGGGCCGACGAGCCGGCCGACGGCACCCTCGGACGCTTCCGCGCGGTGGGCTGACCACGCAGATCCACCTCGTCGCAGACTGCGATGTGCCGGGGGTGGTGTCAGCGGGGGTTGGCGGTGACGGGCCGTCAGTCGGATGCGTTCGTGCTGGTCGTATGGCCAGGAGGCACGTCTGCTGTTGACACGGAAGCGGCGGGCGGCGTGCAGCTGTGCCGACCGGGCAGGCGGCCCTGGAGGGCCCTGGCCACGTATGCGGTCGGCAGGGGCTGGCATGTCCCGCCCGGCTGCGCGGTGCTCCGCATTCGGTTCGCCCTTCTCCACCATCTCCCCGGCCGCCTTCGCCTTCACCAGCCCCTCGACCTTGGCTCATGGTCTCCGCGGCCGCCGTCCTGGCTCAGGGCGCAGTGGCTTCCCAGGCCGCCTCGATCATCCGGAAGACCTCGTCCACCGTGGCGTCCGGATCGTCCGCCCAACAGGCCAGCGCGTAGGCGTCGATGGCGAACCGCGCGGTCGCCCGGCAGGCCGTCGCGCTCCGGGACAGGCGGGTATCGGCGGCCATCGCCTCTGCCAGCGCCTGCGCGTGACGCAGGCTCATCGACTCCTCGTACTCCCGCAGGGCGGGTGAACCTTCGATCATGCGGCGGACGGGTGCAGTGCCCTCCGCCGTGCAGTGGCGTACCAGGGCCTGGATCTCGCGGTGCAGCGCCGGGATGAGCGGCTCGTGCGGAGCCCGGTCGGTCACCGCCCGGGTGAGGCGCTGCTCGAAGTCCTGGTCACGTTCGAACACCAGGGCTTCTTTCGAGGCGAAGTGGGCGAAGACGGTGGTGACGGCCACGTCCGCCTCGGCCGCGACGTCACGGATGCCCACGGCGTCGTACCCGCGCTCCAGGAAGAGGCGCAGCGCGGTGTCAGCGATCTTCTGGCGGGTCGCGGCCTTCTTGCGTTCGCGGCGTCCGGACGGCTCGATCATGTCCTGACACTATCAGGTATGAATCCCTGACCGTTGCGAAATCCTAACCGTTAGGTCTACTGTCCGCCGCATGAGGAAAATCAGCTTCGCCGAGTTCGGCGGTCCCGAGGTCCTGCAACTGGTGGACGCCGAGGAGCCCCAGGCGGGCCCCGGCCGGATACGCATCGCCGTGCGGGCGGCGGGTGTCAACCCCGTCGACTGGAGGATTCGGGAGGGACAGGTGCTCGGAGCCCATCCCGTCGAACTGCCCGCCGGGGTCGGACTGGACGCCGCCGGGGTGGTGGACCAGGTCGGGGAGGGCGTGGAGGGGGTCGAGGTCGGTGACCGCGTGTTCGGCGAAGGCTCCGACACGTACGCCGAGTTCGCCGTGCTGTCGGCCTGGGCCCGGATGCCCGAGGGGCTGGCCTTCGCGGAGGCTGCCGGGTACCCGTCGGTGGTGGAGACCGCCCTGCGCATCATCCGCGAGGTCGGCGTGCGGCCCGGGCAGAGCCTGCTGGTCAGCGGCGCCTCCGGCGGTGTCGGGTCGGCCGTGCTGCAGATCGCCCGCGCGCACGGCATCAGGGTGATCGGCACGGCCGGGGCTGCGAACCAGGGCTACCTGCGCGGCATGGGCGCGCTCGCCACGACGTACGACGAGGGCTGGGTCGAACGGGTGCGGCAACTGGGCCGTGTCGACGCGGCCCTCGACCTGGCCGGCTCGGGCGTGATCCGCGAACTCGTCGAGTTGACCGGCGATCCGCGCAGGGTCGTCTCCATCGCCGACCTCGATGCGCCAGAGCTGGGTGTCCGGTTCTCCGGCGTGGCCGGGAGCGTACCGGACGCGCTCGCCGAGGCCGTCGACCTCATCAGCCGGGGCAGGCTCCACATCCCCGTCGAGAAGTCGTACTCGCTCACCGAGGCGGCGGCTGCGCACACCGACAGCCGCGCCGGCCACACCCGGGGGCGCCGGGTCCTGGTCATCTGAGCCGCGGCCCACCGGGCCCGGTCCACGCGGTGAACGACCTCGTGAGGCTCCATGGGAGTCCTGTACCCCCCAAAGGCTGTTGCTGAAGGTCCGTCCCGGCAGGCCTGAATGGCATCTGACCTGCTGTTTCGCCGCTTCATGGCGAGATTGTGCAAGGTGGCGACGGCCTGGACGGCCTGGACGGCCTGGACGGCGTGGTGGAGGCCGTCTCCTTTCTGGCGGCAGCCTCGGAGGTTCTTGCAGTTCTTCATGCGGGCGAAGGTGTGCTCGACGCGGTCAAGGACCTTCGGTGTTCGGAGCTATCCCCTTCCTATCCCCGCAGGCGGCCGGCCCCTCTGCGGTGAGGGACGATCAGCCCGGTACCCAGGTAGGCGCCGTCGGCGATGACCGTGGCTCCGGCTACCGCGGCCGGCAGTCCATCAATCACCAGGCAGCCCTCACCTCGACCACACTTCCCTGGGCGCCAACCGGGACACCACGCACCAGCTGGTCGGCGCCGACGTCGACAACGACGGCAAGCGCGACCTGAGAGCCGTCCAGGCCCCCGCCACCAGCACCGGAACCCTCTACCCCTACCCCGGCACCGGCGCCACCGCACTGGGCCCCCGCGCCCAGACCGGCACCAACTGGTGCGCACCGACCGCACGGCCCGGTGCGCACCACGGCCCGCGATCGCGAACGGCGGACGGACATCGCCGCGACGAACCGAAGAGGGCCGCCGGAGTTGGGGGCAATGTTCCGGATCATCCCTGTGTCGATCCTGCGGGCTTCCTTAGGGCAACCTGAAGAAGCCCCTCCACGGGGCGATGTGCCCTGTTCACCGGCCTAGGCTCGGCCGTACTTCCCGTCCCCTCTCCAGTGAGGTGTTACCGGCATGAGCCGCAGCCGAACCCCCGAGACCCCGTCCCGCGCCGAGGCCCGCCGGAAGAAGGCGACGCGTACGCGCATCGTGCTGTCCGTCACCGCGGCCGCCGCGGTGGTGGCGGTCGGGGTCGCGGTCGCCGACTCGGGAGGCGGTGACCGTACGGACCGGCAGGCAGCCGGAGCCGCCGCGTCCGACGCCGCGTCGTCGAAGGCGGCGACGGACACCACCGGGGCGCTCCCGGCCGCCCCGGCGTCGGCGAGCGCGAGCGCGAGTGCGAGCCCGAGTACGAGTGCGAGCGCGTCCGCGAGTGCCGGCCCGTCGGGCACGCCCGGGACGCAGCCCGGCTCCGGCGACGCGAAGGGAGCCGCAGCCCCCGACGAGGACGCCACGCGGCCCGAGAGCGCGCCGGACACCTCGGGCGCCGGCCGGCCCGCCAAGCCGGCCCAGGGCTCCACCTCCACGAAGGGCACCGGCTCCGGCGGCTCCTCCGGCTCGGGCTCAGGTTCCGGTTCCGGATCGGGCTCCGGAACCGTCAACGGGGACACCGAGGCCGCCGTGCTCACCCTCGTCAACAAGGAGCGCGCCAACGCCGGATGCGGCCCCCTGACGGTCAACTCGAAGCTGAGCGCGGCGGCGCGGGCGTACAGCGACACGATGGCCCGCAGCGGCGTCATGTCGCACACCGGGCCCGACGGGTCCACCATGACGAGCCGGGTGGAGGGGGCCGGCTACCAGTGGTCCGGCCTCGGCGAGAACATAGCCCGCGGGCAGGGCGACGCCGCTGCGGTCATGTCGGCCTGGATGAACAGCCCCGGCCACCGTGCCAACATCCTCAACTGCTCCTTCAAGGAGATCGGCATAGGCGTCCACAAGGGCGACGGCGGCCCCTGGTGGACCCAGGACTTCGGCACCCCGAGGTAACCCCTCGACCGCCTTCCGGCGCGCCGCCCCCCCCCACAACCCCCACACCCCCCACAGGGCGGCCCCCGCACACCTGCGCGCAGGTTCGCGGACGGCCACGTCCCCCTGGCCCGGCGGCCAGGGGGACGTCCGCGTTCACCCGGAGCACTCCGGAGCACCCCGTTGCACCCCCGTGCGCAACCCGCCGGCGACGGGTTCCGGTTCGGCCGGGGCACCGGTGTACGCGAACCTGCGCCCGTCGGTCACTATGGGCCCGTGCCCCGACTTCCGCGCTACCTGCTCATATGGCTGTCGTGCACGGCCGCCAGCGTGACCGCCGTGCTCGCCACGGTCCAGTTCGTGGTCGGGTCGACCAGCCACAAGCCCCCCGTCGCGCGTTCCGCCCCGGTCGTCATCGACACGCCCCCCGCCTGGCAGGCGGGCAGTCCCGGACCGCAACAGGCCTCCCCGACCGCGAGCGCCTCGGTCAGCCCTTCGCCGACCGTGACGCAGCAGCCCTCGTCGGCGCCCCCCTCTCCCAGCCCCACCCCCGCCAAGGCCTCGCCGGAGGCCTCCCGGACCAGCGCGCCCCGGTCAGGCGTCGACTGCGAACAGGGCGGGGCGGGGCTGCACACCGTCCCCTCACAGGGCGGCAAGGTCACGGTGCGTTTCGGGAGCCGGGGCGTCTGCCTGATCTCCGCGGTTCCCGGCCTGGGCTTCCGGACGACCACCTCGCAGGACTCCGACGACACCCTCACCGTGACCTTCAGCGGCGACGACCACCGGTCGGTGATCACGGCCACGATCACCCCGTCGGCCAAGGTGAGCGTCCGCGAGAGTTCCTTCTGACGGTACGGCAGGCCGCCCACACTCCGGCCCGCTTGACGACCGCGCGGCCCGGCCACCCGGCCGCCGCGTCGCCCGGCCGCCCGGCCCGACCCCCCGGCCGCCCGGACCGTGCCGCTCGGGCACCCCGTCCGCTCCGCCCCGTCCGTTCCGCCCCGTTCGCGACGCTCCTGCCCCCGGCCGGGGCGGGGCGCGGCGAAAGGGAAGGTGAGCAGTTCCTTAGGGCAACCTCAAGATCGCCCCGAGCCGGTTCCACGGGCCCCCGCCGGCCCTATGCTCGCGTCAGCCGAGCGGCCGTCGGCACCGGGGCACGAGCCCCCGCGCACCGACGGCCCCGGTTTCACCGAGCCGGGACGCGCCTCGCCCGTCCCGCCGTCCGAACCTGCCCCAGGGGTCTTCGCCATGAGCTCTCGCCTGCTCCGGTCCGTCCGCTCCGGACGCCGCCCGGCGCCCTCCCGTCCCTCCCTCGCCCGGCGCCTGCCGATGGTCGCCGCCGCCGCCGTGGTCGTGGCCGGGCTGGCCACCGCGTGCGGGCCCTCCTCCACGCCCGCCGGATCCGCCGCGCCGACCGGCGTCCAGGAGCCGGCCTCGGTGCCGGCCGCCGACCGGACGTCCCAGGACGCGTCCCCCGCAGCGTCCGCCACCGCCTCGGTGCTGCCCTCCGCCTCGGCCTCCGCGTCCGTCCAGGCCTCACCGCCCGGCGCCGCCACCGGTTCCTCATCGGGCAGCGCAGGCAAGGGCGGCGGCACAGCCGACTCCGGATCGCGTTCCGGTTCTGGTTCCGGTACGGGCGGCGCCAAGCCGACGTCGGCCGCCCTCCCCGCACCGGCCCCGGCCAAGGTCCCCGGTCCCGGCTACGACAGTTCGGCCGACGCCCGGGCACTGATCGACGCGGCCCTGCGCTCGGCGAAGTCCGACGGCCGGATGGTCCTGCTCGACTTCGGGGCCAACTGGTGCGGGAACTGCAAGGCCGCCGACAAGGTGTTCGCCCAGCCGGCGACCTCGGAGCTCCTCGCGGACGACTACCACCTCGTCAAGGTCGACATCGGCGGCGACAGCTCCGCCAACTCCGCGCTGCTGCGCAAGTACAGCCCCTCCGGCGGGACGTACACGATGCCCGTACTGGTGGTCGTATCGCCGTCCGGCACCACGCGGGTCGACACCCACGTCACCGGCAACCCGTCCCTGACGGCGGACGGCATCGGCTCCTTCCTGCGCAAGTGGGCCCCGTGAGAGGGCCGGTACGCAGGGCCGCCGTCCTCCCGGTCGGCGCCGGTCTGGCGGTGGCGGCGGCCCTGCTGCTGATCGGCACGGTGACGGACGGCTCCACCACCGGCCCCCGGACCGACTCCACCCCCACCTCCAGCACTGCCACCCCCACCCCCGGCACCGCCGCGGCCGCCCACACCGTCGCCGTCACGTCGGAGTCCGGCGCCACGGTCGCGGCCCCGCGGGCCCGCCCGCCCGCGCCCGCACTGACGGGGACCGACCTGGACGGGAACCCGGTCTCGCTCGCCGCCCTCCGCGGGGAGGTCGTCGTCCTCAACGTCTGGGGTTCCTGGTGCGCGCCCTGCCGCGCCGAGGCCGGCGACCTCGCCCTGCTCAACGGGGAGGTCCGGGGCGCCGGGGTCCGCTTCCTCGGCATCAACACCCGCGACCGGGACCGGGACGCGGCCCGGTCCTTCGTACGCGCCCACGGCCTGGACTTCCCCAGCCTCCACGACCCCGCCGGCGCCCTCCTGCTGCGGTTCCCGCCGGAGGTGCTCAACCCGCAGACGATCCCCTCGACCCTCATCGTCGACCGCGAGGGCCGCGTCGCCGTGGCCATCGGCGGCGCCGTCAGCGCCGCGCGCTTGAAGCCGCTGATCGACCGCGTGGCGGCGGAAGGATGACGGCGTCCGCGTACTGGCAGCCGGCCGCCACCCCGCTCTCGGCCACGGCCGCCACCGCCACGGGCGCCGCCTCCCTCATCGACGGAACGGTCCTGGTCGCCGCCCCGGTCGCCTTCGCCGCCGGGCTCGTTTCCTTCCTCTCGCCGTGCGTGCTGCCCCTCGTACCCGGCTACCTCAGCTACGTCACCAGCCTGTCCGTCACCGATCTCGCCGACGCGCGGGGCGGCCGACGCGGCCGGATGGTGACGGGCGCCGTCCTGTTCGTCCTCGGCTTCACGGCCGTCCTCGTATCGGGCGGGGCCCTGTTCGGCTACGTCGGGCGGAGCCTGCTGGCCCATCAGGGGGAGGTCACCCTGGTGCTCGGCCTCCTCACGGTCCTCATGGGGCTCGCCTTCATGGGCCTCCTCCCGGGCTTCGCGCAGCGGGAGTTCCGCAGCCACCTGCGCCCCGCGCCGGCCCTCGCCGGAGCTCCCCTGCTGGGCGCGGTCTTCGCCGTCGGCTGGACGCCGTGCATCGGCCCGACTCTCGCCGCCGTCCAGGCCCTCGCCTGGAACGGGGCGAGCGCGGCCCGCGGCGCCCTGCTGATGGCCGCCTACTGCCTCGGACTTGGCCTCCCGTTCGTCTTGGCCGCGCTCGCCTTCCGGCGGGCCCTGGGCGCGTTCGGCCTGGTGAAACGCCACTACGCAGGGGTCCTGCGGACGGGCGGCGGCATGCTCGTGATCGTCGGCGTGCTGCTGGCCACCGGAGTGTGGAACGACCTCGTCTACCGCATGCAGCTGTGGAGCACGAGCTTCACGGCGGCCCTGTGAGGCCCTCCGAACAGCCCGGCCCGCAACGTCCCGTCGGCCCCCCACCGCCCAGGCCCCCCACCGCCCAGGCCCCCCACCGCCCCGGCCCCTCACCGCCCCGACCGCCCTCACCGCCCCGACCACCCAGCCGCCCCGACCACCCCACCGCCCCGGCTGCCCTTCGCCCTCCCCACCCTTCCGCCCCGAGCCACTCCCCACACCCCACCTCGCCGCCCCACGAAACGAGAAGGCCCCCGATGACCCCCTCCCCGCAGCCCCGGCCCCGGCTCCGGCGCCCGCTCCGCGCCGCGGGCGCCCTCGTCCCGCTGGCCCTCCTCGTGGCCTGCGGCGGGAAGCCCGCCGGAGCCGCGGCCGACGGACCCCCGCCCACCGCGCGCTTCTCCGAGAACGGAGTCACCGTCACGCTCTCCGTCTCCGATTGGCAGCCCTCGAAGCGGACCGGCACCCTCACCGCCGTCTTCGCGCCCGAGGCCGCCGGATTCCACCTCTACAGCACCGCCCTGCCGCCCACCGGCATCGAGGGCGTCGGCCGGCCGACCGCGGTGGCCGTCACCGGGACCCTCGCCGCTGACGGCCCGCTGACGGCGGCACAGCCCGTACGGCCGATCCGGGTCCCGGGGGTCGACTCCCCAGTGCCCGTCTACCCCGACGGCCCGGTCACCACCACCCTCCCCGTCCGCGCGTCAGGCAGCGGCGACGGCGCCACGCTACTGATCGGCTACGCGAGTTGCAGCACGCGGGACGGCTGCACCATCCCGGTGTCCGACCACCCCGTACGGCTCCGCGTCACCGACGGGGTCCCGGCCTTCGTCACGCCCTGACCGAGGCCACCACCGGAACGAGCCTCTAAGGTGTGCGCATGCCAAGCGTCCTGGTCGTGGAAGACGACCCCAGCATCCGCCAGTCACTGATAGAAGTCCTGGCCGAGCAGGGGTACGCCGTGCGCAGCGCCGCCGACGGCTTCGGCGCGCTCCGCGAGGTCACGCAGGCGCCCGTGGACGCGGTCGTCCTCGACCTCGGACTGCCCGACCTCGACGGAGGCGACGCCCTGCGCATGATCCGCGGCATCTCCTCCGTACCGGTGCTCGTGGCCACCGCCCGCGACGACGAGTCCGAGATCATCAACATCCTGAACGCCGGCGCCGACGACTACCTGGTCAAACCCTTCTCCGGGGGCCAGCTCCTCGCCCGCCTCTCCGCCGTCCTGCGGCGCACCGGCGGCGCGCCCCCCGCCTCCGCCGGCGCCGCCGTCGGCGCGGCGCCCGCGCAGGCCGGTGAGCCCCTGCGGCCCACCGTCGTCGGCGAGCTGGCGGTGGACCCGGGCGCGCGCACCGTGCACCTGGCCGGACAGGAACTGCGCCTGACCCGCCGCGAGTTCGACCTGCTCGCCTTCCTCGCCCACCACGCCGGCCAGGTCGTCTCGAAGCGCCGCCTGCTGACCGAGGTGTGGCGCGAGCCGTACGTGGACGACCAGACCGTCGACGTGCACCTGTCCTCCCTGCGCCGCAAACTCGGCGAACGGGCATCGGCCCCGCGCTACCTGCTGACCGTGCGCGGGGTCGGCATCAAGCTGGTGGCACCGCGTTGAGGCGCTCCCTGGCCGGTGTGGCCCTCGCCGTGACCTCCATGGTCGCCCTCTCCTTCCTCATACCGCTGGGCGCCCTGGTGATGTCGCTGGTCAAGGAACAGGGCGTGACGGCCGCCCAGCAACGCGGCGCCGCCCTCGCGCCGGTACTCGCCCTCACCACGGACCCGGACGCCCTGCGCGAGGCCGCGGCCGGCCTGGACGCGGCCGACCACCTGGTCGTCCACCTGCCGGGGGCCGGCTCCCTGGGGCGGTCCAAAGCCCCCGCGGACCTGCTCGAACGGGCCCAGCGCGGGCGGGAGTCGATCTCCCAGGAAGTCCCCGGCGGGTGGGTCTGCCTGCAGCCCGTGGTGCTGCCGGGCGACAAGGTCGCCGTCATCGAGAACTTCGTGCCCGAGGCGGAACTCACCCGCGGGGTGGCGCAGTCGTGGGCCGTGATGTGCTTCCTCGCCGTCGGGCTGATCGCCGGCTCGGTACTGGTCGCCGACCGGCTCGGAGCCAAGGTCGTCCGCTCCTCCCAAAGGCTCGCCCAGGCCTCCCGCGCGCTCGGACTGGGCGACCTGGACACCCGCGTCGAACCCATGGGCCCCCCGGAACTGCACGACGCGGGCGTCGCCTTCAACGCGATGGCCCAGCGCATGAACGAACTCCTCGCCGTCGAACGCGAACTCGTCGCCGACCTCTCGCACCGGCTGCGCACCCCGCTGACCGCACTCCACCTGGCATCGGAACGGATGGCGGGCACGCCGGAGTCGGCAAGGGTCGAGGCGGCCGTCTGCGAGCTGGAGACCGAGCTGCAGGCCATCATCGCCGCGGCGCGCACCCCGCTCGCCGTCGGCCCCATGGGCCAGGGCCTGCTCGCCACGGAACGGCCCCCGGGACGCGGCTCCGCCCCCGCGGCGGGCGCGGGCCCGCGCAGCGAGGCGGCGGAGGTCGCCCGCCGCCGGACCGCCTTCTGGGCGGTCCTCGCGGAGCAGCAGAACCGTTCGTGCTCCCTGGACATCACCCAGGAGCCCACGGCCGTCGCCCTCTCCGACGACGACGTGGCCGCCGTGGTGGACGCCCTCATCGGCAACGTCTTCCGCCACACCCCGGAGGGGACCGCATTTGCGGTCGCCGTCGTACGCACGGCCCAGGCCGTGGAACTCGTCGTCGAGGACGGCGGACCGGGCATCCCGGAACCGGACCGCGCGCTGTCCCGCGGAAGCAGCACCGGCTCCACCGGCCTGGGCCTCGACATCGCGCGCCGCTCCGCGACCGCCACGGGCGGTACGGTACGCGTCACGCGCGGCCCGCTCGGAGGGGCGCACATCACCGTGACCTTCGCCCTGGCCGCCGCCGCCCCCTCGGGCCACCGCACCCGCTTCGCCCGCCGCCGCAGACGCTGACCCCGGCCGGCCGCCGGCGCCCCGCTCCCCGGCCCTCCCGGCGAAACCGGCCCTCCCGGCCCTCCCGGCGAAACCGGTCCCGGACCGGTCAGGAATCGAGAAGCCCCGCCCGCCACCCGGCCCCTAGCGTGATGTCCATGGCAACCACGACTCCCACCGCGGCGAACACCTTCTCCCTCAACTCCGTCACCCTGGAGGTGGCGGATCCGGAGGCCGCCCGCAGTTTCTACAGCGCCTTCGGCGTGGACGCGTACATCGGCCTGCGGGCCTGCGACGCGCACTCCACCGGATTCCGCGGCTTCACCCTGGGGCTCACGGTGTCCGGGCCAGCCACCGTCGACGGCTTCTTCGCCGCCGCCGTGGCGGCCGGCGCCACCGTCCTGAAGCCCACCGCCAAGTCCCTGTGGGGCTACAGCGGCGTCGTCCGGGCCCCCGACGGCACGATCTGGAAGATCGCCACCTCGGCGAAGAAGGACACCGGCCCCGACACCCGCGAGATCGACGAGATCGTCCTGCTCCTCGGCGTCGAGGCCGTCAAGGCCACCCGCAAGCTCTACACCGGCCTGGGCATGACCGTGGCCAAGGGCTTCGGCGGCAAGTACGTCGAGTTCGCCCCCGGTCAGTCCAGCCCCGTCAAGCTGGCGCTGTACAAGCGCGGCGCCCTGGCCAAGGACCTCGGAGTCCCCGCCGACGGCACGGGCTCCCACCGCATCGCCCTCGGCGGGGCCGCCGAAGCCTTCACCGACCCGGACGGCTTCACCTGGGAAACCACCGCCGCGTAGCCCGCCCCCACCTTCCCCGCCACGAGAGGAACCCAACATTCCGACCACGAAGCAGAGCGCCTAGAAGTACGAGGGATTCACCGCCGAGGAGCGGGCCGTGATGAAGGCCCACGCCCGCGACGAGAAGAGGACGGCCGCGCGGCGCGGCCCGTCCCGGGCGCAGCAGGAGGCGGCGGCGGAACAGGACGTCCTCGCGAAGATCGCCGAGATGCCGGACACGGACCGCGTCCTCGCCGAGCGGATCCACGAGATCGTCAAGACCGCCGCCCCAAACCTCGCGCCAAAGCTCTGGTACGGCATGCCCGCGTACGCCAGGGACGGCAAGGTCGTCTGCCACTCCCAGAGCGCGGACACGTTCACGTCGCGCTACGCCACGCTCGGCTTCAGCGACCTGGCTGCTCTCGACGACGGCACCATGTGGCCGACCTCCTACGCCCTGAGCGAGCTGACCGCACCCACCGAGGAGCACATCGCCACCCTTCTCCGCGGCCGGCCGCACGGACCGGTCCCGTACGGCTGGTCAGTGCGACAAGCTCAGCGGAAGTCGTCGGCGTGGCAGACGGCCCACTGGGCGTAGGTGTGTGCCGGAGCGCCGGTGATCTTTTCCGCGATGGCGGAGGTCACCGCCACGACGCCGTCGGCGGCGGCCCACTGACCCACGATCGCCTCGGCCACGACCGGATGCATGGTTCTGGCGATTTCCGCGCGAGCCTGCTCGTCGGAGACGTGTTCAACCCGGATACGACGGCCGATGGCCTCGCCGATGTGCTCGACCTGGCGCTGCAAGGTCAGGGACTCGGCCCCGTAGACCGTGTAGGCCTGGTGCGAGTGGCCCGGTTCGGTCAGGGCGGTCACCGCCAGCGCCGCGATGTCCTTCTCGTGCACCGGTGCCGACTGCGCAAGCGGATGGGGAAGGCGGACGACGTTGTCGGTGCGGATCGATTCGGCCCACCAGGTGCGGGTGTTGGTCGCGAAGGTCCCCGGCCTGAGGAACGTCCAGTCCATGCCGGACCGTTGGACGGCCTGCTCGATCGTGCGGTTCAGGCGGGCGACCGGGTGGTCGGCGTCTAGGTCCAGGACGACCGACACCGACGAGAGCAGGACCACCTGCCGGACCCCTGCGGCTGCGGCCGCCGCAGCGACCTTCTCGATGTCGTAGGGCTTCTGGGGGTCGAGCATTCCGTACAGGAACACCTTGTCGGCACCGTCGAGCGCTGCGGGCAGCGTCTCGGGACGCTCCAGGTCGGCGACGACTGCTTCACACCCGGGCGCCAAGCCCGCGGCTGGGGTCCTGTTGACCGCTCTGACCTGCTCACCGGCGACCAGCAGGCCATCGGCCACGTGACGTCCGACGTTACCGCGAGCACCGAAGACGACTGCCACCATGAGGGAACCTCCTGCTTGTTGTGGACATGAAATGGCGGGGGTGGTGCGAGATGTGCCGCCGCCACACGGATGGCGGGCCGGCGCCGGCAGCGGGTCCGCCCCGGTCGTCGGTCGCCGATCAGGGCCGGATGTTCTCCAGGTCCTCCAGAAGGCCGGGGTGCTTCGGTTCCCAGCCGAGCGCCTGCCGGGTGTGGGTGCTGGACGAGGGCTGGTCGGCCTTGAAGATCGGGCCGAGCGGGCCGTAGGTCTCCTCCGGCACCGACTCGACCGGCAGGCCCAGCCGTCGGCCGATGACGGCCGCGATGTCCCGTACCTCGTCCCCCTCGTCGGCCACGGCGTGCCAGGCGGTACCGGCCTCCGCCTGCTCCAGGGCGAGCCGGAAGAGAACGGCCGCGTCGAGCGCGTGGACGGCGGGCCAGCGCTGCGTGCCGTCGCCGGGGTAGCCGGAGATCCCGCTCCGGCGTGCGATGTCGGTCAGCAGACCGGCGAACCCGCCCGTGCCCCCGTGGTGAACCGTGCGCGGCATGCGTACGGACGTACTCCGGACCCCGCGCGAGGCCAGGCCCAGGATCGCCGTGACCGTGCGGCCGCGGCCGCCGACCGGCCCGTCGGTCGGCACCGGGTCGGCCTCGGTGGAGGCGCGGTTCGGCACCCAGGGCGTACCCGAGACGGTGACCAAGGGACGGTCGCTGCCGACGAGCTCCTCGCCGAGGGTGGTGAGGGCGGCGGTCTCCTCGGCGATGTTCCGGGCGAGGGCCTCGGGGCTGCTGAAGTCGTTGCCGAAGGCCAGGTGGATGACCCCGTCGGCCCGGGCGGCGCCGGAGCGCAGTACGTCCGGATCGGCGAGGCCTCCCCGCAGTGGCTCGGCGCCGGCTGCCTCGGCGGCCTGTGCGGAGGCGTCGGAGCGGGCCAGTGCGAGGACGGTGTGGCCCTTGCCGAGGAGTTCGGCGACGACGGCGGAACCGATCAGACCGGTGCCGCCGGTGACGAAGACGCGCATGGAAACCCTCCCAGAGTGATGGGACTCTTGTCCCATCACCCTAGCAGGGTGATGGGACAAGAGTCCCATCGCATATGATGAACCCATGGGTCGATGGGAACCAGGTGCGCGTGAACGCCTCGTCGTGGCTGCGGTCGACCTGTTCAGCGAGCAGGGGTATGACGCCACGACGGTCGCGCAGATCGCCGAGCGTGCCGGGGTCACCAAGAGCACCTTCTTCCGGCACTTCCCCGACAAGCGCGAGCTGCTGGTCGCCGGGCAGGAGACGCTGTGCCGACTGCTGACCGAGGGGATCGCCGACGCGCCCGGCAACGCCACCCCGCTTGAGGCAGTCGCTGCCGGTCTCGAGTGCGCCTCGGCCGCGATGGGCCCCGGGAGTCGCGATCTCGCCCCCCGCCTCAAGGCGGCCGTCGCCTCCAGCGCCGAGCTTCAAGAGCGCGACACCCTCAAGACCGTCAGTCTCGCGGCCGCGATGACGACCGCTCTGATCGCCCGCGGCGTACCCGATCCGACTGCGGCTCTCGCGGGCGAGCTGGGCGTCCTCGCTTTCAAGCGGGGGTACGCCGAATGGGCCGAGGGCGATCGTGGCGCCGAGGACGACCTCGCCGGGTGCACCCTGGCGGCCCTGGACGAACTGCGTGCGGCGAGCGCGTCGCTGGGCTGACCGGACGAGCATCGTCCCGTGCTGGTGCGCCGGACGAGCGGCGCTTTAACGGGCCCATCGGCCGGGGTCTGGGGTACGCGATCGTGGGCGCTCCCCCTGCGGCCCGAACATGATCAGGTACTCGACCGGTCCGCCGGGCCCGGCGTTCGCGACTCCGTGCGCGGTGCGGGTGTCGAACTCGGCCACGTCCCCGGCGCTCAGCACGAGGTCCTGCTCGCCGAGTGCCAGCCACAGCCGCCCGTACAGGACGCACAGCCATTCGTACCCGTCATGGGAAACCTGGCGCGGCCGCACCGGCGGCGCGTCGACGGCGGGCAGGACGTGCTTGTGGGCGTGCAGGCCCCCGACGTACCGGGTCAGTGGTAGCACCGCCTTGTCGTTTCCGGAACGCTGCGGCACCGGAGTGCGCGGTCCGGCCGCCGCGGCGGGTGCGGTGCCGGCCAGCTCGTCCAGGGAGACGTCGTACGCCTTCGCGAGCCGCAGCAGCACCTCCAGGGTCGGCTTGCGCCGGCCGGTCTCGATCCGCGACAGCGTGCTCGGCGAGATGCCGGTCGCACGGCTGACGCCGGTGAGCGTCGCACCGTGCCGCTCGCGCGCGGTCCGCAGCCGGGGGCCCATGGCCGCCGACGTGTCGGCCGTGTCGTTGCCTGTCACCATCGCCCCGCTCCCTCCGGCCGTGCCGCTTCCCCGCCGTGTCCTGCCAGTTTGCCAGGATGGCAAGAGCGCTCGCATCGCGCGGCCGCCGCGCCGCATGATCGGTGGGCAACCGCGGCCGCCCGTCAACCGAGGAGAAGCGATGTACCAGCAGCCCGTACCGTCCGCCGACCTGCGCCACCGCACCATCGAGGCACCCGCGGGGCGCCTGCACCTGGTCGAGCAGGGCACCGGACCGCTGGTCCTGCTCGTCCACGGCTTCCCCGAGTCCTGGTACTCCTGGCGCCGCCAACTCCCGGCCCTCGCGGCGGCGGGGTACCGGGCCGTGGCGCTCGATGTTCGCGGCTACGGCCGCTCCTCCAAGCCCGCCGCGACGGACGCCTACGGGATGCTCGACCTGGTGGAGGACAATGTCGCCCTGGTGCGCGCCCTGGGCGAGGAGAGGGCGGTGGTCATCGGGCACGACTGGGGCTCCAGCATCGCGGCGGCCTCCGCCCTGCTCCACCCCGAGGTCTTCCGCGCCGTCGGACTGCTGAGCGTCCCCTACGCGCCGCCCGGCGGCCCCCGCCCCACCGACGTCTTCGCGCAGATGGGCGGTGACCAGGAGTTCTACGTCTCCTACTTCCAGGAGCCCGGCCGGGCCGAAGCAGAGATCGAGCCCGACCTCCGGGGCTGGCTCGCCGGTTTCTACGCGGCCATGTCCGCCGACACCATGCCCGCCCGGGGCGAGCCCGACCCGCACTTCGTGGCCCGCACCTGCGGCCGGCTGCGCGACCGCTTCCCCGGCGGCACGCTGCCCGCCTGGCTGACCGAGGACGACCTCGACGTGTACGCCGGGGAGTTCGAGCGCACCGGCATGACCGGGGCCCTCAACCGCTACCGCAACATGGACCGCGACTGGGAGGACCTCGCCCAGTACGGCGGAGCCCCGATCACGCAGCCGTCCCTGTTCATCGGCGGCTCCCTGGACGCTTCCACGACCTGGATGGCCGACGCGATCGACGCCTACCCGACCACCCTCCCCGCCCTGGCCTCCACCCACATCCTGGAAGGCTGCGGGCACTGGATCCAGCAGGAGCGTCCCGAGGAGGTCAACCGCCTGCTGACCGCCTGGCTCGACTCCCTCCGGGGCTGAATCGGCAGGTGTGCCGGCCGTTGAAGGTCACCGGAAGAAGGAGAGGCTGCCCGTTGGGCGGCGGCCGCGCCCTCGGGAAGAGGGCCATGTGGTCAGCGCGGGACGGTGTGTGCGGTGGCGGGGACGGGTGCGAGCCGGTAGGCGTCGTGGTGGGTGATCACGAGGCCGGCGGTGGGCGGCGCGAAGTGCGTGCCGAGGATCAGGGTGTCGGTGCCGGCGAGGGAGTCGAGCAGTTCGCGGCGCGTGGCCTCGGACTGCGCCGGGTCGATGTCGACGCAGGCGCCGATGCCGGGGTGGGCGAGCTGGACCGGGTGGTGGATGCAGTCGCCGGTGATCAGCGCCGTCTCGCCCAGGCTGGTCAGCTCGACGGCGATGTGGCCGGGGGTGTGTCCGGGCGTGGGCAGCAGGCGCAGCCCCGGGGTGATCTCGACTCCCTCGACCGGGACGTCGACGAGGTTGAGCATTCCCGCCTCCTCGACCGGGATCACGGAGTCGAGGAACATCTGCCTGCGTGCCTCCTCCATGTCGTACGTGGCCCAGAACTCTCGCTCGGCGCGGGAGGTGATGTAGCGGGCGTTGGGGAAGGTGGGGACCCACTCGCCCTTCACCTTCTGGGTGTTCCAGCCGACGTGGTCGGCGTGCAGGTGGGTGAGGATCACCAGATCGACGGAATCCGGGTGGAAGCCGGCGGCGGTGAGGTGGTCGAGGAAGTCGGACCGCAGGTCGTGCCACGCCGGGTTGGCCCGTTCCTTGCCGTTGCCGATGCCGGTGTCGACGAGGACGCGCAGCCCGCCGATGGTGAAGGCGAAGCTGTGGCTGTCGATGCGCAGGATGCCTTCGTGGTCGGCGAAGTCCGGGTGCAGCCAGTCCTGGTGCCTGACCACGTCCGTGGTGGCGTCCGGCAGCAGCCAGGGGCCGGTCGCGGGCGGCAGGGGGACCTCGTCGATGCGGTGGACGGTGACGGCGCCCACGGTCCAGGAGGGGATGGCGTTGGTCCGGTCGGTGGGTGAAGCGTTCATGGTCCGTCGTTCCTTCGGCTTTTCGGTGGGTTCAGCGGTGGTGGTGGTCGTCTGCGGAACGGGGTGCCTTGCGTCCGGACGCGGTCAGCGCTGCCGCCGCCGCGACGGCGGACAGTGCGGCGGCAGCGGCGTAGACGAGGCAAGTGGTCCGCAGACCGAAGTGCTGGGTGGCGACGCCCGCGGCGATGGCGGGCAGGCTCATGGACAGGTAGCTGAGGATGTAGTACGTGGCCAGGGCCGCGGCGCTGTCCCCGTGGCCCAACGAGCCGAGCATCATGCGCAGCGTGCCCTGGGAGACGGCGCCGAAGGCGATGCCGGCCAGGGCCGCCCCGCTGTAGACGGCGACCAGGCCGGCGCCGTGCAGACCGAGCAGGCTCAGGGCCGTGGAGGGGACGACCGCCAGGGATCCGCGGGTGGCGGCGGTGAGCGGCGTGGTCCCGCGCAGCAGCCACACGGTCAGCGCCGCCCCGGAACTGACGACGAAGAAGACCATCCCGGCGAACACCGACGGGGCGCCGGGGGCCATCAGGCGTACGAGCGCCGGTCCGAGGGAGGAGTAGAAGCCGCCCAGCGCCCAGACGGCGGCGACTGCGGTGCCGGCCGTCAGCAGAACGCGGCGTCCCGGGGGCGGCACGGCAAGCCGCGGGAGCAGGGAGCGCAGCGCGCCGGGGTGAGGGCGGGCCGTCTCCGGCGTCAGGACGACCGCGACCGTCTGGGCGGCAAAGAGTACCGCCAGGATGACGTACACGGTGGCCGTGGGAGCCGGAACGAAGCGCACGAGCAGGGTGGAGGCCAGTACGCCGGCCGCCATGCCGAGGACCGGGGCGATGCTGTTGGCCAGGGCGGAGCGGCCGGGACGCCGGGGGTCCTCGAGGTCGAGGAGGGCGGCGCCCGCGGCGCTGATGGCGGTGCCCGTTGCCGCTCCTTGCAGGATGCGGGCGGCGATGAGCTGCCCGGCGCCGTCCGCCGAGGCCAGCAGCAGCATGGAGGCTGCCGCCAGGACCAGGGCGCTCATCAGGACGGGCCGCCTCCCCAGGTGGCCGGAAAGGCCTCCGGCGGTGAGCAGGGCCACCAGCAGCGCCAGGGCGTAGGCGCTGAAGACCACTGTGATCGTCAGGGCGGTCAGGCCCCATCGGTCCTGGTACAGGGGGTACAGCGGCGTCGGCGCACTGGAGGCGGCCAGGAGGAGCGCGAGGATCGACACGTGCAGAGCGGAGGAGGCCGCGCGGGTGCGGGCGGCGGGGCGCGGGCATCGCGCGGCCAGGTCTGACGTGGCATTGAACATGGGACCCCTCCCGCTAAACGCAATCCGTTTGCTTTAAATCACCGTAGATCTTGGTGCCGACTAAAGCAAATCGTTAGCTTTTGATGGCGCCGGCGGCGTCGGCGGCGGAGGAACGCCCTCCGACCGCCGGGCGGAGGATCGGCTGACCTGGACGCGGCTTCTGATCTCCGAGGGCGTCCTGCCGCACACACGCCGATGTACCGTCGGCTGTCCTCGCGGCAGCCCCAGGCCCACCGGGAGGGCCGCTTCCCCGACCTGATCGACACCATCCGCGAAGTCCAGCTCCCGCCGGCCTGACCGGACGCGGACGCGTTCGCCGCCGCCGAGATGCCCGCCTGTTCCGCCTGGACCGCACTACGGGCCAGCAGCAGGCCCTGTACGTCGCGGTGGAACAGGACACCCTGCGGCAGCAGCTGACCGGCTGGCTCGAGTTCGCGGGCATCCCGGTCCTCGTGGTCCGCGGGGTGACGGGGCTGGTGTGGATGCCTGTCAGGATCCAGGCGCTGTGGTTCATGGGGGCGAGGAGGCCGTTGGACCAGCGGGTCGTCCCGGCCTCGGTGTTCGCGTCGTCGCAGATGCTGAAGAGTCCGTCGTTCACGAAGACGACCAGGGACGTATCCAGGCCCGCGGGTCGTCGAAGGGGGCGGGCTTGCCCGAGCGGCCGGCCTGGTGTCAGTTTCCCAGGCCGGTGTCGGTTTTTGAGATGGCCGCTGCGGTGTCACAGGGCGTGGTCTTGCGCCGTGGCGTGGGTGGCGTCGCAGATGGCTTGGAGTCTGCTGGTGCGCTGGAGTGGGAGTGCGGCGCCGCCGAAGGGGCCGCCGGAGTGGCCGGTGCCGCCGTGGGTGGGCAGGACGGGGATGTTGCCGCTGTGCGTGTCGTTGATCTTCAGGATGCCGCCGTTGCGTAGTTCGTTGGAGAATCGTGCGATGACGTCGGGGTCGGCCGCCCACAGGGAGTTGCGCAGGCCGTAGGGGTTCGCGTCGAGGAACGCCAGCGCTCGGCCCAGCAGTTCGGCGTCGGGGGCCCGGTCGGGCACGACGAGTTTCAGGAGTGGGAAGAACGTCTCCTCGTAGACGCTGGGGATCGCCGACGCTGTCTGGAGGCCGTCGATCCGGATCACGGTGGGCTGGATGAACATGCCGTCGGTGGTCGGCCGGCCGGTGTGGTCCCACTGGGCGCCGCCGGTCACGACCCGGGCGCCGGCCGCCGTCGCCTCGCTCAGTGCCTGCCGGAACTTGGGCGCCTTGAACACGGGCGAGAGCAGCACCTGCGGATCCTCGGGGAGCCCGGGGCGTAGTGCTTCGGCCTGTTCGACCACTGCGGCGATGACGCGGTCGGCGATGTCCGGGTGCACGATCGCGTAGCGGGGCACCATGCAGATCTGCCCGGAGGCGTGGAAGCATTCGGCCAGCGCGCGGGCCGCCTGGGCGGGATCCGCGTCGCGCCAGATCAGCGCCCCGTCGTTGCCCGACAGTTCGAGCACCGGCTTCTTGCCCCGTGCCAGGCAGTCGGCCGCGAGTGCCTGCCCGCGCCCGGAGGAGCCGAAGTAGAAGACGGTGTCGACGTCGGGGCTCTCGAGCCAGGAGCGCAGCGTCTCCTTCGTATCACCGCACAGCACCGACAAGATGCCCGGCGGCGCGCCGGTCTCGGCCAGGGCCGGGGAGACGATCTCGTGATAGAGGAAGGCCAGCGCCAGCGGGCTGCTGCGCGGCGCCCCGACCACCAGGGCGTTGCCGCCGGCCAGCGCCCACACGCCGAGCGCGCCGGCGCTGGCCGGGGCGTTCTGCGGGGGGCTGAGGGCGACCACGCCGTCGGGTTGGTAATGCAGGCGCACGGTGCGGCGTCCGACGCGCGTCTCGTGCTCGGCGGTGTGGCGGGCGAAGGCGATCGAGTCCTGATGTGAGCCTTCGAGCATTCCGGACAGCTCCCACCGGGCCACCGGCAGCGGGTGGCCCTCGGCGACGCACAGGTCGACGAACTCCTCGCCGCGGCGGGCCAGGCGGTGATGGAATGCGGAGACCAGCGAGAGGCGCTGGTCGAGCGGGACGCGGGCCCAGGCGGGCTGGGCGGTGCGCGCGGCACGCAGTGCGCGGGCGAGCTGGTCCGGGCGGGCCAGTGCGACCCGCCCGGCCAGCCGGGGGTCCTCGCTGTCCTCGCCGTCGGCCTGGCCGCGCTCGCGCTGCAACACCATGCGGCCGACGGTGAGTGGATCTCGGATCAGTGCGCTCGCGCGGGCGGTGTACACCCAGTGGTCGGCTGTCTCGGGTGCGCCGGCGACCAGAGGCGGATAGGAGCGGAGCACTACGCGCCGAACAGCAGGTCGCCGACGGGCTCCTGGCCCTCGCCGGTGTAGAACTGTCGCGCCGCCGCATCGATCTGATCGATGCTCACCTCACCGCGGCCGTCGGCGTCCAGGCGTTGGAACGCGGCCTCCACCTCGCCGTCCGGGGTGCCCAGGGCGGCCTGCAGCACACGGAACTCCTGCGGAGTGATCGTCCCGTCGCCGTCGGCGTCGGCCAGTTCGAGCACGGCGCGCACCGCGGGGTGGAACGTGCGGTCGTAGCCGCCGCCCTTCTGCACGAAGGCGCCCGTCATGCCGCGGTGGTACTCCTGCGGGCTGATACGCCCGTCGCCGTCGATGTCGCACTGCTCACGCAACGCCTCCCAGACATCGAGCACGGCGCCCACGAGCGCCTTGCCCTTGGCGGAGGTCGGGCTGCTCTCGCAGGCGGAGAGCACGCGCACGCCGAATGCCACGAAGTCCGTGCGCTCGATGTAGCCGTTGCCGTCCAGGTCGAGCTGCTGCTCGAACGCGCGCTGGTGCTTGGATTCCAGGTGTGCACTCATGATCGTGAACTGCCTTTCTCTCGGGATGATGCGACGGCGTGCTCCCCAGCGGGCGCACGGTGATACTCAGATGCCGATCCCGTCCTGCATGGGGGCACCGAGGAACTCAGGGGCGTATCCGAAGGCGTCGACCAGCTCCTGCGCGATCTCGGCCAGCTCCCGATGGCCGTGTTCGAGGCGTTCGCGCGCCGCTTTCCAGGACTGCGGGTCCAGGAGCCCGTGCGCCAGGTACCAGTCGGCGTGCCGCAGCACCGCGCCCAGGCCGTAGTGCTCCAGGACGCACCGCGCCGCGTCGGCGCCGCCGGCCGGGATCCGTTCGCCGAGGCTGCGAAACGCCTCGGCGTCCGCGTACGCCAACGCGGCGTCGCGCAACGCCTCCGCGGCCGTCTCGCGTCCCGGCGCCCGGCCGTCGGTCCGGTGGATCCGGGCCGCTTCGCCGAGCAGGCCGCGGACACGGGCCTGTAGCAGGGACCGCAGCCGCGCGGCGTCGAAGGCCCCTCCGGACGGTGCGGGGCCGAGCGCGTCGAGCCGGCCGAGGTGGGCTGGAGGCCGGGCGGCCAGCAGGCGGCCGAGCGCGAGGGCGATCACCTGGTTGTCGCCCTCGGCCGTCACCGCGCCGTGCGCGATGCCCAGGTACTCGGCGATACGGTTGCCCAGCAGCATCCCGCGTGCCCCGGCCCGCTCCCGGCATTCGTCGATCACCGACAGGGCCGTGTAGGAGGCGTGGACCTTCACGCTGTTGACCATCAGGGTGCGTTCGGGCTCCGTGATACCCGCGGCCCAGCGGTCCTTGGCGTCGTTGACGAGGGCGGTGGCCGCGTACACCCGGCTCAGGCAGGTCATCAGGGCCGCGCGGTGGTTGCGCTGGGACAGGGCGGGCACCGCCGCCCAGGCCGCACCCCGCGTCATCCGGCGCAGGGAGTAGCGCACGGTGATGGCCAGTGACGCGCGGGCGGTTGCCAGCGCCATGCTCGGCAGCAGAATCCGCCCGAGCTTCAGGCAGTCCAGGGTGAGCCAGAACCGGCCGGGGGAACCGGGATCGGGCCTGCGCGGATCGGCGTCGGCACCGTCCGGACGCGGCCCGGCCAGCCAGTGCTCCCGCGGCACCACCACCCCGTGGAACCCGGTGCGCGCGTAGTCCATGCCCCCGGCCAGGCCCCGCGACAGCGGAGTAACGGAGACTCCCGGGACCGGCCCGTCCTGCGTGGCGATACGCACCAGGAAGGCGTGCAGCGGACCCCGGTCCCGCCCGCCCGCCCCGGCCGGCGGGTCCAGCCGGGCGAGCACCACCGCGATCTTCGCCACCCCCGGATACGCCGACGTCGACATGACCTTGTACGCCGCCGGGTCCGGGCTCGTCAGGACGAACGAGTCCGTCGCCTCGTCGTACCGCGCCCGGGTCCTGACCGAGGTCAGATCGTTTCCGGTGGTGCCCTCCGTCGCCATGAGCAACCCCACCGAGCGCATGCCGTCGAGCTCCGCGAGCAGGTCCCGGGTGTACTCGGGCCGCTGGGACAACCCCACGATCGAGGCGACGCACAGGTTGTAGTGGACGCTCATCAAGGCCCCGGCCGTCGGCTCGGCGACCGCCGCCCAATCGTGCACGGCGCACAGCCGGTGCACATCGCGGACGATCACGGACGGCGGGTCCGCCGCGGAGCACAGCGCGCGCATGACCGCGTAGGAGCGGGCCGTCGCCGCCTCCGGAGCAAGCCCCGTCCGGGAGCCACCGGCGATCCGTGAAAGCAGACCGGGAAGCTCACCATCGAGGTCGGCACTCTCACCCGATAAGACGATTCCGCGCATGGCGTCCGCCAGCGCGCCCCCGCACCGAGAGGACGCGGGTTCCACCGAGACCGACATTCACCTCAGCCCTCCCCCAGAGATGACCCACTCCCTTCCGCACGGAGAGGCGCACCCTGGCGTGTCAACGGCGCCAAGGTACCCGAATCCGCAGCGGCCTCGAGGGGGCTGTCAGTCGAATGGCGTAACGGTGCCCCTGTCTATTTGGTCAAGGCGTCCTTGGCGAGCCGGCCTGCGAGTGCGCTCACCGGGCATCGAGCGGGTGAGGACGCCGAGTGTGAGCAGAGCGAGCGTCGGCAGCACGGCGACGATGATTCCCATCGGCAAGGCGTCGGTGGCGCCACCCGCGCCGGCCAGCGGAGCAAGTGCCCCGCCGAACATGAACTGGCTGAAGCCGAGCAGAGCGGCTGCCGACCCGGCGTGTCCGCCGTGGTCGGCCAGGGCCTGGGCTGCGGCGTTCGGCATGACCAGGCCCACACTGGAGACCAGGACGAACAGGCCGATCAGGAGCACGGGCAGGGGTGCCCGTGTCAGCACCGCGCCCAGGACCGTGGTGCCACCGGCTGTCGCGCCCAGGAGACCGGCGAGCAGCAGCAGGCGGGCGCCGGCCCGGGCCACCAGCCGGCCGCTGATCTGGGCGGCCGCGATGAGTCCGGCGGCGTTGACGGCGAACACGGCGCTGTACTGCTGCGGTGACAGGCCGTGGATTTCCTGCAGGACGAACGGCGAGCCGGAGATGTAGGCGAACATCGCCGCGAAGACCAGGCCGTTGGCCAGGACGTACCCGGTGAAGACCCGGTCGCTGAGCAGCTGCCCGACGACAGCCGGCAGCGGCTGGGGTGACGCGGAGGGCCGGGTCTGCGGCAGTGCTGCGGCGGAGGCCGCCAGCATCACGGCGCCGAGTACGGCCAGGCTCACGAAGATCCCCGGCCAGGCCGTGACGCGCAGTAGCTGGCCGCCGAGGACCGGCGCGAACACCGGCGCCAGGCCGGTGATCAAGGTCAGTGTGGAGAAGAGACGTGCGGTCCGGGTCCCGGAGGTGCGGTCGCGGACCATGGCGTTGGCGATGACGATGCCGAACGCCCCGCCGATGCCCTGGACCAGGCGTAGGCCGATGAAGGTCCGGACGTCGGGCGCCACCGCGCAGAGCGCGCTGGCGATCGTGTAGAGGGCGAGGCCCACCAGCAACGGACGCCGCCGGCCATAGGTGTCGCTCAGCGGCCCGGCGATCAGCTGCCCGATGGCCAGCCCGGCCAGACAGGCGGTGATGGTGAGCTGGGTGGCCGCGGCGCTGGCGCCCAGGTCGCCGGCGAGGTCCGGCAGTCCGGGCAGGTAGCTGTCGATGGACAGTGGTCCCAGGGCCACGAGCGCTGCGAGCAGGACGATGAATCGGGTGTGCCGGCCGGCGGCGTCGTTGCTCATGGCTCAGTACGCCACGGTGATGCGGCGGCGGATCGCGGTGCCGCTCTCGATCGTGTCGGCCAAGGCGATCGCGTAGTCGGCGTACGAGATGCGGCTGTTGCCGTCGTCGTCGGTGAGCAGGGTGTCCCCGGCGCTGCGGTAGGCCCCGGTCCGCTCGCCCGCTCCGATGACCGCGGCGGGCGACACGTACGTCCAGTCGAGGTCGTGCACGCCGCGGTAGAGGTCGAGCGCTTCGGACTGGGCCTCGGCATTGGCCTTCCACAGCGCGGGGAAGTCCGGGTCGTCCATGACCCGGGTGCCGGTCGGCGTACGCAGGCTACCGGCACCGCCGATGGTGACCAGGCGGGTGACGCCGGCTCGGCGGAGTCCGTCGATCAGTGCACGGGCGGCACCGACGATCGTGGCGCGGTCGTTCTCCTGGCCGATCCGGGGGCCGACGGCCGACAGTACGGCGTCGTGGGAGGCGGCGAGGCCGGCGACCGCGGCGGCGTCCGTGACGTCACCGGTGGTCACGGTCAGGGCCTTGTGCCCCAGTCCGTCGACGTGGCCGGCCCGGGTGACCGCGGTGACGGTGTGGCCGCGACGCAGTAGTTCCTCGGTGGCGGGCCGGCCGATGTTGCCGCTGGCACCGAACAGGACGATCTTCATGTGTTGCTCCTTGTTTCTGATGGTCACAGGACGGGCTGGCCGTCGGCGACGATGGCCGCGGTGATGCCGCGCTCGTCGGCGGCGTGCCGGAAGCGCTGCTCGATGTCGGGTTGTTCGGTGTAGAACGGCGGGTTGTGGAACAGGCCGTAGTGCATGGCGCAGACGGTGCCCGCGCCGAGTGCGACGGCGGCCTCGACGCCTTGCTCGGGGGTCATCGTCGCCGGGACGTTGGCCGCGTAGCCCTCGAAGTGGGCGATGACGCCGTTGACCGGGACGAACGCGACGTCGAACGGGCCGTGGTCGCGGGCGATCTGCCACCAGCTGCCGTGCCACTGGGTGTCGCCGCAGTGGATGACCCGCCGGCCGGCGCCCTCGACGACCCAGGCGACCTGGTCACAGTCGTTGCCGCGCCAGTCCAGCGAGGTCACCGGGGTGACGGTCAGCTCTCCGATGCGGCGTGACCGGCCCAGGTCCTGGGCGACGGGGGTGATGCCCACCTCGCGCAGCGCCGCCGCGCTCGGGGTATGGCAGCCGATCGTGCCGGTGGCCGCGATCCGGGCGATCAGGTCGTGGTCGTAGTGGTCGGGGTGCAGGTGGGTGATGAGGGCGTGGGTGCCGGGCGGGGTATCGACCGGGTCGACCGGCCGGTGCGGCGGCCCCATCACCGGCGCCAGCGGAGCGACGTTCTCGAGCGGGTCGATCAGCAGGCGAGTGTCGCCGAGACGGATTTCGACGCCGGCCCAGGCCAGCCGACGAACGGAAAGGGTGGGGGTCATGGGCAGCGACGCTAGACCGACCTTGTTGAGAAAGTCAACAAGGAAGTTTTGAATCTCAACACCACGATGTAGGGTGGTGGCATGCGCACCTACGGGCAGTACTGCGGCATCGCGAAAACACTGGACACTGTCGGCGACCGATGGACCCTGCTGATCGTCCGTGAGCTGTTCGCCCTGGGTCCGTGCCGGCACACCGACCTGCGCAACGGGCTGCCCGGGATCGCCAGCAACCTGCTGGTCGACCGGCTTCGCGAACTCGAGGAAGCCGGCCTGATCCACCGCGAGGCCGCCCCGCCGCCGGTGGCCACCACCCTGTTCTCCCTCACCGAGCGTGGCCGCGAGCTGGAGCCGGTGCTGCGGGAGCTGAGCCGGTGGGGCATGCCGCTGTTGCGTGAGCCGGGCGGCAGCGACACCTTCCGCACCCACTGGCTGGACATGCCCGCCCGGGCACTGACCGACCACCGCCCCGACCAGCCGGCAATCGCCCTGCAACTGCACGCCGACGGCAGCGAGGACCTGGTCATCGAAGTCAAGGACGGCTCGGTGCACACGCACGCAGGCCGGGTCGACCACCCCACCGCGTCACTGACCGGACCGCCGCACCTGCTGGCCGCGACCCTGCTCGGCGACCTCGATCTGAACGCCGCAGTACAGCAAGGCCTGCGGCTCAGCGGCGAACGCGAGGCAGTACTGCGCATCCTGCCCCGCTGATCGACCGGCCGCTCGCGAGACTGCGACCTCAAGCTCTACCGAGTCTGCGCCGGTCTCAAAACGGTCCATTGAGCGTTTTCCAACTGGCTTTGGGCAGCTAAGGGCGCCTATCGGGGTAGAGCGCGGGATCGGGTGAGGCTCCCGGTAAGACAAACAATCGACCAAGGAAAATGCCTTTCCCGGGAGCCTCGTTGCTGTCCTACCCTGCCGCGATCCCGCTGTCCACCCGATCGCTGAACCACCTCGCCGACCTGATCCGCACCCAGAGGCCTCGACGACCGCGAGGCTGGGCGACCATCGAGCAACTCGCCCCCAACCAGCCCGACCTGCGCATCGACGGCGAGCTCTACCAGCGGTGGCGGGACCGGGTCGCGATTCGCGTGCGCGGGCGTCCCGGTCTTCGGCCGACCGTCGCGGTCGCCGGGCCGCGCGCGGCGGGAAAGTGCGAGCGGGCTCGCTGACCGCCCGCTGAACGCACCGGAACAACGGAACGCCGGTCCGGGGCCGAGACCGCCCGACCGGCGGGAGCGTGAGCGGTAAACGCGCGACGTCGGGTATCCCTGCCCTAACCCCTAAGGGGGCGGGGGCGGGGGCTTCGTGCGCCGATCAGGTGAGACCGGAAGGTTGCGAGGCTGCGTCGAGTGGGCCGACGCGCTGGCCCGGCGCGTCACCGCCGCTTCTGACGAACTCGCCGCTCCACCTCTGCCACCGCTCGGCACGCGGCCGGACCACTGCACGGCTCGCCCGTGCCGGGCCCCTGCTGTCCGCGTGTGGGTGCGGGCGGCGGCGGGCGTCAAGTGAGCACCACTGCATGGTCGTTGACCTCCGCCCGCTGGGTGTGGAGCGTGGCCCGGAGCGACAGCCCGGCCGGTGTGGGGTTGCGAGAAGTCTGCTGTCGTCCCCCCCCCCCCCGCAGATGCCGGAACGCCGCAGCCGTGTTCTCCCGCTCCTGCCCTGGCGCCGACGGCACACCGATCGGCCGTTGCCGTCGGCACCGCGGCCGCGTGCCATTGCTGTGCCGCAGGGCCGGGTGTCCACGGGGTGACGGCCGACAGGGGCCGGCCGGGCACGCACCCTGACCGACGGATGCGAGTAGTCGGACTCCAGATCCACCTCGGTGCGTCGTCGTACACCACAAGTTGGATCACGAGCCCATTCCCGAGCCGTACGAGGTACGAGTGGACGGAACACAGACTGGAAGCAACCCGAGACACTCATTCTGTACAGAGGACTGGCGCATGTTTCTTCGAGGCGGACGAACGATTTCCGTACTGACCGTCGGTGCGGCGACGACCGTGATGGCAGCGCTCACCCCCGCGACGGCGTTCGCGGCGGGGGATCCGCTTCAGCCGTACGCCCAGCAGAGACTGCGTTGGGAGCGCTGCGATACGGGCCACCCGGCGGCGTTCGAGTGCGCGAAGGTCAAGGTGCCACTGGACTATGGCGACCCCGGGGGCCGGAAGATCGACCTCGCGATATCGCGGATCAAGGCGGGCAGCGCGAGGGAACGGCACGGGGTGCTGCTGATGAACCCCGGGGGTCCGGGCGGTCCGGGGCTGACCATGCCCGTGGAGATGGAGCCCCTGTTGCCGACGGAGGTACGCGAGCGGTTCGACCTGATCGGCTTCGACCCTCGCGGGGTCGGGCAGAGCTCGCCGATCGGCTGCGACCTGACGGGCGACGAACAGACCTTCCATCACCCCTACGACGCGGGAACCTTCGAGAAGGATGTGGCCCGGGCCCGGACGGTGGCCGACAAGTGCTGGGCCAAGGCGGGGGACGTGCTGCCGCACATCACGACCCGAAACACGGCGCGGGACATGGACGTCGTGCGGGCGGCACTGGGGGAGAGGAAGATCTCCTACTTCGGGCACTCGTACGGCACATACCTGGGCGCCGTATACACGCAGATGTTCCCCCGGCGTTCGGACCGTTTCGTGCTCGACAGCGCGCTCGATCCGGCGCTCGCGTGGCGAGGTCTGTTCCGGGGATGGTCGGCGGGGGCAGAACTCGCCTTCACCCGGTGGACCGAGTGGGCCGCCGCGCGCAACGCCACGTACGGGCTGGGCTCGACTCAGGCGGAGGTCCGGAAGACGTACTGGGAGCTGATCGCCCGCGCCGACCACACACCGGTACCGGTACAGGGCGGGACGCTCAGCGGTGGCGCCATCCGTTCCCAGTACGGCGCGTTTGTCCACGTCGAGACCGTCACCCCGTGGATCGTCGCGTTGAAGACCGCGGCTGCGGGCGGATCGCCCGCGCCAGCCACGCCGACCGCGGCGATGGTGCCCGACTCCGTTCCGGTCCGGACCGCCGACACGGGGGCAGGAGCGGCAGCGTTCGGTGCGGACGTTCCGTCGGACAACGCGTCCGCCGTCGTGTGGGCCGTCTTCTGCGGTGACAGCCGCAGCTGGCCGCGCGACCCCGAGCAGTACCGCCAGGACGCGATCCGTGACCAGGCCAAGTACCCGCTGGCCGGCGACCTGGGGGCCAACATTCAACCGTGCGCGTTCTGGAAGTCGGCGGGCAGCGAGCCGGCCACCGCGGTGAGCAACGACGTCAACGCGCTGATCGTGCAGAACCAGTGGGACCCGCAGGCGACGCTGGCCATGGCGCAGGGCATGAGGCGGGCGCTGCAGGGCGCGCGGATGGTCACGGTGGCCGGGGGTGAGGGCCACGGCGTGGTGGTGGCCGGCCCGTCCTGCGCGGACGCCAGCGTCACGCGGTACCTGACCACGGGCCGACTGCCTGCGAAGGACCTGACCTGCTAAAGGGTGCTGCAGAACGTCCATCTCGGGTAGGTCTGAGTGGTGCTTGAGCTGTTGTTTCACCGTGTCATGGTGAGGTTGTGCATGGTGGTGGCTTTATTCACGGGTTGTGGTTCTGGCACAACTTCCGTGAAACCACGCCGCTCGGGCTCGCGCCGACCTATGGGCGATCCGCTGACCTGCCAGTTCACCAGGGCCGCCTGCATTGGACACCGAGGGCCGGTACGACTTCACGGAAGTTGTGCCAGAACCGCTGGAGATGAACAAAGCCATCGGCGGTGACGTCGAGTTCCCGGACGTCCACTCGGATCAGGTGGCCGCGCTGGGCCGCCGCCGGGACCTGCCTGCCCTCCTGGACCGGCATGTTCCCCTGGGCTCGGATCAGGAGGCGGTACGTCTCGGTGTCCGCCGTTCGGAGTTCGATTTGTTGGTGGAGCGGGGGTATGTCTCGCCGGTGGGGTCGGTGGAGATCGATTTCAAGCGGCAGGGTGGCGTCACGACCGTGGCTCTCTACAGCGCGGAGGAGGTGGCCCTCCTGCCGGTGGTGTGGCCGTCCGTGGACTGGCGGGCGGCGCGCACGGTCGCGGCTGGGCGCCGGTCCCCGCTCGCCGGTCTCGACCCGGTGGACCCGGGCGGCTACCGGTGTTGCTGGCGGGGGTGGCGCGGATCGCCGGGGTGGGGCGTGCCGCGGTGGTCCAGTGGCGCCGCCGCCACGACGACTTCCCCGTCCCCGTCGGCGGGACCGGTGTCCACCCGGAGTTCGACCGCGCCGCCGTGCTGGCATGGCTGCTCGCCCACGGGAAGATCGAGATGCCCACCCGGACGCCGACCGGTGCACTCCTGATGGCACGCCCTGGTGGTGGTACGCGGACGTTCCGGCTGGACGACCCGCTCTTGACTCTGGCTGAGGATGCGTCGGGTGAGGACCTGCTCTCGGGCTGGTCCACGGACGACGACGCCGACACCCTCGCCACCCTGACGGACACCGGGTCCGGTGGGGCGCTGCGCCGGCTGACCATGCCGGGCACGGTCGCGTGGGCGGTGCCGGGCGGGGTGCGGGTTCTGGACCGGGTGCGCACGGGCGCGGGGGGTCTGTACGTGACCCTGGCGTGGCCTGCCGGTCTGCGGGGCGCGGCTTCACCGCGGCCGACGGGCGGCGTGATCCGCCACGCACTCCCGTACTCGGCGCCGGGGGAGGCCTGCGCCTGTCGGCGTCAGGAGTGCGGCGGCCTGGTCCCGGCCGGCTGGTGCGTCGAGCATGGCGACGCAGCCGGCCCGGCGGTGGAGTGGCATCCCGGCGGCGGCCTGCGCTGTGCGGTGCTGGCGGGGAAGGCTGGTTCGGGCGGTGCGACCGTGGCGGTGTCGGGCACACTGCCGGAATGACCGATGTTCACCGGCGGGCGTCTGGGACACCCGCCGGTGTTGGTGCGGGGGTGTGACTACAGCACGGCGAGGGTGAAGACTCCGTCCTTCCACTCTCCGGTGCGAGGATCGTCGGAGCCGATCTTGAAGTCGTGGGGGCCGTCGCAGCCAGACGCCCCGGGCAGGTACAGGTTGAGCCTCCGCCAGTCGTGCGTCTGTGTCACAGCGATGGCGCCCTCGCGTTCGATCGTGTTGTCGAACGTGACGCAGTACCTGCCGGTGTCGAGCCTCCTGGTCTGGGCGACATGCTTGCCTGACCGCAGGGTTCCATCAGCGTTGATGATGGCGGCGCCCCGGGCGTAGGGAGCGTTGCTGTCCGCTGCGGCCGGGCTTGCGAGGGCGGCCGTTCCAGCACAGGCGGCGAGGAGGACTGCTGCGGTTCCTGCGAAGCGACGCATGAAATTCTCCGATTCTTCCAGTTCAGCGCCATTGTGGCGCAGCCTCGGTTATCGCCGGAGAGCTGTCCTTCGGGAGGCAAACTACGCATAACTGGGGCTTAGTTCACCAATTAACGCGAATATGCCTGTTCTCTGGATTGAGAGCCGGAGGTCTCGTATGGGTGGTCCTTCCCCAGGTCCCAACTACCACTGGGGCCTCCGTAGATCGACAACATCGACCCGCACAGGCTCCGCCGAACGATCAGCCCAGGTCAAAGTGCCGAACAGGGCCGCGAAGGCTTAGCGCACGATCTGACAGCAGGGCGCAGCGAGGGTTGTTCTCCGGTACCTCGGGGGTGGTGCGCAGCAAGGCCTGAAGGGCCGGGCCCTTCGGGCCATTTTGCTTCTGGGGCTTGCCGCAGGGTGCCACACGACGCACCGCGGCCGCCCTCCGGGTCCTGGCGGGCCCTGCGGGCGAATCGCCGGGAGCCCTTCTGCGATCTCTCGGTTTCGTGACGGTGGAGTGAGAGACAGTGAGGGTGTGTGTGTTGGCTCAGGTCAGCGTCGGTTTCCGTGGCGGGGCTCGTTGTTATGGGTGTGAGAGATCGGGGTGATTCCACTGTCACGGGGCGGTATTCGTGCTGGTGGTGCACTGACACGAAACCGAGAGATCTTAACCACGGCCCCTGCGGTCATGGGCCGGCCCACTCCACGCCGAGGTCGGCGAGGGCGGCGAGTTGGTCGGCGTCGAGCCGGTCGCGGCGCTGGCGTTGGTTGGCCAGCCATACACCTGTGCGGTGCGGGCCGTCCGGCAACTGCTCGACGTGAGCCCTGCCGGGCATGCCGCCCTCCCGCTGCACGTACTGCTGGAGGGCTTGGAGGCCCTTCTCGAACGCTGCGGCCCCCCGCCCGGACGTGGGCGTCGCACCCGCGGTCGCACCCGCGGTCGGGGCCGCCGTGCGGGCTCGTACGACCCGCGCCGGGGTGATCCCGAGCTCGCCGAGCCGCCGTTGCTGCTCCTCGTTGAGCCGGGCCCAGTCGCGTCGTTGGGTGGCGAGCCACCGGCCGATGTCTTCGCCGTGCCGGGTGACCCCGGTGGTGATGGCTGTCAGGAGTGCGCCGTCGTCCAGGAGCTGGGTGAGGTAGGCGTAGTGGCGTTGCCAGTCGACCGTCCATCCGCGTGTTCCCGGGTTCCAGTTTTCGTCGATTGCGGCCAGCGCCGCCGCCCGACGTGCGGCGCGTACCGGGTCTTTCCCGAGCCCGCCGGGCCGGCGCACGTTGGTGAGCCACTGCCCGATCTGGATGTCGAGGATCGCCGCACCCCGCGGGGCCGCCAGGGTGCCGTGCAGGCCGTAGTACGCCCGCGCGGCGGCGAGGTTCTCCTCGAAGGCGGCGTCGGCGGTGTCCCAGACGATCCCGAGCCCCTCCAGTTCGGCCGCCCGCTCCCCGGTCATGGTCCCGGCGCGGAACGCCCTGCGCTGGTCGGAGAGCCACCTCCCCAGCGGGTACGGGCCTTCGGCGTGGTCGTACGGGACCTGGAGGTCGCCCTCGCGTTCCCGGTACCGGAACGCGGCCTCGACGCCCCTGCGCCAGTCCTGCCGCTCGGTGTTGAAGACGTGGTAGCTGATCCACTTCGCGATCATCGCCGGATCCCGGGGGGCGGCGAACCGGAGGAGGAGCCGGTGTTCCTCCTCGCCCTCGCCGGACGCCTTGCCGACGGACAGCGACGGATGCACGATGCGTTTCTGGTTTTCCTGGGGAATTGCGAGCATTTCCACGGCACGCTCATCGTGCGCTCGAAGCCCATTCAAAACCCGAATAAGGGGGCCATACGACTTCGAAGTGAGAATGTCCTCGGGATTCTCGTCCTCCCTCAAAAATACGGGCACGATCAAGGTGGCCGTCTTTCCCTGTCCGGGCTTCTGGCGGAGCGCCCGGCCGATGGCCTGGACGATGTCGACGGCGGATCCCTTGGGGTCGATCAGGGCCACCGAGTCCACGGCTCGGATGTCGACGCCCTCGCCCAGGACCCTGCAGTTGGCGAGCACGGCGCGCCCGGCCCGTCGGCCGAAGTCGGCGAGGACGGCGGCCCGGTGTTCTGCTTCGTGCTTTCCGTGCAGCCACCCCGTCCACACGGTTGCGGGGTGCCGGACGGGGTCGACGGCGTGCAGGCGGGCAGCGACGCGGTCGAGGCCTTCGGCGAAGGCCTCGGCTTCGATGGTGCGGTGGTGGAAGGTGATGGTGGTCTTGAGGTCGTGTTCGGCCATGGTCTCCAGCAGCGTTGTCTGCACGGCGGCCAGGCGCTGGCCGCGCAGCCGTTCCTCCCAGCGTTCCTCGCTGTAGAGCCGGGCCGGTGTGACGACCGGGTCGACCAGTTCGGCCACCACGACCTGATACCTCGCCAAAAGCCCCCGGGCGATGGCGTCGGCGAGCGACAGCTCGTACACGACGGGCCCAAAGACGCGCACGTCGTCCATCGAGCAGGCCATCTCCTTCGGGAGTCGGTCCCACCGCGACCGCGGCACGAAGACCCGCCCCTGAGCCTCCGCCTTCTGTCGCCGCTCCTCTTCCTCGCGCCGTTCTTCCTGCGCCAGCTCCTGCTTCAGCCGTTCCTGTTCCCGAGTCCTGGGCGGGCGTTCGGCCCAGATCCGGGGGGTGGCGGTCATGTACAGCCGGCGCCGCGCCGGGATGACCTCCTGGAGGTGCACGTCCGCCCACGCCTTCCCCGCCGACCCCGACGTCCGGTGCGCCTCGTCCACGACCACCAGGTCGAAGGCCTCCATCGGGAGCCCGTACTCCCCGCGGTGCGCCTCGGCGATCACGGGCAGGGATGCGTAGGTGGCGTAGACGGTGACCGGGCCCCGGCCGTGCCACAGGGCGAGCTGCGGCGCCGACGTCGTCGTGCGCACCTGAAGCCCGTACAGCTGCGCGTTGTCCTCCAGTGAGCACACCGCGACAGCCGGCCCGTCGTGGCCGGCTGTCCTCCACTCCCGGACGGTCTGGGTGAGCAGGTCCAGGGTCGGCAGGAGCACCAGGACCCGCCCGCGCCGGGCCAGTCGAAGCGCGGCCGCGGCGGCGATGAACGTCTTCCCGGTCCCGCACGCGGCCACCACGGTGGCTCGTAGGCCGGTTTTCGGGATCCGTTTCCTCGGTGGGATGTCGAGCCCGCTCACGATGGCTTCGACTGCCTCCTCCTGATGGGGACGCAGTACGACGTCACTGGACTTCTGCATCTGCACTCCACCTGATTCGAAGAGGGAATCGTTGATCGGGCGCGTACCGGGCTAGGCCCAGGGGTCTTGGCCTGTGGCTGTGATCTGGCGTTCCTGTGCGCGGGTGAGGAACCGCGGCGCCGCGACGTCCCACAGTGGTGTGCCGGACAGCGGATGCCCGGGCAGCTGGGCCCGGAAGATGCGGACGAGGAACTCCGTCATCCCGCAGTCATAGAGCTTGAACGCGTCCTTGCCGCGCTCGTACACCAGGACGGGCCACTGGTCGGGATTGTCCCCGGTCCGCAGCCAGCAGAGGAGGTCGCCCGTACCGTCGACGGCCCAGGCGAGGACCCAGTCTGCCTGGGCTTCGACCCCCGGTATCCCTTCCAGCTCTTCCCAGAGCTCCTCGGCCACGGAGCTCTCCTCGGTGATGGGCCCCGATGGCCGGCCGGAGCTGTCGAGTGCCGGCTCGAAGACGCTCACGAAGTTCTCGATGGCTCCGGCGCCGTAGTGCTCCACGAATGCTCTGTAGTCTGATGGAAAAGAGAAGCCCCACGCCTTTTCCATCACGCCCCAGTCGACTTCAGAACCAGCTCCAGGACGTGGAGGCATTGTGGTAAGCAAGGTATTGACCGACATTCGTCACTCCGTGGAAAGTATGCCCCGGGAGGCAGTGGCCAGGTTCTCGGGATTCTGCACAGTGCATCTCACGAGTACACATACAGAAGACTGTACCGGAGCGAGCCCTGCCGTGAGCGGAATCGTCTCGTAGAAGGGTTGTGAATGGGCTACGGAGCCGAGCGGCGGGAGATCGAGTAGGCACTGCGCCGGAAGGCGATCGGAGGGGCGTCCACACTGGAGATGCTCACCTGGCTGAGAGGCGATCTCGAGACCCGCATCAGCGATCCGGTCGACCGTGACAGCGCGATCTCCTTCTTCATAATCTCGATGTTCACAACGGTCTTCGATCTCGGACTCACACCCGGACGGTTCATCGCCTCCTGGGACCGGTTCGGAGGCCACCTGAACGACGAGGAACTAGTCCGCAGACTGGGCCCGCTGATCCTGGCACCGGGCATGGAACCCTCATCCTGCGAGTGCGAAGCCAACTGCGGCGGATTCTGGGTCCGACAGCAAGCCCACCCCTCCCTACTGCTGGTGCCCGCGGAGCGGGCCAGCCCTGGAGGCGAAGCCGGAGAGACTCCGGGCGGGGGAGCGAAGCGGACCCGCCCAACAGGCCGAAGGCCCAGACCCCATGAAACGAGGTCACCCCAGGCCGCGCAGCGGCCCGTTCGGGATGAAGCGAAGCGGAATCCCGAACTCGTCCGAAGCGAAGCGTAGGACACCGGCCCGAAGGGCCGGCCTTGGGCCGGCGAAGCCGGGCCCCGCCGAGCGCAGCGAGGCGGTTCTCTCCTGGGGCGCGCAGCGCCCCAGGG
>NZ_JBEXKC010000011.1:0-146132 GCF_040609475.1 Streptomyces sp. NPDC004667 | reverse complement strand
ACGATCGCCTGGTGCTTCATCTTGGCCATGTCGGCGGCCATGATGATGTCCTTGTTGCCCGTGGTCGTGATGAAGATGTCCGCCGTCTCCACGACATCGTCCAGCGTGGCGACCTGGAAGCCGTCCATCGCCGCCTGAAGCGCGCAGATCGGGTCGATCTCGGTGACGATCACGCGCGCGCCCTGCCCGCGCAGGGACTCCGCGCAGCCCTTGCCGACGTCGCCGTAGCCGAAGACCACGGCCACCTTGCCGCCGATCAGGACGTCGGTGGCGCGGTTGATGCCGTCGATCAGGGAGTGGCGGCAGCCGTACTTGTTGTCGAACTTCGACTTCGTCACGGCGTCGTTCACGTTGATCGCGGGGAAGAGGAGGGTGCCCTCGGCCATCATCTCGTAGAGGCGGTGGACACCGGTGGTGGTCTCCTCCGTCACGCCGCGGATCTCGGACGCGAGCTGCGTCCACTTCTGCGGGGCCTCACCGAGGGTGCGGTTGAGGAGCGTGAGGATGTGGGCGTACTCCTCGGAGTCCGCGGTGGACGGGTCCGGGGCCGCGCCGGCCTTCTCGAACTCGACGCCCTTGTGGACGAGGAGGGTGGCGTCGCCACCGTCGTCGAGGATCATGTTCGGGCCGCCGGTGGGGGTGTTCGGCCAGGTCAGCGCCTGCTCCGTGCACCACCAGTACTCCTCCAGCGTCTCGCCCTTCCAGGCGAAGACGGGGACGCCCTGCGGGTTCTCCGGGGTGCCGTTCGGGCCCACGGCGATGGCCGCGGCCGCGTGGTCCTGGGTGGAGAAGATGTTGCAGGAGGCCCAGCGGACGTCGGCGCCGAGCGCGACGAGGGTCTCGATCAGGACCGCGGTCTGCACGGTCATGTGCAGCGAGCCGGTGATCCGGGCGCCGGCCAGCGGCTGCGCCTCGGCGTACTCCCGGCGGATCGACATCAGACCCGGCATCTCGTGCTCGGCCAGGGTGATCTCCTTGCGGCCGAAGGCGGCAAGGGAAAGGTCGGCGACCTTGAAGTCCATGGGTGCTGCTCCTCATGGTTCGAGAGGGTGGGTACGGCTGGGCCGCGTGCCGTCGGGGACGGTACGCCGAGCACAGTCCGTCGGGGGCCCTCTCTCCCCTCGGCCGGCCACGGGGACCGCCCGACCGCCATCAGCAGCGACGCCTGACACTGACGACGAATCTACACCGATCGGCCTAGCGGCCCCAGTCGCGAGGGTGATGTGTCGCGCCCCGGTTTCGGGCCCTCCGGCGGCACGGTTCGGGGCCTTTCGGACTTTTGATGCACCCCTTGCGTGGGGCAGGATGCCTGGCGGACCGGGTCGTGCGCGCGGCCCCGCAGGACCCATGGCTGAAGGAGACTCCAGTGACCACCAGTCCGGCCGGCCCTCCCGGTGGCGGGGGCGTGCCCGAGCGTCCGAGGTTCGTGGCCGTCACGGCCTGCCCCACGGGGATCGCCCACACGTACATGGCCGCGGAGAAGCTCCAGCAGGCCGCCGCCGAGCTCGGCGTGGACATCAAGGTGGAGACCCAGGGATCCATCGGGGCCGAGAACGTACTCTCTGACAACGATGTCAGAGTGGCGGACGGGGTGATCATCGCCGCCGACAAGGACGTCGACCGCAGCCGCTTCGCGGGCAAGCGGGTCCTGTCCACGGGCGTCGCGGACGGCATCCACAAGCCGAAGGAACTGATCGAGCGGGTACGCAGCGCGCCGGTGCAGACCGGCGCGCCGACCCCCGGCGGCGGGGGTGACGGCAGCGGGGGTGACGGGGGCCGGGAGCGCGGCGCGGCGTACAAGGCGCTGATGAACGGCGTCTCCCACATGATCCCGTTCGTGGTCGTGGGCGGTCTGCTGCTCGCGGTGTCGATCGCGCTCGGCGGGCACACCACGTCCGAGGGCATCGGCTTCGACGAGGGCTCGTTCTGGTCCTACGTCAACGCGCTGGGCGGTCTCGGCTTCAAGCTGATGCTGCCGGTCTTCTCCGGCTACATCGCCTACGCGCTCGGCGACCGGCCCGCACTGGTTCCGGGCATGCTCGGCGGCTTCCTGGCCGCCGACGCCGTGAACGTCTACGGCGCCGAGGCGAACGCGGGCTTCCTGGGCGCGATCGCGACCGGTTTCCTCGCCGGCTGTCTCGTCGTGTGGATCAAGAAGGTCAAGGTCCCCCGGTTCGTCCAGCCGATCATGCCGGTCATCGTGATCCCGATCGTGTCGACGCTGACGCTCGGGCTGCTCTACATCTACGTGATCGGCCGGCCCATCTCCTGGCTCTTCACGCACCTGACCGGCTGGCTGAACGGGATGACCGGCTCCAGCGCGGTCGTGCTCGGCGCCGTCATCGGCCTGATGATCGCCTTCGACATGGGCGGCCCGGTCAACAAGACCGCCTTCCTGGTCGCGGTGGGCCTCATCGGCACCAACAACGCCGTCATGGGCATGGCCGCCGCCGCGATCCCCGTCATGCCGCTGGGCCAGGGCCTGGCCACACTGCTGCGCCGCCGGCTCTACAGCGACCAGGAGCGGGAGACGGGCGTCGCCGCCCTGTTCATGGGCTTCTTCGGCATCTCCGAGGGCGCGATCCCGTTCGCCGCCGCCCGGCCGGCGATCGTCATCCCCGCGAACATGCTCGGCGGCGCCGTGGCCGGCGCGCTCGCGGGCCTGACCGGGGTCGAGGACTCGGTACCGCACGGCGGTCCGATCGTGGCGCTGTTCGGCGCCGTCGGCGGGGTCGCGATGTTCTTCGTCTCCATCACCGTCGGCGTCCTCGTCACGGCGCTCACCACCAACCTGCTGATCGGGATCAAGGAGCGCCGCGGCGGCCCCGGGCCGGTTCCGGCGCCGGTCCCGGTCCCGGCGCCCGAGCCCGTACTGGTGGGCGTGGGCGCGGGGGCGGACGGGACGGCCGTCCCGGCGCGGGCCGTGCCCGCCGGCGCCACCGCCCCGGCCGCCGCCTTCGCGGAGGAACGGACGGAGGAAGAGACGGAAGAAGGGGCGGAGGTGCTGTCCGGGTACCTGACCGCGCGGACGGTCAAGCCGGAGCTGGTGTCGGTCTCGAAGGAGGCGGCGATCCGGGAAATGGCCGAGATGCTGGCCACCACCGGCAACGTGCGGGACGTGGACGAGCTGGTCCGGGTCGCCCTCGCCCGCGAGGCGCAGGGGACGACCGGGCTCGGCGAGTCGATCGCGATCCCGCACGCCAAGACGGACGCGGTGATCCGTCCCACGGTGGGCTTCGCCCGGTCCGCCGAGGGCATCGAGTGGGGTGCGCTCGACGGTACGAAGGCACGGCTGGTCTTCATGATCTCGGTGCCGGAGGCGGCGGCCGGCGACGAGCACCTGCGGATCCTGGCGCTGTTGTCGCGCAAGCTGATGGACGCCGGTTTCCGCGACCGGCTGCGGGGCGCGCCGGACGGGGCGGCCGTCCTGGAGGTGCTGCGCGAGATCCGTTAGCGGCGGTCCGTCCGCTCCGTCCCGTCGGGTCCCGCACCGCTCCGGTGCGGGACCCGACGGCGTGCGCGCAGTGTCCGAATCGGTATGTACGTACTCGGCACACCGGCCCCCCGGCGGCATCGACGGCGTCCCGGTCGACCTACGATGCAAGGCAGGTACATCGGAAGGGACGAAATGGAACACAGGCCAGGACGCAGACGCGGGATCGCGGCGATCGTCCTGCTGGTGCTCGGAGCGGTCATCCTCGGCGGGGTGACGGTGGCGAAGGCCGTGAACCCGCCCTCGCGGTACACGGAGGGCAAGCAGGTCGGCTGGACCATGACGCCGACCTACACCAACGGGGAGAGCATCTACCTGGAACCGGTCGCCAAGGGGCAGTTGCGGCGGGGTGACGTCGTGCTCGCCTCCGTGCCGTGGTCCCTGCAGAAGACCCAGATGAACCGGGTCGTCGCCGTGGGCGGGGACCGCATCCAGTACAAGCCGAGCAGCAAGGTGGCGGGCCAGTACCGGCTGGTGCTGAACGGCACGCCGCTGGACGAGCCGTACCTGGAGCAGTGGAAGAACCCGTCGGCGGTGGCCTTCAACGTGAAGGTGCCCAAGGGGTACGTCTTCCTGATGGCGGACAACCGGATGAACTCGGACGGCTCGCAGTACGCGAACAACGGTCCGGTCCCGGCGGACAAGGTCACCGCCAAGGTCGTGGCGTACCCGATGGCGAAGCTGGCCGTGTGGGGGCAGCTGGCGGGCGCCCTGGTGCTCCTGCTCGGCGGTGTGCTGGCGGGCGTGGCCCGGCGGGCGCGCGGGCGGGCCGGGCGGGCCGCCGCGGTTCCCGCCGCGATCCCCGCTCCGACGGCGGCGCAGCCGGAACCGGGCGAGGGCGGCGGTGAGGGGGCCGGCAAGCAGGCTCCCGTCGCCGCGCAGCCGGGTCAGGGGGACGCGCAGGCGCCGGTCGGGCCCGGTGGGCGCGCGGACGTGTCCTCGTAGGACCGGAGGGCGACCCCCCGTACGGATGCGCGGAGGCCCCCGCGGCTCGGTGAGCTGCGGGGGCCTCCGTGTGTCCGGACCGGGGTCAGTTCCCGTCGGCCTTGGCGGCCTCGGGCTGGTAGATGTCCGGCTCCAGGTAGATGACGCGGGCGATCGGGACGGCGGCGCGGATGCGGGCCTCGGCGGCGTTGATGGCGTTGGCCACCTCGGTCGCGGTGTCGTCGTGCTGGACGGCGATCTTGGCGGCGACGAGGAGTTCCTCGGGGCCGAGGTGCAGGGTCCGCATGTGGATCACGCGGGTGACGGTGTCCCCGTCGACGAGGGCGGCCTTGATCTTCTCGACCTCTTCGGTGCCCGCGGCCTCGCCGAGGAGCAGGGACTTGGTCTCCAGGGCGAGCACGATGGCGATGACGATCAGCAGCACGCCGATGCACACGGTACCGACGCCGTCCCAGACGCCGTTGCCGGTGAGCAGGGCGAGGCCCACGCCGACGAGGGCGAGGACGAGGCCGATGAGCGCGCCGAAGTCCTCCAGGAGCACCACCGGGAGCTCAGGGGCCTTGGCGCGCTTGATGAACTGGGCCCAGGTCTGGTTGCCGCGGATCTCGTTGGATTCCTTGATCGCGGTGCGGAAGGAGAGGCTCTCGGCGACGATCGCGAAGACGAGGACGCCGACGGGCCAGTACCAGGCCTTGATCGGGTGCGGGTCGTGGATCTTCTCGTAGCCCTCGTAGAGGGCGAACATGCCACCGACGGTGAACAGGACGATGGAGACGAGGAAGGCGTAGATGTAGCGTTCCCGCCCGTATCCGAAGGGGTGCTGGGGGGTCGCCTCGCGCTTCGCCTTCTTCCCGCCGAGGAGCAGCAGGGCCTGGTTCCCGGAGTCGGCCAGCGAGTGGACGCTTTCGGCGAGCATCGACGAGGACGTGCTGATGAGGAATGCCACGAACTTGGCTACAGCGATGGCGAGGTTGGCGGCGAGTGCCGCCACGATCGCCCTGGTACCGCCCGACGCGCTCATGGGTGCCGATGTCCCTTCCTAGCCACTGACTACGGCCGCACATTGTTGCAGCTGCCTGTGCGGCCGACGCTACGTCAGAGGACCAGGGTGGCGCGGAATATCGTGCCAGAACCGGACAGTTCGACCTTTTCACCTGCGGGGACGAAGACCGACTCGCCCGGGGCGAGGGTCAGTTCGCCGGCGGCGGGCGCGCCCGCGGTGCACAGCAGGATCTGCGGGGCGCCGTCCGGGAGGGTCTGGGGGGCGCCGCCGGGGGCCAGCACGAAGCGGGAGAGGCGGAACTCGTCGATGGGGGTCTCGTAGACCTCCTCGACACCGCCCTCGGGGCGCAGCAGGGCGGGGGCGCTCGGCTCGAAGAGGACGACCTTCAGCAGCTCGGGGACGTCCACGTGCTTGGGGGTCAGACCCGCGCGCAGCACGTTGTCGGAGTTGGCCAGCAGTTCCACGCCGAGGCCGTCGATGTAGGCGTGCGGAACGCCGGCGCCGAGGAACATGGCCTCGCCGGGCTGGAGCCGTACGTGGTTGAGCAGCATGGCCGCGATCACGCCCGGGTCTCCGGGGAACTCGTGGACCAGGGAGGCGTACGGCGCGTACGGGCCGCCCAGGCGCTCGGCGGCGGCCGCCGCCTCGGTGACGGTACGGGACATCTCGGCGCGGTCCGCGGTGAGGACGGCGGTCAGCACCTCGCGCAGGGCCGCCTCTTCCGGGTGGGCGCGCAGCAGGTCGGCGTACGGCTTGAGGGAGTCGACACCGAGGCCTTCGAGCAGCGCGGCGGCCTCCAGCGGCGGGCGGAAGCCGCACAGGCCGTCGAAGGGGGTGAGCGCGCAGATCATCTCGGGCTTGTGGTTGGCGTCCTTGTAGTTGCGGTGGCCCGCGTCGATCGGGACGCCGCGGCGCTCCTCGTCCTCGAAGCCCTCCTTGGCCTGGGCCAGATCGGGGTGGACCTGGAGGGAGAGCGGGGCGCCGGCGGCCAGGAGCTTGAGCAGGAAGGGCAGACGGGGGCCGAACTTGGCGACGGCGGCGGAGCCGAGCTGGCCCTCGGGGTCGGCCTCGATGACGGCGGACAGGGTGGTCTCGCCCGCCCCGCGGTCCAGACGGGAGGGGGCGCCGGGGTGGGCGCCCATCCACATCTCGGCCTGGGGCTCACCCGTGGGCTCGACCCCGAGGAGGGCCGGGATCAGGGTGGTGGATCCCCAGGCGTAGGGGCGGATCGTGTTCTTCAGGCGGTCCATCGTGGTCTTCCGTCGTTCTTCCTGGATCGGTGGAGCTTGGGGCGGGCACGGGTGCGTGCCTCAGCCGTGTCCCCTGGACGCCAGCGCCAGGTACGCGGTGGCGAAGTCGGTGACGGCGAGGAGTTCGGCGAGCTGTTCCAGCTCGGTGCCCTCCTCGGGTTCGAGCTCGCTGATGGCCGTGTCGTGGCTGAGGGCGAGCTCGCGGGCGGCGGGAGCCGCGGAGAGGCCTCCGGTGGGCCGGTCGCGCAGCAGGACGACGCGGGCGCGCAGGGTCTGGGGCTCCTCGACGCGGTCGCGGAAGAAGTCCTCGGGGTCGGCTCCGGCGGCGAAGGCCCCGGCGAGCAGGACCCCGTGCGCGGGCAGGGCCTCGGGGAGGTCGGCGGCGAGCGCGGGGCGGCCGGCCAGTTCGGCGAGGGTGGCGGCGAAGCGGCGGCCGGCGGGACCGGCTCCGGCGCCCTCGCTCCAGATGAGCGGCAGGGAGTCGGCGAGCTCCGCGGCGAGGGTCTTGGCCGGGTTGGAGTAGGTGGCGATGGCGGGGCCGCAGCGTTCGGCGGTGCGGTCGAGCCGGTCGGCGACGAGCTGGAGGGTGTCCGGGGCGGCGGAGACCAGCCCGACCTTGTCCAGGAGGACCAGCAGGGGGGTCAGCAGGGCCCACAGGGCGCCGGGGCCGGCCGCGGCGGACTCGTCGTACTCCTGGTACGGGGCCTTGGCCATCGGTACGAGGACCCCGTGCGCGCCGTCGACCGCCTCGCTCAGCGGGGAGCGCTCGGGGGCGACGGCGACCACGGAGCTGCCGCGCCGGTAGGCCTGCTCGGCGAGGACGGCGAGGCCGGGTTCGGTGCCGTCGGTGGTGACGATGAGGAGCAGGTCCACCGGCCCCGCCCAGCCGGGCAGCGCCCAGCGCAGGGCCCCGGCGGCGTGCGCGACGCCGGTGGGGTGCAGCCGGATCACCGGGGCGGAGGCTCCGGCGAGGGCGCCGAGGAGGTCGGCGACGCCGGTGGCCGCGGTGCCGGGGCCGGCGATGAGGACGGACCGGGGGCGGCCGTCGGGGCGCAGGTCCGCCAGGCCCGCCTCGGTCGCGTGCCGGGCGGCGGTGCGGACCCTCGCCCCGGCGTCGGCGGCGCCGCGGAGGAGGCCGCGGCGGTCGGCACGGGCGAGATCGTCCGGTGCGTCGAGGAGTGGCTCGTCGAGCATGGCGGCCTCCGGCGGTGTTGACGGCGTGTGCGGTCTGCGCTGCGCGGGTCGGGCGGTGCGGCGGGGAGGGGTTACGCGGGGCGGCGGGCCTCGTCCACGAGGAGGACCGGGATGCCGTCGCGGACCGGGTACGCGAGGCCGCAGTCCTGGCCGGTGCAGATCAGCTCGGGCGCGGTCTCGTCTGCCGAGTTGTCCCGGAGGGGGGCGTGGCAGGCGGGGCAGGCGAGGATCTCCAGCAGGCCGGCTTCGAGCGGCATGGGGCGGTTCCCTTCGGGGATGCGGGTCGCGGATCGCGGATCGGGCGTGGTCAGCGTACCGCCGAGTCACCTGCGGTGCGGCTTGAGGTGGGGGTGGGCCTGCCGGGACCCGGCGCCGCCCCCGGGAGGGCGGCGCCGGTCCGCGGCGGGTGCGGGTCCGTTTCCGGGGGCTCTGCCCCCGGACCCCCGCGCCTCGAGCTCCCCCAGCTACCGCTGGGAGGTGCCTCAGGCGCGGACGAGGGCGAGGACCTCGTCGCGGACCTTGGCCAGGGTGGCCTCGTCGCGGGCCTCGACGTTGAGGCGCAGGAGCGGCTCGGTGTTCGAGGGGCGGAGGTTGAACCACCAGTCGGCGGCCGACACGGTCAGGCCGTCGAGCTCGTCGAAGGTCACGCCCTCCTGGGAGGCGTACGCGGCCTTGACGGCGGCCGTGCGGCCCGCCTGGTCGGCGACGGTGGAGTTGATCTCGCCGGAGCCGACGTAGCGGTCGTACTCGGCGACCAGCGCGGACAGGGTGCCCTCCTGGCCGCCCAGGGCCGCGAGGACGTGGAGCGCGGCGAGCATGCCGGTGTCCGCGTTCCAGAAGTCCTTGAAGTAGTAGTGCGCCGAGTGCTCGCCGCCGAAGATGGCGCCCGAGGAGGCCATCTCCGCCTTGATGAAGGAGTGGCCGACGCGGGTGCGGACCGGGGTGCCGCCGTGCTCGCGGACGACCTCCGGGACGGACCACGAGGTGATCAGGTTGTGGATGACGGTGCCGGTGCCGCCGTTGCGGGCCAGCTCACGGGCCGCGACCAGGGCGGTGATGGCCGACGGGGAGACGCCCTCGCCGCGCTCGTCGACGACGAAGCAGCGGTCGGCGTCGCCGTCGAAGGCGAGGCCGAGGTCGGCGCCCTCGGCGATCACGCGGGCCTGGAGGTCGACGATGTTCTTCGGGTCGAGGGGGTTGGCCTCGTGGTTCGGGAAGGTCCCGTCCAGCTCGAAGTACATGGGGACGAGGTCCAGCGGGAGGCCCTCGAAGACGGTGGGGACGGTGTGGCCGCCCATGCCGTTGCCCGCGTCGACGACGACCTTGAGGGGGCGGATCGAGGTGAGGTCGACCAGGCCCTTGAGGTGCTCGGCGTAGCCGGGGAGGCTGTCCAGCTCGGTGACGGTGCCCGCGACGGTGCCGGCGGGGATCGCCGGGGCGCCCTCGTCGGTCCACTTCTCGGCGAGCTCGCGGATGGTGGCGAGGCCGGTGTCCTGGCCCACGGGGGCGGCGCCGGCCCGGCAGAGCTTGATGCCGTTGTACTGGGCCGGGTTGTGGGAGGCCGTGAACATCGCACCGGGCAGGTCCAGCTTGCCGGAGGCGTAGTACAGCTGGTCGGTGGAGCACAGCCCGATCAGGGTGACGTCCACGCCGCGGGCCGAGGCGCCCCGGGCGAAGGCGGCCGACAGGCCGGGGGAGGAGGGCCGCATGTCGTGACCGACGACGATCGCCGTGGCGCCGGTGACCTCGACGAACGCAGCACCGAACAGCTCGGCCAGGGGCTCGTCCCACTCGTCCGGTACGACGCCGCGTACGTCGTATGCCTTGACGATGTTCGAAAGATCTGCGGCCACTGCCTGCCCTCCTGAAGGTTCTGTGCGGTGGAGCAAACCTACCCTGTGCGCAGAGCGGCTTTTCAGACGAACCCGGTGTCAGGAGTCGGGCGAACGCAGGACGCGCAGGTGTCCGCGGCGCGTCTCGCCGGTCACCTGGGAACCTTGACCGGAACCGCCCGCTTCGGCCGCGCGCTCCGGCGGACGGGCCGCCTCGCGCACGGCGTTCGCGAGGGCTTCCAGGTCGTCACCGCTGGGGCGGGACGGGCCGGAGCCGTCCGACAGGCGGACGACGTCCCAGCCGCGCGGGGCGGTCAGGCGCTCGGAGTGCTCGGCGCACAGGTCGTAGCAGTGGGGTTCGGCGTAGGTGGCGAGCGGGCCGAGAACTGCGGTCGAGTCGGCGTAGACGTACGTCAGTGTGGCGACGGCAGGGCGGCCGCACGCGGTGCGCGAACAGCGACGTACAAGGCTCACGACGTTGGACGGTACCGCACTCTTGACCGGGCCGCGACGACTCGCCCCCCGGCCGGTCCCCCGTGTCGCCTCCCGCGACGGGTGCGGCGGGGGCTCATCGGGGGCTCATCGGGGGCCCGTCGCAGGCCCGTCGGGGGCGCGCCGGTGCCCCGTCGCGGCCGGATCGTTCGGGAGGTGACACCGCCGCGACACCGGGCCGTGACCGGATCGGGGACCTTCCGGGAGGTGTGGTGAGGGCTACCCTGCGGGGGTGACGGACAGCTCCCTTCCTCCCCGCCCCGTTCCTTCCGCCGAGACCCCCCACGAGCCGCGGCCGCGGCGGCGCGACCGGCACGGCCGGGGGATGCGGGGGCCGCTCGCGCCGCCGCAGGTACCGCTGTCGGCGAGCCGGGCGGAGCTGTTCGGCGACCTCGTACGGGATTCCGTGGAGCGGCTGGAGCGGCGCTGGGCGCAGCTCGCCGAGGTGGAGTTCGTGATCGCGGACGTGCCGGGGCCGCCGGGCGGGCCCGACGCCGGGTGGAACGACGAGGCGGTGCCGCTGGGCGGGCTGGTGGAGGCCCGGGACGGGCGGCCGGCCCGGATCGTGGTGTTCCGGCGGCCGGTGGAGATCCGGGCGAAGACGCGGGACGAGCGGGCGCTGCTGGTGCACGAGATCGTGGTCGAGCAGGTGGCGGAGCTGCTGGGGCTGTCGCCGGAGACCGTGGACCCCCGGTACGGGCAGGACTGAGGCCCGTACCGGGACGGTGGTCAGCGGACGAGGATCGAGGGGTCCTCGACGGCGCGGGGCACCGAGACGGTGGAGTGGTCGTCGCCGAAGGTCTGGACGGTGAACATCGGGATGCCCTCGTGCGGGAGGGTCAGGGTGCGGGCCGCGTGGACGGTGCCGCCGGAGAGGGTCTCCAGGGTCAGGGCGTAGGCGCCCTTGCCGCCCGCGGGGGCCGGCGGCGGTGACAGCGCGAGGGTGGTGCCCGCCTTGACGGTGACCTCCTTGACGGCGCTCTCGCCGCCCTCGGTCCCGGCCGAGGCGGTGACGCGGACCTTCGCATCACTGCCCGAGGCGGTGAGGGCCAGGACGGTGGCCTTGTCGTCGACGCGGTCGTCGGCGACGGTGGCCCGGGCGCCCACGGGGGCGGCGGCGGGGATGAAGCCCAGTTCCTGCTTGGCGCCGGTACCGCGGACCACCCGCAGGGCGGCGACGACGGGTACGGCCTTCTTCGGGTCGGCGGGGGCCAGCAGCAGGGAGCCGGCCTCGCCGCGGGTCACGTCCTTGAGGTCCACGCTCGCGGTCATGCCGGCCTTCAGGTGCAGCTGCTCGGCGCCGGCGGGGCTGATGGAGCCGGTGGGGCCGGCCAGCTTCAGGCGGAGGTCGGCGTCGTCCTCGCCGGGGGCGAAGGCGATCAGGCGGACCGAGGTGGCGTCGGCGGGGATGCCGGGCAGGACGGCGGAGCCCGCCGGTCCGGCGGAGGCGGGCAGCCAGTCGGCGCCCACGCCGTCCTCGCCGATCTGCGCGGAGGCGCCGACCCGGCCGGAGCCGGTCGTCACGTGCGCGGTGACGTCGGTGAGCGGGGCGTCGGGGGCGAGGGAGGACAGCAGCACCTTGGTGGTGGAGCGGGGGTCGACCGCGATGACGGTGTCGGGGGTGCCGGGCTTGCCCTTGACGAGCCCGTCAGGGCCGTACAGCTTGACGTCCACCTCGGCGACGGTGTCGTCCGGGTTGGTGAGGTGGATGTAGTCCTGGCGGCCCTTGGCGGTGCTGACGCCGGGGAACCAGAAGTCGGTGCCGGGTGCGGTGCAGGCCACGCCGAGCAGGCCGCGGGCCTGGCCGACCGCGACCTTGGTGGTCTGCTGGGCGGTCCAGCCGGGGGCGAGGACCCCGTCGGCGGTGCCGGTCAGTGCGGGCGCCTCGGCTCCGGTGGCGGTGGCGCCGACGGGCCTGCCGGGCTGCTTGGGCTGCAGGACCGTCTTGCCGTCCTTGGTCAGCAGCCGGGCCGTGCCCTTGCCGGCGCCCTTGCCGGGGGTGAGGGAGGTGTAGGTGGTCTCGGCGATGTCGGAGGAGCTGGGTGCCGGGCACACCAGCACGGACCGCTCCACGGGCATGCGGGCGGCGGGCGGGCCGCCGGTGCCCCCGGCCGGGGTGGCGGCGGGGGCAGTGAGGACGGCCAGGCCGCAGGCGGCGGCCAGGGCCGCGGTAACGGCCGCGAACGTGAGGGGGGCGCGCTGCTTCACTGCTGGGGGCTCCCGTCCGGACGCGGGTCGTGCTGTCCGTAGGTGTCGTACGGCTGCTGGTCGTACTCGTACGGGTGGGGCGGCGGCTGCTGCGGGAAGCCGAACTGCTGCCGCTGGTCGTACGGCTGCCCCGCACCGTCCGGGTGCGGCGGGGCGGCGTAGGGCTGGGTGTACGGCTGGGCGTACTGCTGGGCGTACGGGTCACCGTGCTCCGCCGGCTGCTGCGGCTGCTGCTGCCCGTCTCCGTACGGGGACGGGGACCAGGGCTCCTGGTAGGCGTACGACTCCTCCCCGTACACCTGCTGCGCCGGGATCTGCGCGTACGGGTCGGCGACGGCCTCGGCGGGGGCCGGCTCGGGCGCGGGCTCCGCGGGGGCGGCCCGGCGGGCGCGGCGGCCCTGGCCGGGCACGGTGGCGCCGTCCCCGGCGGGGGCGGCGTCCTCCTCGGGCAGGTCGTCGTCGAGGCGGGCGCGGCGGCCGGGCAGGGCCATCACCAGCAGCACCAGCGCGAGGACCCCCTGGGTCCAGTGCCAGGCGTCGCGGGCCAGGGAGTCGGTGTGGACGAGGGTGAGACGGCCGCCCTCCTTGGGGAGGGCGAAGCCCTGGGCCCAGCCGTCGCGGCCTTCGAGGGCCTTGGGCTTGAGGGGCTTGCCGTCGAGGGTGGCGTGCCAGCCCGGGTCGGCGCGGTCGGCGACGCGCAGGGTGCGGCCCTCCTCGCCGGCCGGGATCTTGGCGTGGGCCTCGACGGGTCCGGCGTCGACGGCGACGGTGGCCTGGCCCTGCTTGCCGGGGAGGATCGCGACGCGGGCGGGCAGTCGCTGGACCTCCCAGATGGCGGTGCCGTCGTCCTGGTGGCGCTGGCGCAGGCCGGGGGTCCCGTCGAGGGTGCGGCGCATCTCGGGGGAGCCGCCGGGCGGGATCATCACGTAGCGGACGGCGAACGCGCCGAGTTGCTCGGACTGGTCGGCTCCGGAGCCGGAGACCAGGCTGGAGACGGCCTGGGCGAGGCGGGGTTCGGAGCCCGCCTCGGCGAGGAGTTCGGCGTCGCCGAGGCGGACGCCGGAGCCGCGGACGAGGGTGTAGGAGACGGTGGCGGGCGAGTCTCCGCCGAGGACGAGGGTGCGGGTGCGGTTGCTGTCGTCGGACTGGGCGGCGACGAAGGCCGGGACCTGGACGGGGTCGCGCCGTCCCAGCGGTCCGTCGGCCCCGGCGACGGTCCAGACGGCGGCGAGGAGCAGCGGGCCGAGGGCCGCGCCGAGGGCGACGAGGGCGGCGAGCGGCTGGCGCCAGCCGAAGCTGCGGGCGGCGACCCGCTCCCGGGCGCCGTCGGCGCCGAGCACGGCGGCCGCGATCAGCGCGAGTCCCTGGACGAGGGTCGCGGGGCCCGCCCAGCCGTCGCGGTTGAGGAGGACGGCGAGGAAGAGGGCGGCCAGGGCGGTGGTCCAGGCGACGGCCACGGCGAAGCGCCGGTCGGCGCGCAGCAGTGCGGCCAGGGCGGCGAGGACGGTCCCGGCGAAGAGCAGTCCGCCGGTGGTGCCGGGGCCGCCGGGGCTGGCGCCGAGCAGGCCGAGGGCGGTGGCGGAGCCGCTGCCGTAGGGCAGTCCGGCCTCGCGCAGGAAGCGGGCGGGGTGGGTGAGCAGGCCCAGTGACCAGGGCGCGAGGACGGCCATGGGGACGGCGAGGGTGGCGAGCAGCCGGGGGGCGTACGCCTTCCAGCGCGCGCGGCGTACGAGGAGCGCGCCGGTGCCCAGGACGGCGGCGAGCGGCCACACGACGGGGGTGAAGGCGGTGGTCAGGGTCAGCAGCAGGGTGTACGTCCACACGGCCCGCCAGGATCCGGTGCTCTCTCGGTCGGCGAAGCCGAAGGCGACGACGGCGGAGCGGGCGAGGAGCGGCAGCAGGACGGCGAGGACGGCGGTGCCCAGGCGGCCCCCGGCGAGGGCTCCGGTGACGGCGGGCAGGAAGGCGTAGGCGACGGCGGCCCAGGCGCGCAGCAGGCGGGAGGTGACGAGGGGGCGGGAGGCGAAGTAGGCGGTGAGCCCGCACAGGGGGACGGAGCAGACGAGCAGCAGGGTCAGGGCGGCCTTGGTGGAGCCGAGCAGCGGCGCGGCGAAGGCGGCGAGGACCGCGAGGTAGGGGGGTGCCCCGGCGGTGGTGCCGACGCCGACGGGCTGCCAGTCGCCGGTGTAGGCGTGCCACAGGTCGAGGGCGCCGGGCGGGGCGGGGAGCAGGGCGCCGCCCATCAGGGCGCCGCCGCCGATCAGGGCGCGGCAGGCGGCGAGGGAGACCAGCAGGAGGAGGGCGAAGAGGACGGGGGCGGGCCTGCGGGCGATCCGCTTGAGCCGGCCGAACTGTTCGATCTCCAGGTAGTCGGCGTCGTCGCCGCCGGGTCCGGATTCGACGGCTCCGCCGTGCCGTCCGGCGGGGGCGGTGTCGGCGCCCTGGCCGGAGCCGAAGTGGCCGGCGAGCTGTTCGGCGCCCGCCCGCAGGGTGGCTCCGGGCGGGGGGAAGAGGGGACGCAGGTCGGCGGCGGGGACGGCGGGCCTGCGGCGGGCCCTGCGGGCGGCGAGGATCCGGCCGGGGCGCAGCAGGGTGGCGAGGAGGCCGGTGAACTCGTCGACGGCCTGGCCGGGGGCCTTGCCGACGAGGTAGCCGAGGGTGCGCAGGAGGGTGGCGACGACCAGGCGCAGCAGGACGTAGGGCAGGGCGCGGCCGGAGCAGTTGGCCAGCAGGGTGTAGACGGCGCCGGCCTTGTCGACGCGGTGGGGGTCGACGGCGGAGCGGCCGGCGCAGTCGACGGTGCGGCGTTCGCGGGCGGCGGCCTCGGCGTGGCGCAGGACGGCGTCGGGGGCGACGAGGACGGTGTGGCCGGCGCTGTGGGCGCGCCAGCACAGGTCGACGTCGTCGCGCATGAGGGGCAGGCGGCGGTCGAAGCCGCCGAGGGCGTCGTAGACGTCGCGGCGCACGAGCATGCCGGCGGTGGAGACGGACAGGACGGGGCGGACCTGGTCGTGCTGGCCCTGGTCCTGTTCGCGGCGGTCGAGGCCGGTCCAGCGGCGGCCGCTGCGGGCGATGGTGACGCCGGCTTCGAGGAGCTGCTTCTTGTCGTACCAGCCGCGCAGTTTGGGGCCGATGACGGCGGCGTCGGGGTTCTCGTCGGCGACGCGCAGGAGTTCGGCGAGGGCGTCGGGTTCGGGGGCGCTGTCGTCGTGGAGCAGCCAGAGCCACTGGACGGGTTCGCCGTGGGGGAGGTCGGGGAGGTCGTAGGCGTCGTCGCGCCAGGTCCGGCTGACGGGGTCCCAGCCGCTGGGCCGCTTGAGGTAGGGGAGCTCCTCGGCGGTCAGGACGGGCGCGCTGCGGACGGCTTCGTCGACGGCGGCGCCGAAGCCGGTGCGCCGGGCGAGGTGCAGTACGCGGTCGTCGCCGAAGGCCTGGTCGAGCAGGCGCGCGGAGTCGTCGGCGCTGCCGGTGTCGGCGGCGACGTGGCTCTGCGCGGGGCGTTCCTGGGCGAGGAGGCCGGTGAGGGTCTGGGGCAGCCAGCGGGCTCCGTCGTGGGCGACGAGGACCGCGGTGACGACGTGCCGGGGGAACTCGGGGGTGGCGGCCGCCTGGTGGGAGGCCGTCGAGTTGCTGTGCAGGGACATCGCGGTACGGGCCCTCCGGCCGGGGATCCGGGGGTGGTGTGCCCTCGGAGGCTGCTGGACAGCGCCCCACCCTAACGGCTGGGAAGGGGACGGTCCGCCTCGTGTGCGCGGGGCCGGGAACGCGACGGTCCGCCTCGCCCGCGCAGGGCCCGGAACGCGACGGTCCGCCTCCTGCGGGGAAGGTGCGGGAGGCGGACCGTTTGCTCTGTGGACCGGTGGTGCGCGTCGTGCGGTGTGCGGTGGTGCGGGGTGGTACGCGGCGGGCCTGGCGCCATGGGGGCCGGGCCCTCGGATATGGGGTGGGCGGCGGGACGGGTGTCCCGGCGGGGGCGGTGCGGCCGGTGCGGCCGGATCAGACCGCCGCCTTCTTCAGCCTGCGGCGCTCGCGCTCGGAGAGGCCGCCCCAGATGCCGAATCGCTCGTCGTTGGCGAGGGCGTACTCCAGGCATTCGGACCGGACTTCACAGGCCAGGCAGACCTTCTTGGCCTCGCGGGTGGAGCCGCCCTTCTCCGGAAAGAAGGACTCGGGGTCGGTCTGGGCGCACAGCGCGCGCTCCTGCCATCCGAGCTCCTCGTCCGCCTCCTCGACCAGCAGTTCCTGAAACAGCTCGGTCATGTGCGCCCCTCGCTCTTCTGTGCGTCCCCGTGATGTTGCCGTTACTGATCGCCAGGTAACGACACGAGTGAAATTACAAGTGCGTGGCTCCGGCGCAGTCAAGCCGAGATCTGCTATTGGGCGCCTTATTCACTCTGCGGAACCAAGCCTATGCAGAAAGTGTTCATATCGCCAAAAATCGTGACACATGGCTCAGGTGTCGCGCGGGCGCCACCCTCTCTCGTTGCCGACGAATCGCCTCGGAGCAGGGTTGCGATTCGGCCGAAGATGCGGCGCGGATCACATTCCGGTTACGAGTGCGGGCAACAGGTTTGAGGGCGGCTCGGGCGGGACTGAACGGCACATCCCCTGGACCCGACTGCACAAACCTTTCTCCGCGCACGGTAACCGGATGAGGTGAAACTTTTCCCTCAAACCGGACATTGGGTTGACAGTCCACCCCTTTCCCCGTTCTCCTTGTACGCATGTCAGCGCCCGCAGCCGCCACCCGGACCCCCATTCGTGGGTTCCTGTGCGCTGCCCAGGTTCGCTGTTGCTGTTGCAGCTGTTGATGCCTCCGGAGCCCCGGCTCCGTCCAAGCACCGGCTACTCCCCCACAGCAACCGCCCCGCACGACTGACATCCGTCGAGGACACCCCCACGATGAACAGCGCCCCCGCCGCCACCGCTCCCACCGCCACCCCCGCCGCCGCCACGGCCTCCGTGATCGAGAGCGACCTCCAGATCGCCGGCGACATCCTCTCCGTCCAGCACCTCCTGCAGCCCGCCCGCGAACACCCGGCCACCGTCGCCGAGTTCGTGGGCCTCGCCCGGTCGATCGCGCAGGACCGCGGCAGCTGGGAGTACCTGGTCCGCTACGACGCCACCACCCGCTGGTACCACCGCCTGCGCACCGGCCCCGGCTACGAGGTCTGGCTGCTCAGCTGGGTCCCCGGCCAGGGCAGCGGCCGCCACGGCCACGGCGGATCCTCCGGCGTGCTGACCGTCCTGGACGGCGAGCTCACCGAGCGCAGCGCCCGCGGCCCGCTCACCCTCGGCCCCGGCTCCCAGCGCGTCTTCGCCCCCGGCTACTCCCACGAGGTCGTCAACGACACCCTCGACGGGGCCGTCAGCCTCCACGTGTACTTCCCCGGCCTGACCGAGATGCCCATGCACAGCTGCTCCCCGGCCCACGGGGAACACGTACCGGCCTGACGCCCCCGCCCGTCACCCGGCCGCCACCCCCCGCCGGGGGACGGCCCGCGGCTGACAGACTGTCCGCATGCGCATTGTTGTTCTGGCCGGCGGCATCGGCGGCGCCCGTTTCCTGCGCGGACTCCTGTCCGCGGTCCCCGACGCGGAGATCACGGTCATCGGCAACACCGGTGACGACATTCACCTGTTCGGGCTGAAGGTCTGCCCCGACCTGGACACCGTGATGTACACCCTCGGCGGTGGCATCAACGAGGACCAGGGCTGGGGCCGCACCGACGAGTCCTTCACCGTCAAGGAGGAACTCGCGGCGTACGGGGTCGGACCCACCTGGTTCGGCCTCGGCGACCGCGACTTCGCCACCCACATCGTCCGTACGCAGATGCTCGGCGCCGGCTACCCGCTCAGCGCCGTCACCGAAGCCCTCTGCGACCGCTGGCAGCCCGGCGTCCGGCTGCTGCCCATGTCCGACGACCGCGTCGAGACCCACGTCGCCATCACCGACCCGGAGTCCGGCGAACGCCGCGTCGTCCACTTCCAGGAGTACTGGGTCCGGATGCGCGCCGCGGTGGACGCCGAGGCCGTCGTGCCCGTCGGCGCCGAGCAGGCCAAGCCCGCACCGGGCGTGCTGGAGGCCATCGCCGCCGCCGACGTGATCCTCTTCCCGCCGTCGAACCCCGTCGTGTCGGTCGGCACCATCCTCGCCGTACCCGGCATCCGGGAGGCCGTCGCGGCCGCCGACGCCCCCGTCGTCGGCCTCTCCCCCATCGTCGGCGGCGCCCCCGTGCGCGGCATGGCCGACAAGGTGCTGGCCGCCGTCGGCGTCGAGGCCACCGCGGCCGCCGTCGCCCTGCACTACGGGACCGGGCTGCTCGACGGCTGGCTCGTGGACACCGCCGACGCCGACGCGGTCGCCGAGGTGGAGGCCGCCGGCATCACCTGCCGCGCGGTGCCGCTGATGATGACCGACACCGCGGCCACCGCCGCGATGGCGCGGGCCGCGCTGGAACTCGCCGAGGCGTCCCGGTGACCGTGCCCGCCCCCTCGTACGAGGTGCGGGCCCTGGCCGGGATCCCCGAGGTCCGGCCCGGCGACGACCTCGCGGCCCTGATCGCCGGGACCTCGCCCGGCCTGCGCGACGGGGACGTCCTGCTCGTCACCTCGAAGATCGTCTCCAAGGCGGAGGGCCGCATCGTCACGGCGGCCTCCCGCGAGGAGGCCATAGACGCCGAGACCGTACGGGTCGTCGCGCGCCGGGGCACGCTGCGGATCGTGGAGGACCGGCGGGGCCTGGTGATGGCCGCCGCCGGCGTCGACGCCTCCAACACCGTGCCCGGCACCGTCCTCCTGCTGCCCGAGGACCCGGACGCCTCGGCGGCCCGGATCCGGGCGGGACTGCGCGAGCTGCTCTCCGTGGACGTCGGCGTGATCGTCACCGACACCTTCGGGCGGCCCTGGCGCAGCGGGCTGACGGACGTCGCCATCGGCGCGGCCGGGGTACGGGTCCTGGACGACCTGCGCGGCGGCACCGACGCGCACGGCAACCCGCTGAGCGCGACGGTCGTGGCCACCGCCGACGAACTGGCCGCCGCCGGCGACCTGGTCAAGGGCAAGGCGGCGGGGCTGCCCGTGGCCGTCGTCCGCGGACTGGGACACGTACGCGGCGAAGGGTCCTCGGCGCGGGACCTGGTGCGGGCGCCGGCCGAGGACATGTTCCGGCTGGGCACCTCGGAGGCCGTACGGGAAGCGGTGACGCAGCGGCGCACCGTACGGGACTTCACCGACGAGCCGGTGGACCCCGGCGCGGTACGGCGGGCCGTCGCCGCGGCCGTGACGGCCCCGGCACCCCACCACACGACGCCGTGGCGCTTCGTCCTGCTGGAATCGGAGGCCGCGCGCCGGGAACTGCTGGACGCGATGCGGGACGCGTGGATCGCCGACCTGCGCGCCGACGGCAAGTCCGAGGAGTCCGTAGCCAAGCGGGTGCGGCGCGGGGACGTGCTGCGCCGGGCCCCCTACCTGGTGGTGCCCTGCCTGGTGACGGACGGCGCCCACGACTACGGGCACGCGCGGCGGGACGCGGCCGAACGGGAGATGTTCGTCGTCGCGATGGGCGCCGGCGTGCAGAACTTCCTGGTGGCGCTGGCCGGTGAGCGGCTGGGCTCCGCGTGGGTGTCCTCGACGATGTTCTGCCGGGACGTGGTGCGCAAGGTGCTCGCGCTGCCCGAGGACTGGGACCCGATGGGCGCGGTGGCGGTCGGCCACCCGGCCGCGGCCCCGGCGGCGCGGGCGGAGCGGGCCGCGGACGCGTTCGTCGAGGTCCGCTAGTGCCGTGACCGGAAGGGTTTGCCGGGTCGCGGTGTTCGGTGCGGTGCATCGCAAGGCGGAGGACCACGGCTCGTACCGGATGTACTTGCGTGGTCCGACAACGCGGCGAGGTGCCGTGCCGGGCGCCGTGACCCGGCGACCCTTCCGGTCGCGGCACTAGAGGCGGCCGATGTCGCCGCGCGGCATGCGCGGGGTGCGGCGGGGCGGGGTCCGGCCCGCGAGGAGGATCAGCCGGGCGGCGCGGTGGCGCTGGCCCGCGTACGGGGCGAGCAGCTCCAGCATCCGCTCGTCGTCGGCGTCCCGGTCGCCCGTGAGGGCGTAGCCGACGATGCCGGGCAGGTGGAGGTCGCCCGTGGTGAGCGCGTCGGCGGCGCCGTTGCTGCGCTGGAGGGTCTCGGCGGAGGTCCACGGACCGATGCCGGGCACGGCCTCCAGCCGGGCGGCCGCCCTCGGCAGGTCCATCGCGGCGGCCTCCTCCAGCCGGTCCGCCACCCGGGCGGCGCGCACGATGGTCGCCGAACGCTTCGCGTCCACCCCCGCCCGGTGCCAGTCCCAGGACGGGATCAGCGCCCAGGTGCGGGCGTCGGGCATCACGTACAGCTCCTGCGGCCCGGGGGCGGGCTCCCCGTACTGGCGGACCAGCCGGCGCCAGGACCGGTAGGCCTCGTCGCTGGTCACCTTCTGCTCCAGCACCACCGGGACCAGCGACTCCAGCACCAGCCCCGTACGGGTCAGGCGCAGCCCGGGGCGGCGGCGGTGGCTGGCGTGCACGAGGCGGTGCCGGGGGACGAAGGCGGCCGGATCGTCGTCGGCACCGAGCAGCCGGGGCAGCTCCGCGAGCGCCCACTCGGCGCCGGGGCCCCAGGCCTCCGCCTCCACCTCCTCACCGGCGCGGCCGATCCGGAGCGTGGCGGGGCCCTGCGGGGTGCGGGTGGCCCGCCAGACGGAGCCGTCGGGGGTGACGCGGAAGGTCGGGTCGGCGGGGCCGCGGCGCAGCGGGCCGAGGGTGAGCCCCAGGTCGACGGGCCCGCCGGGGCTCCAGCGGCGGCGCGACCCGCCTCCGGCCGTCGCTCCGGGGCCGGGCGGTACGTCGGTGCGGCCGCCGCGGACGGCGGTACGGGTCAGGGGGTCGAAACGGCCGGCCATCCCTCGAGCGTAGCCCGCCGGGGGTGATCCCCCGGGGCCCGCGCCTCAATCGCCGGCGGGGCTGAAACCCCCTGGGGCTCCGCCCCCGGCCCCCGCGCCTCAAACTCCCCCAGCTACCGCTGGGAGGTGCCCCCTGGCGGGGCTGGATTGTGCCCCCGTAGCCGTCCAGGTGCGGGTCCGCTCCCGGGGGCCAGCCCCCGGACCCCCGCGCCTCAAACGCCGGCGGGGCTGGATCTTGCCCGGCCGGGGGCGGGGACGGGGTGGGGTGTTGGCCGGGACGTAAAACGTGATGTGTTGGCGCGCGGTGCCGATGGGCCACTGGAGGCCCGGACAGGGCGCCATAAATCATGCAGTCCCGGACGACACCCCACCCCGGCACCGACCCCGGCCACCCCCGACCCCGCCCGGCCAGGGCAAGGGCCTCAGCGCCCCTGGAGCCTCGCCGACGTCGAGCGGGTCGGCGGGAGCTGGTTGTACAGCTGCTTGCCCGGGCATTCCGTGGCGAACCCGTCGCGGTGGCCCGAGATCACGTTCATCCGCACGCTGCTCCCCTTCGGGAACCGGTTCCCGCCGCCCGACCTCAGGGTGGTCTTCGCCCTCGGATCCGCGCCGAACAGCCCGAGCTTCCAGGCCGTCAGCCGGGCCACCGCGTCGACGGCCGCCCTCGGCGGCGCGGCGCCGCCGAAGGAGCCGATCACCGCGATGCCCATGCTGTCCGCGTTGAACCCCATGGTGTGCGCGCCGAGCACCGGCTTGGCGACCCCGCCCGCCCGGCCCTCGTAGACCGTCCCGCACCGGTCGACGGCGAAGTTGTAGCCGATGTCCCGCCAGCCCTCGCTGACCACGTGGTAGCGGTAGAGGCTGCGCAGCACCGCCGGGGCGTCCCTGCAGGCGTAGTTGTTGCCGGAGGCGGTGTGGTGGACGAAGGCCGCCTTGACGGTGTTCGTGAAGACGAAGCCCGGCTCGCGCAGGCTCTCGTCGGCGCCCCAGCCGCGCCGGGTGACGATCCGCGGGCGCGGGCCGATGTACGGGCGGGCGGCCGCGCTGAGGGATCCGTCGGCGGCGAGGACGGCGTCGGCGGTGGAGTCGGCCTTGTTCAGCGCGCCGATCTCCAGCGCGCCGAGGTTGGCGTGCGGGACGTTCGCCGCGGAGGACTCGGCCCCCTCCATGGTCATCTCGGGCACGAGCGCCGCGTCGCCCTTGTCGTCGCCGCCCGGTGACGACGGGCGGCCGGCGTTCTTGCCGTCGAGCACGGCGGCGGGCTCCGCGGCGCCCGGGTCGACGAGTTCGATGCGCAGGCCCGAGGGGAGCCGGGACGCGGCCCGCGTGTCCTCGCCGCCGGTCTCGGCGTGGACCCGGACCTCGATCCCGTCGGAGGCGCCGACCCACAGCGGGGCGGTGCTGCCGCGGACGCGGCGCGAGCCGCGCTCCACCGCGTCGGGGTCGGCGGCGTGTTCGCCGTTGTGGGTCTCGACGTCCTGCCAGCCGGACCAGGTGGCCGTGCCCGCGGCGCGGGTGCGGACCTGGACCCGGCCGACGAGCCGGGTGGCGGCGTCGTCCCACACGACGCCGACCAGCGAGAAGGTCTTCACGTCCCGGGCGGCGAGCCCCCGCGTCTCGGCGCCGCCGGGCGAGGCGCTCATGCCCGGCACGCCGGGGATCCGCCCGTCGGAGGGGCCGAGGGGGGCGAGCGGCAGGGACTGGGTGGACCCCGCGGGGGTCACGGGGGCCGCCGCGCCCTCGGAGGCGGCGGCCGGAGTGGAGAGCGCGAGCGGAAGGGCCAGTGCGGCCGCGGTCGCGACACCGATCGAGGAAGCAAGGAATCCACGCATGGAAGCGATGCTGGGCACAGCCATCCCGAAGCGCCATCGGAGAACTGACGATCCGTCCGACGGCGCCGGGGCCGCGCCTCCCCTGGACGGCGCAGCCGCCGCCCCCCGTACGAGGGAAGGGCCCGCGTAGGCTGGGGCGGGTGAACGCCACTGACCGCACCCCTGCCGACCTGCTGCGATCCGCGCTCGCCGCCGATCCGGGCCGCCCCCTCGTCACCTTCTACGACGACGCCACGGGCGAGCGCGTCGAATTGTCCGTCGCCACCTTCGCCAATTGGGTGGCCAAGACCGCCAATCTGCTCCAGGGCGACCTGGCCGCAGAGCCGGGCGACCGGCTCGCGCTGCTGCTCCCCGCGCACTGGCAGAGCGCCGTGTGGCTGCTCGCCTGCGCCTCGGTCGGCGTGGTCGCCGAGGTCGGCGGGGACCCGGCGGGCGCGGACCTGGTGGTGAGCGGGCCCGACACCCTGGAGGAGGCCCGCGCCTGTTCCGGGGAGCGGGTCGCGCTCGCGCTGCGTCCCCTGGGCGGGCGGTTCCCGCAGCCGCCGGCCGGGTTCGCGGACTACGCGGTGGAGGTGCCGGGGCAGGGCGACCGCTTCGCCCCGTTCGCGCCGGTCGACGCCGACGCCCCGGGGCTGGTGGTGGGCGGCGAGGAGCTGTCGTACGCGGCCGTGGTCGAGCGGGCCCGCGCGGACGCGGCGGCGCGCGGCTTCGGTGAGGGCGCCCGGGTGCTGTCGGGGCTGGGCTACGACAGCTGGGAGGGGCTCTCCTCGGGGCTGTACGGGGCGCTGGCCACCGGCGGCTCCGTGGTGCTGTGCCGCCACCTGGACCGGCTGTCGCCGCAGGCGCTGGAGCAGCGGACCGAGAGCGAGCGCGTCACCCACACCGTCTAACGGCGACTTCGCCCGATCTGTCACCCGCATGGCCCTGTACAGGGCCCTGCCCCCGGGCCGTCCGGGACCCCCGGGGGCAGGATCGGCTCCAGGCCGTGCTCACCCGTACGGCTGGCAGCCGGTTCGGCGAGGGGACGGAACGCGAGTGACGGACAGCGCGGGCATACCGGGCGGCACCGGGGCGGCCGGAGGCGGGCCGAGGCCCCCGGCCGACCGTCGGCGCCGTCGGCTGCTGCGCTGGATCGGGCTCGGGGCCGTCCTGCTGGTCCTGGCGGGCGCGGCCACCGGCTGGTGGCTGTACGCCAAGCTCGACGGGAACATCACCTCGGACACCTCCGCCGAGGCGGAACTGCGCCGCTACGAGCGCGAGCGCCCGGCGCACTTCGCCGAGGGCGCCCGGAACATCCTGCTGATCGGCTCGGACTCGCGGTCCGGCCGGGAGAACGCGGGCTACGGGCAGGACGGCGGCACGCAGCGTTCCGACACGACGATCCTGCTGCACCTGTCGGCGGACGGCGGGAGCGTGACGGCCGTCTCGATACCCCGGGACCTGATGACGGACGTGCCGAGCTGCCGGGCCGCCGACGGGACCCGTACCCCCGAGCGCTTCGCCCAGTTCAACTGGGCCTTCCAGTGGGGCGGGGCCGCCTGCACGATCCGTACGGTCGAGCGGCTCACGGGGGTGCGGATCGACCACCACATGGTGCTGGACTTCGGCGGTTTCAAGCAGATGGTCGACGCCGTCGGCGGGGTGGAGGTGTGCCTGCCGCAGCCGGTGGACGACGCCGAGGCGCACCTGCGGCTCCCGGCGGGCCGCCACCTCCTCCAGGGGGAGCAGGCGCTGGGTTTCGTCCGGGCCCGGTACGGCCTGGGGAACGGCAGCGACACCGAACGGATGGAGCGCCAGCAGCAGTTCCTCGGCTCGCTCGTCAAGAAGGTGCAGAGCAACGGCGTCCTGCTGAACCCGGCGCGGCTCTACCCGCTGCTGGACGCGGCCACCTCCGCGCTGACCACCGACCCGGGGCTGGCCTCGCTGCGCGGGCTGTACGAACTCGTCCGGAGCGTACGGGACATACCGTCCGACCAGGTCAGGTTCCTGACGGTGCCGCGGCGGCCCTACGCGCCGAACCCCAACCGGGACGAACTGCTGGAGCCCGACGCGGGCCGGCTGTTCCAGCGGCTGCGGCTGGACCGGCCCGTGACGGTCACCCCGCCCGTGCCCACATCGACGCCCACACCGGCGCCCGCCCCCGCTCCCACGTCCGCGGCCACGTCCGCGGTCACCTCCGCGCCCGCCTCCGCGGCCGCCGCGGAACCCGCCCCGCTCTCCCCCGCCGAGCTGTTCCGCGACCCTGTGCGAGCGAAAAGCGGAACCGAGTCCGCCCCCCTTCCGGACCCGACTTTCACAGGAACCACGGCGGACACGGCCGATTGCCGGTAAAGCAATCCAAAAGCTGGTGGTCCAACCGCACTGGATGGGCGTTTTGGGCAGTTATCGGGGGAGTGGATTTTGTCACCAGCATGGTTTGCAGCTGACCTGGGCGGATAAGGTGAGCGATCCGGTGCACCGGAAGCGAAGACACCGTGCACCAGCAGCCGGATCGTTGACCGGGCGCCTGGGGGGAGGCGCGTCGCGAGGCACCGACGGAGGATTCGAGCAACCGTGGATGCGCAAAGCCGTGGGCGGGCGGACGAGATCGACCCCGCAGACCAGTGGGTCCTCAATCCCCGCACTGGCAACTACGAACTGCGACTGGGCAATTCCCCTGCGCAGCAGCACTCCGTCACCACCCCCCGCAGGACCCGTAGAACGCCCGCGGCTCCCTCCGCGCCGTCGGCCCCCTCCCCCGCCGTCCCCAAGCCCCGGCGCGGCGAAGGCCCGCCCGGCGGCAGGCGCGGCGGCAAGCCCCGCGGGCCCGGTGGCGGCGGGGCGGCCGCGCGGCGGCGCAGGGCGCTGGCCGTCACCGGCGGGACCCTGGCGTTCCTGCTGGTCGGCGGCGGCCTGGCGTCGTACCTGTACTACCAGCACCTCAACGGCAACCTGAAGGTCATCGACACCAACGGCGCGGGCGGCAGCTTCAAGAAGGACCAGCCGATCAACATCCTGGTGATCGGCACCGACAAGCGCAGCGGCGCGGGCAACCAGGGCTACGGGGACGCCGACAGCGTCGGCCACGCCGACACCACGATCCTCTTCCACGTGTCGAAGGACCGCAGCAACGCCACCGCCCTGTCGATCCCGCGCGACCTGATCACCGACATCCCGCTCTGCCCGACGAAGCAGCCGGGCGGCTCGGTGAAGCAGATCCCCGCCACCAAGGGCAGTCGCTTCAACAACAGCCTGGGCCAGGAGGGCCGCGACCCGGGCTGCACGATGCGCACGGTCAAGCAGCTCACGGGGATCGACGTCGACAACTTCATGATGGTCGACTTCAACGCGGTCAAGAACCTGAGCACGGCGGTCGGCGGTGTGCCCGTGTGCCTGGCCAAGGACGTCAACGACCGTGATTCCAAGCTGAACCTGAAGGCCGGCGAGCACCGGCTGCAGGGCGAACAGGCGCTGGCCTTCGTACGGACGCGGCACTCCTTCGGCAACGAGAGCGACCTCGACCGGATCAAGACCCAGCAGCAGTTCCTCAGTTCGATGATGCGCGAGATGAAGTCCAAGGAGACGCTGACCAGTCCGAAGAAGTTCTTCTCGCTCGCGGAGGCGGCCACCAAGTCGCTGACCGTGGACCAGGGACTGGGGTCCATCGGCAAACTCACCGATCTCGCGGGTGAGCTGAAGGACATGAACCTGAAGAACGTCACCTTCACGACGCTGCCGGTGGTCGACAACCCGAACGAGCCGTCGAACCGGAAGGCGACCGTCGTCGTCAACTCCTCGCAGGCCGACCCCCTCCTCCAGATGATCCGCGAGGACGTCTCCCTCACCGAGGTGGAGAAGAAGGAGCACGCCGCGAAGGAGGCCGCCGACGCCAAGCAGGACGCGCTGCTCCAGGGGAACAGGGCGCCCGCCGGGGACGTCCGGGTGGACGTGTACAACGGCGGCGGCCCCCCGGGATCGGCGTCCACCACGCTGACCTGGCTGCAGAACGCGAAGGGCGTCTACAAGGCGAGCAACCACGGCAACGCCGCGGCGCGGCTCGCGGCCACGCAGCTGGAGTACGCCCCCAACCAGGCCGATCAGGCGCGGGCGCTGGCGGACATGATGGGGCTGTCCGCCGGGGCCTTGAAGGTCGGCACGGTGGACGCGGGGCCGAAGACCCCGATGAAGCTGACCCTCGGCTCCGACTTCAAGGAGCCGGGTACGCCGCTCGGTGCGCCGGCCGCCCCGCAGCAGGCCCCCGAGGGGCTGCAGCGGGTCGAGGCGGACAAGGCGGTCTGCGCCAAGTGACGGGAGCGCGGTGACGCCGCCGCCACCCACCCACCGCCGCACGACCGGGCGGTAGCCGGTAGGCCCGGCACAACACCGACATCAGTGATCTTGAGGGGGGTACGCGTGAAGCACAGCAGCGTGCGGGGGGAGGGGACGCCCGACCAGGCCACCGGCGGCATATCCGGCGGGGGGACGGGCGCTTCCGGCGCGGTGCCTCCACCGCGGTCGGGCCAGGGCGGCTCCCGGCCCGCGGGCGGCGGTGGGACACCCGTGCGGCGCAAGCGCCGGCGGGTGCTGTTCTGGGTGGCGTCCGTACTGGCGTTCCTGATCCTGGGGACGTCGGCGGCCGGGTACCTCTACTACCGTCACCTCGACGGCAACATCCGCAGCGGGCAGCGCCTCAGCGGTGAGAGCGGCGTGGAGAAGACCCACGCCAACGCCAAGGGCCAGCGCCCGCTGAACATCCTGCTGATCGGCTCCGACAGCCGCAACAAGCCGGAGAACGTGGAACTCGGCGGCAGCCGCGACACCGTGGGGAACCCTCCGCTCGCGGACGTGCAGATGCTGCTGCACGTGTCGGCGGACCGGGAGAACGCCTCGGTCGTGAGCATCCCGCGCGACACCCGGGTCGACATACCCGAGTGCACGGACCCGAAGACCGGCGAGAAGTTCAAGAAGACCAACGCGATGATCAACGAGTCGCTCGGCCGCGGCGGCCCCGGCTGCACGCTGGCCACCTGGGAGAAGCTCACCAGCGTCTACATCGACCACTGGATGATGATCGACTTCTCCGGTGTGGTGAAGATGGCCGACGCCATCGGCGGCGTCCCGGTCTGCGTCAAGGACAACGTCTGGGACCGTCCGCTGCCCACCTCGGGCGGCGGCTCCGGACTCAAGCTCCAGAAGGGCACGACCCGGGTCAAGGGCGAGCAGGCGCTCCAGTGGCTGCGCACCCGGCACGCGTTCAGCAGCGACCTGGGCCGGGCGCAGGCCCAGCACATGTACATGAACTCGATGATGCGCGAGCTCAAGAGCCAGAACGCCTTCACCGACGTCGGCCGGATCACGGACCTGGCGGAGGCGGGCACCAAGGCGCTGGAGGTCTCCGAGGAGATCGGCTCGGTCAAGAAGCTCTACAACCTGGCCATGCAGCTCAAGGACGTCCCCACCAACCGCATCACGATGACGACGATGCCGACCTTCCAGGACCCCCGGGACGAGGACCGGCTCATCGTGAACCCGGCGGACGCCGACAAGCTGTGGACGATGCTCCGCAAGGACGTCGCGTTCGACAAGAACGGTGATCCGCAGACCACTCAGAGCCCCTCGGCCTCCCAGCCCGCGCCGGGCGCGTCCCAGCCCGCACCGGGCGCCTCGCAGCCGGCCCCGGGAGGCTCGCCCACCCAGGAGGCCTCGAAGGCCCCGGTCACCACCCCGGACAAGATCCCCGTCAACGTGGTCAACGGCACCGCGGCCGGCCAGCCGCTGGCGCCCCACCGGGCGAACGCGATCGCGGAGGTCCTGCTCTCCAAGGGCTTCACCGGCGCCAAGGCGGACACCGCGCTGACCCCGGAGAAGACCACGGTGGTGCGCTACCCGACGCCCGAACTGGCGGACGAGGCGCAGAGCGTGGCGGCGTCCCTGGGCATCCCGGGCACGGCGGTGCAGCAGTCGGCCGATGTCTCGAAGATCACGCTGGTCGTGGGCGCGGACTGGCGCGAGGGCAACGCCTTCCCGGCGCAGACCCCGCCGGCGGCCGGTGCGATCCCGGACACGGCCGACGCGATCAACGGCTCCGACACCGGTGCCTGCATGGACGTCTACAAGCCGTACCGCTGGTGACGCGGGGCCGGTGAGCCGGCCGCGCGGAGCGAAGACGTGAGAAGGGGGGCCCGGTCCGTACGGACCGGGCCCCCCTTCTCGTGCGTCTCAGACCTGGGACGGGTCGTGGCGCACCGACGGGCGGCGGCTGGCGATGACCTTGCGGGCGAGCGAGCGCGGGCTGGTGAGGAAGCCGTAGCCCCAGCACATGTGCATCGTCGCGAGGGCCACGGGGATCTGCGCCCGGGCCTTCAGCGGCAGTCCCTTGCCCGCCGGGACGGACCCGGCGGTGATCGCCGCGAGGTAGCCGGCCGGTACGGCGAACGCCCACGGGCTGACGGCGGCACCCGCGACCACCCCGGCCGCGATCGCGCAGACGGCGGTCGGCGGGGCCAGGTAGCGCAGGTTGATGGAGCCGGCGTGGTAGCGGGCCACCACGTGCCGCCAGCGGCCGTAGTCCTTGTACTGCTTGGCCAGCGCCCGTACGGAGGGCCGCGGGCGGTACTGGACCTTCAGCTCCGGCGAGAACCAGATGAGACCGCCGGCCTCGCGGATGCGGAAGTTCAGCTCCCAGTCCTGGGCGCGGATGAACTCCTCGTTGTACCCGCCCTGCTGTTCGAGGGCCTCGCGGCGGAAGACGCCGAGGTAGACGGTCTCGGCCGGGCCGGCCTGGCCGCCGGTGTGGAAGGCCGCGTTGCCGACGCCGATCTTCGAGGTCATCGCGGCGGCGACGGCGTCCTCCCAGGCGTTCTCGCCCTCGGCGTGCATGATGCCGCCGACGTTCTGCGCGCCGGTCTCCTCCAGGAGGCGGACCGCGGTGGCGATGTAGTTCGGGGAGAGCATGCCGTGGCCGTCGACGCGCACCACGATCGGATGGCGCGAGGCCTTGATCGCGGCGTTGAGGGCGGCGGGGGTGCGGCCGGTGGGGTTCGGGACGGTGTGGACGCGCGGGTCGTCCCGGACGAGTTCGGCGGCGATCTCGTCGGTGCGGTCCGTGGACGGCCCGAGCGCGATCACCACCTCCATCTCGCCTGCGTACTCCTGTCCGAGGATGTGCCGGACGGAGTCACGCAGGTGGCGCTCCTCGTTGAGCACCGGCATGATCACCGAAACTGCGGGCTGCTGGGCGGGCATGTGGTCCTTCACGGTCGGGTACCGGTGTCACGTTACCGCGTACGGGGGAAACGGGTGCGCGGCGGACGAGCGGTACGGACAGAGGCTGATCGTATGGGCCTACTGTTCACACGAATCAGACGAATATGAATAATTCGCCCGCACTGCCCCCGCGGAGGTGTCCCCGTGCCCCAACCGCACCGTCCCACCCGACGCGCCCCCGGCTCCCGGCCGCCCCGGCCGCGGTCCGCGCGCGGCGGCGGTCGCCGCAGCGGGCACCGGGACGACCGGCCGCGCTGGGGGGTGCGGATCGCGGCCGTGTTCTCGCTGGTGGTGCTGGGCTCCGGGGCGGTCGGGCACGCGGTGATGACCGGCCTGGACACCGGCATCGAACGGGTCGATCCGTTCAAGGACATGAAGAACCGCCCGCAGGCCGGCCACGGGGTGAACTTCCTGCTGGTCGGCACCGACGGACGCGAGAAGATCACCCCCGAGGAGAAGCGCGAGTACCGGCTCGGCGGCGCGCCCTGCCACTGCACCGACACCGTGATGCTCGTCCACCTCTCCGCCGACAGGGAACGGGCCAGCGTCATCAGCCTGCCCCGGGACAGCTACGCCGAGGTCCCCGCGCACCAGGACCTGGTCACCGGCAAACCGCACAAGGCCCACCCGGTGAAGCTGAACGCCGCCTACGCCGAGGGCGGACCCAACCTGACCGTACGGACCGTCGAGAACATGACCCGCGTGAAGATCGACCACTACCTGGAGGTCGACTTCACCAGCTTCATGAAGACCGTCGACGCGATGGGCGGCGTCGAGATCTGCACGGCCAAGGCCATGCACGACACCTACACCGGCCTCGACCTGCTCCCCGGCACCCACCGGCTCAACGGCGGCCAGGCCCTGCAGTACGTGCGCTCGCGCCACGTGGACGGGGCCTCCGACCTGGGCCGGATGCAGCGTCAGCAGCGGTTCATCGCCGCCCTGATCAAGCAGGCCACCGGGAGCGGCGTCCTGCTGAACCCGGTGAAGTTCAAGGAGGTCAGCTCCACCCTGCTGGGGTCGGTGCGCGCCGACAGGGGCTTCGGGTCGGAACAGATGCTGGCGCTCGGACAGGCCATGCGGGGATTCACCCCCTCCTCGTCGGAGTTCGCCTCCGTGCCCGTCGGGGACCCCTCCTTCCAGGTCAAGGGCATCGGCTCGACGGTGAAATGGGACGAGCCGAAGGCCGCCAAACTCTTCGAGGCGCTGCGCCAGGACCGGCCGCTGGCCCCCGCCCGCCCCGGGCAGGCCCCCCCGCGCGGGCCCGCGCCCGTCCCGGTCGACGTGCCGCCGAAGCAGATCCGCGTCCAGGTGGAGAACGGGACCCGGATCGACGGGCTCGGCGGGCGCGTGGACGCGGCCCTGCGCGCCACCGGCTTCGACACCACCCAGGCCCCGGCGGCCGGCGCCAGCCGCGAGGTCCGGCGCACGGTGATCGCGTACGACCCGCGCTGGGACCGCACGGCGCGGACGGTGTCCGCGGCGCTGCCCGGCAGCGAGCTGCGCGCGGTCGCCGGACAGGGCCGCACGGTGTTGGTGATCGCGGGCACGGACTTCGGGAAGGTCGTGCCGGTGCGGGCCGAGGACCCGTACCAGGGCGAGTTCGGCGTGGTCACCGGGGACCAGGTGGTCTGCGGGAGCTGAACCCCGGCGGTCTCAGCCGGTCCGCTCCAGCAGGGACACGTGCAGTCCGCGCACCTCGGTCGTCGAGGCGACCCGGTAATGGGCCTTCAGCGCCCGGACCTGCTCGGCCGGCAGCCGGTTGTACGGGTCGTCCTTGCCGGTGTCGCGGGTGACGAGCCAGATCCGCCGGGTGTCGCCGAGGCACTGCTCGGGCCGCTCGCACTCCTGCGGGAAGAGGTCGTCCGCGTCCAGCGCCGAACGGGCCGCGAACACGTCGCGGAGGTGGACCCGGCCGGGCAGGTAGTACTCGATCTGGAAGTCGACCATGTACACCCGGTCGGCTCCGCGGACGGGCACGAACCCGTCGCCGGGCCGGTAGCCCTGCGCGATGACCCGCGCAGCCGCCCGGCCGTCGGAGGTCTCCTTGGCCTGCTCGGTCCGCAGGTGGCGCTGGTCGGGCACGCCGAGCAGGATCAGCGCGGCCAGCCCGGCCGCCCCGGCCGCGCGGGGCTTCAGGGCAGCCAGTCCGGCGGCCGCCAGCACCGCCCAGGCGGGCACGGTGAACAGGACGTAGCGGTCGATGAAGTACGAGGTGGCGCCCTGCGAGACCAGGTAGACGGCGACGATCGGCACCGCGCCCAGCAGCAGCAGCTCCACGGCGGGCCGCCGGCCCCGGCTCCAGGCCAGCGGCAGCAGGGCCAGCGCGGCGATGCCGAGCCCGACGAGCGGGGAGGCGAAGAGGTTGTCCCACAGCCCCGCGATGTCCCGCAGCCGCGGGGTCTTGATCCAGCTGATCTGCCGGCCGACCTGCTCACGTCCCAGCAGCACCAGCGGAATCACCGGCAGCAGCCCGGCGACGACCGCCAGGGTGAAGGAGAGCACCGTGCGCCCGCGCCGGTCCCGCCACCAGCGCAGCGCCACGACCATGGCGTGCGGCAGCAGGAACAGCAGGGCCACCATGTGCAGCAGCCCGGCCAACGCGACGGCCGCGCCGTACCCGGCCCAGCGCGCCGGGCCCGGCCGCTCCAGCGCCCGCAGCAGCAGCCAGGTCGCGGCCGACACGGCCAGGACGACGAAGGCGTACGAACGGGCCTCGGTGCCGTACCGGGTGACGACGGGCAGCAGCGCGAACAGCAGCCCGGCGAAGACGGCGGTGCGGCGGTCGAACAGGGCCCGCGCGGTCAGCACCACCAGGGCGGCGGAGCCGGCCATCGCCAGGGCCGAGGGCAGCCGGAGCATCGCCGCGGAATCCCCGAACACGGAGACCCAGCCGTGCAGCAGCAGGTAGTAGAGGCCGGAGACGGCGTCGACGTGACCCAGCATCGCGAGCAGCTCGCCGGTGGAGCGGGAGGCGGCGTTCCAGCTGGCCAGCTCGTCGCGCCAGAGCTGCGGGGTGCCGCCCCGGAAGGCGGTGACCGCGAGGGTCAGCAACGCCGCCCACAGCCAGTCGGGCCCGGCCTGCCGCCGGCCACGCGGGCGGGCGGGGGCGGACGGGGCCGCGGTGGTGGTCTGGGTGGCAGTCGGCATCAGGGGTTCTCCGCGGCAGGGCCGGTCGAGGGGCAGGCCGTCGCTCGGGCGGAGCAGCCGGACGTCGACGGACCAGTCTACGGGGCCCCCGTAAGGCGCGGGTATGCCCCGGAGCCCGTACGCGAAGGGCCGGCGGCGGGCAGGCCGCGCGAGCAGGCGGCGGAACGGCGGCGGCGGAACGGCGGCGGCGGGACGGGCAGTGGGGGACGGGCAGTGGGCGGCCGACGGCCGGGTCAGTCGTCGAGGCCCTCGGCGGCGCGGCGCTCGCGCAGCTCGGTGATCGCCTGGCGGCGGGCGAGCCGGTGGGTGCGACGGATCTGCGCCTCCTGGTAGCGGCGCTCGTCCTGCTCGGTCTCCGGGATCACGGGCGGGACCTGGCGGGGCTTGCCGTCGGAGTCGACCGCGGTGAAGACGAGGTAGGCGCTGCCGACCTGGGTGGCGGGGGTGGACTCGTTCCACCGCTCCGCGAGGACCCGTACGCCGATCTCCATCGAGGAGCGGCCGGTCCAGTTGCACTGCGCGCGGGCGTGGACCAGGTCGCCGACCCGGACCGGGGCGAGGAAGGCCATCTCGTCCATCGACGCCGTCACGGCGGGCCCGCCCGAGTGCCGCCCGGCCACCGCGCCGGCCGCGTCGTCCACCAGCTTCATGATCACACCGCCGTGCACGGTACCGAGGAGGTTGGTGTCGTTGGCGGTCATGATGTGGCTGAGCGTGGTCCGGGAGGCCGAGATCGGCTTGCCCGCGGGCACCGACGGTATTTCTGTCATGGAGCCACCATAAGTGGGTACCGCAGGCATCAGCTCTGCAACAGCCGCGGTACGAAGCGTCCACCTGGGTGTCGGGCGGCCCGCCCCGGCAGGCATTCTTGTGCGCATGAGTGACTGGGACGGGTGGAACGGCGAGCGCGACGCGCGCGGCCGCCGCGATGACGGGTACGGGCGCGGCAGCGGGCAGCAGCAGCCCGAGGGCGCGCAGCGGATGCGCCACGTCCAGCGGCAGCCGCAGCCGCCGCAGCGCCCGGCCCAGCCGCCGCAGCGCCCCGGCCGGCCGCCGGTCCCCCCGCAGGGTCCGCCGCAGGGCCGCCCCGGCCACGGAGTGCCGCCGCAGCAGACGCAGGGACCGGACGCGTCGTACGACAGCGGGTACAACACCGGCCAGGTCTACGGCCGGCCCGCGGGCCCCGGCGGTCCGGCGGGACCGGGCCGCCCCGGGCGGCCGGGCGGCCCCTCCCGGCCCGGCGGCCCCGGCGGCCCGGCCGGCCCGGCTCCGGACTGGCGCAGGCGGATCAAGATCGGCTCCATCGTGCTGGTCTCCGCGCTCCTGGTCACCTCCATCGGCACCTACTTCTGGGCCGACTCCAAGGTGCGCCGCGAGGTCGACCTCTCCAAGGTGATCGAGCGCCCCAAGGAAGGCGACTGCACCACGTACCTGATCGTCGGCTCCGACAGCCGCGAGGGCATGTCCGACGAGGAGAAGAAGAAGCTCCACACCGGCTCCGCCGAGGGCAAGCGCACCGACTCCATGATGGTCCTGGCGAAGTGCTCCAGCGGGAACACGATGATCTCGCTGCCGCGCGACTCGGACGTGGAGATCCCCTCCTTCGTCGGCTCCCAGTCGGGCAAGAAGTTCCCGTCCCAGGGCCGGCGGGTCAAGCTCAACGCGGCGTACGCGGAGGACGGACCGGAACTGCTGGTGCGGACGATCGAGTTCAACACCGGGCTGCACATCGACCACTACGCCGAGATCGGTTTCGCCGGGTTCGCGAACATCGTGGACGCGCTGGGCGGCGTGGAGCTCGACATCGAACAGGGCTTCAAGGACGAGAAGTCGGGCGCCGACTTCAAGGCGGGCCGTCAGACCCTCAACGGCGAACAGTCGCTGGCCTTCGTACGCACCCGGTACGCCTTCGCCGAGTCGGACCTCCAGCGGACCAAGAACCAGCAGAAGTTCCTGTCGGCGCTGGCGAGCCAGGCGGCCACGCCGGGCACGATCCTCAACCCCTTCTCCCTCTACCCGGTGATGGGCGCGGGCCTGGACACCCTCGTCGTCGACAAGGACATGGGGCTGTGGGACCTCGGTTCGATGTTCTTCGCGATGAAGGGCATCACCTCGGGTGACGGCGTGTCGATGAACATGCCCATTTCCGGCCAGAAGGGCGGCAACCTCGTCTGGGACAAGGCGAAGGTGCAGCAGCTGGTCAAGGAGATCCAGAACGACCAGAAGGTCACCGTCCGGGGGCAGTGAACCGGCCGCGCGGCAGGCGCGGGACGGGGTGCGATGAAGCACGTGCTGTGGACAGTGCGATGGTTTCTCGTAAGACTGAGGCGGCCCATGCCACGGGGGGGATGCCCGGCTGGGTCCCACCGTCCGGCGCGGCCCTCAGCACGTCCGGGCACGCGTCCGTCCTGCCCGTGGAGCGTTCATGTCCTTGCACCCGTCCCCCCACGTCCTCGGCGACCGACGGGAAGACGGCAGACCCTCGGCCTGGCCCACCCTGCCCCGGCCCGCCGGGACCGCCCGGTCCGCCGGGGCCGGCGGGGCGGCACCGGCGGACCGGCCCCGGCTGCGGATCCTGGACGGGCTGCGGATCCTGGCGGCGGTGCTGGTGCTCATGCACCACTACACCCGCCAAGAGGTGTGGGGGCGCGACGCGTTCGGGTGGCTGACCGTGGTCGGCCGCTACAGCTGGATGGGCGTGGAGCTGTTCTTCATGATCAGCGGCTTCGTCATCTGCATGTCGGCGTGGGGCCGGCCGCTGGGCTCCTACCTGCGCAGCCGGGTGATCCGCCTCGGACCCGCGTACTGGTTCTGCGTACTGCTCACCATGGGCGTGCTGCTGGCGGTCGGCAAGCCCTTCGGGGGCACCGGGCCGGGGCTGAGCCAGGTCCTGACGAACCTGACGATGTTCCAGACCCCGCTGGGCAGTGCCGAGCTGGACCCGTCGTACTGGACCCTCTGGTCCGAGCTGCGGTTCTACCTGATCTTCGCGGCGGTCGCCTGGACCGGCCTGACGTACCGCAAGGTCCTGAACTTCTGCTGGATCTGGACGGTCGCCTCCCTGCTCGCCCCCGGTTCCGGGCTGCCGATCCTGAACGTCCTCGCGAACCCCACCTACTCCCCGCTGTTCATCTCCGGCATCTGCTTCTACCTGATCCGCCGTGAGGGGCCGCGCGCGGGCGAGCCGTGGGTGCTGCTCGCGTTCTCCTGGCTGCTGACGCAGCGCTGGCTGAACGACATCGTCCACTGGAACACCGTCAAGGGCGACCGGCTGTCCTGGGAGATGTGCCTGCTCGTCGTGACCCTGTGCTACGTGGCCATGGCCGCCGTGGCCCTGGGATGGCTGGACCGGATCGACTGGCGCTGGCTGTCGGTCGCGGGCGCGATGTCCTACCCGCTCTACCTGTTGCACCAGCAGATCGGCGTGACGCTGCTGCGGATGTGGCGGCAGGACGTGGAGCCGTGGACGCTCCTGCTGTCGGCGACGGCCGTGATGCTGCTGGCCTCGTGGCTGATCCAGCGGTTCGTGGAGCGGCCGGCGGCCCGGCGGCTCAAGCGGTTCCTGGAGAGCCGGCCGGCCGGACGGACGAAGGCCACGGGCGAGACGCCGTAGGAGGCCCGCGGACACGCGAACACGCGGACACCCGCGGACACGAAGGAAGGGGCACCCCCTCGGGGGTGCCCCTTCCTTCGTGCTGCTGCTTGCCTACGCCTACTTGCCGGCGCGGGCGCGGAGCTTCCACGGCATGGCGATGGACTCCAGCTGGACGGCCAGGTTCATCTTGGACTCGCCGACGGTGCGGTCCTCGAAGTGGATCGGGACCTCCATCACCTGGAAGCCGCGGCGCAGGGCCTTGAACTTCATCTCCACCTGGAAGCTGTAGCCGGCACTGCCGATCGACGCGAGGTCGATCGCCTTCAGCGCGTCGGCGCTCCACAGGTTGAAGCCGCCCGTGATGTCGCGGACGCGGGTGCCCAGGATGGTGCTCGCGTAGGCGTTGGCCCAGCGGGAGAGCAGCTTGCGGTGCGCGCCCCAGGCGTCGGAGAGGGTGCCGCCCGGCACGTAGCGGGAGCCGACGACGAGACCGGCGCCGGTGGAGCGGGCGACGCCCAGCATCTCGGCGATCTTGCCGGCCGGGTGGGAGCCGTCCGCGTCCATCTGGAGCACGTACTCGGCGCCGTCCTCGACGGCCTTGGCCATGCCGGCGGCGTAGGCGCGGCCGAGGCCGTCCTTCGCCGTGCGGTGCAGGACCGACATGCGCGGCTTGCCGTCCTCGGTGAGGAAGCCCTCCGCCAGCTCGTCGGCGATCTTGCCGGTGCCGTCGGGCGAGGAGTCGTCGACGATCAGCAGGCGCAGGCCCGGCTGGTCGAGACCCATGAGCAGCTCCACCATGCCCGGCAGGTTGCCCGCCTCGTTGTAGGTCGGCATGACCACGGTGAGCGGGGTGTGTGCCCAGGTGTCGGGGAGCTTCGTGGTTGCGACGTCGGTCGCGCGGGGAGTCTGCTGCTCGCCTATCACAGGTTGTGCCTCACTGAAGTTGGTCACCGGTCGGAGGAGAAGCGGACGGCGGCGTCGGGCAGTTCAGCCTCGCACCACACCCGCACCCCTGCGCGAAGTTCGTTGTCGGCCCCTACGACGGCACCGTCACCGACGACCGCGCCGTTCACCACCGTGCGCGAACCCACCGAGGCGCCGGCGCCGATGAGGCTGGCGCTCACCACCGTGTCCGGGCCGAGGGTCGCACCGTCCAGCACGATCGAGCCCTGGACGACCGCGCCCGATTCGATCCGGGCGCCGGCACCCACCACCGTACCGCCCGACAGCTTGGCTCCGTCCGCCACCACCGCACCCGGGAGGACCAGGGCCTCACCGCGGGGGCCGGGGACGGCCGGGGAGCTCACGATGCCGCGCACGAGGTCGGCCGAGGCCTGCACGAAGGACTCGGGCTTGCCGAGGTCCAGCCAGTAGGTGTCCTCGGTGACGCCGTGCAGCCTGGCGCCCGAGTCCAGCAGACCGGGGAAGGTCTCGCGCTCGACGGATACCGGTCGGCCGGCCGGGATGGAGTCGATGACGCTGCGGCGGAAGACGTAGCAGCCGGCGTTGATCTGGTCGGTGATGATCTCTTCGGGGGTCTGCGGCTTCTCGGTGAAGGCCAGCACCCGCCCCTCGGAGTCGGTGGGGACCAGGCCGAAGGCGCGCGGGTCCTCGACCCGCACCAGGTGCAGGGAGACGTCGGCGTCGGCCGCCTGGTGGGACTCGACCAGGCCGGCGATGTCCAGGCCGGTCAGGATGTCGCCGTTGAAGACGAGGACCGGCGCGTCCGGTCCGCCGGTCAGCCGCTGCGCGGCGTTGCGGATGGCACCGCCGGTGCCCAGCGGCTCGTCCTCGACGACGTATTCGAGGGTGATGCCGAAGTCGGAACCGTCGCCGAAGTAGGGCTCGAAGACCTCGGCCAGGTAGCAGGTGGCCATCACGATGTGGGTGACACCGGCGGCTGCGGCCCTGGCTATCTGGTGGGCGAGGAAGGGAACGCCGGCCGCGGGAACCATCGGCTTGGGGGTGTTCACCGTCACGGGGCGCAGTCGCGTCCCCTGCCCGCCGACCAGCAGGATCGCTTCCGTCATTGTTTTCTCCCCAACCGGTTCGGGCGTACGAAGGTTCAAATTTAGCCCATCCGGGGACATGCCAAGGCCGTGGGCGGGCCCCGCGGGGACCCCCACGGCCACGTTCCGGTTACGGGCGGACGGCCGCGCGGAGACGGGCGGATTGCGGCACATCGGACACCCCTGCGCGCGGCTGTCCTCTATATATGAGGACACATCACGCGCGCCCGCCCACCTGGTGGACCATCACCGCTGGTCAGAGAGGTGCGCCGGACGCGGCCCGGCCTGATGGCACGACGGGCGCCGGCGAACCCCTCCGTAACGGATCCGGTGCACAAGGGTGCTCCGCCCTCCCCGGTTGACGGCCGGTTGTTCCGAACCTGTCGGCAACCCGTTACGAACCCTTGCCCGTTCTCCACGCGGAAGGCCCCCGACGGGACGCCGGGGGCCTTCCTGTGCGCGTGCCCGTGCGGGACCGCTACGGCAGGTTGCGGGCCATGACGATCCGCTGGACCTGGTTCGTTCCTTCATAAATCTGCGTAATCTTCGCGTCGCGCATCATCCGCTCGACCGGGTAGTCGCGGGTGTAGCCGTAGCCGCCGAGGAGCTGGACGGCGTCCGTGGTGACCTCCATGGCGACGTCGGAGGCGAAGCACTTGGCCGCGGCGCCGAAGAAGGTGAGGTCTTCCTTGTCGCCCCCGGCGGAGACGCGCTCCGACTTGGCGGCGGCCGAGTAGGTCAGCTGGCGGGCGGCCTCGATCTTCATGGCCATGTCCGCGAGCATGAACTGCACGCCCTGGAAGTCGCCGATCGGCTTGCCGAACTGCTTGCGCTCCTGGACGTAGCCCTTGGCGTAGTCCAGCGCGCCCTGGGCGATGCCGAGGGCCTGGGCGGCGATGGTGATGCGGGTGTGGTCGAGGGTCTTCATCGCCGTGGCGAAGCCGGTGCCCTCGGCGCCGATCATGCGGTCGGCGGGGATGCGGACGTTGTCGAGGTAGACCTCGCGCGTCGGGGAGCCCTTGATGCCGAGCTTCTTCTCCGGGGCGCCGAAGGAGACGCCCTCGTCGCCCTTCTCCACGACGAAGGCGCTGATGCCCTTGGAGCGCTTCTCCGGGTCGGTGACGGCCATGACCGTGTAGTACTCGGAGACGCCGGCGTTGGTGATCCAGCGCTTGACGCCGTTGAGGACCCAGAAGTCCCCGTCGCGCACGGCGCGGGTCTTCATGCCGGCGGCGTCGGAGCCCGCGTCGGGCTCGGAGAGCGCGTAGGAGAACATCGCGTCGCCCTTGGCCAGCGGGCCGAGGTACTTGGCCTTGAGCTCCTCCGAGCCGGAGAGGATCACCGGGAGGGAGCCGAGCTTGTTCACGGCCGGGATCAGGGAGGAGGAGGCGCAGACGCGGGCCACCTCCTCGATCACGATCACGGTGGCGAGGGCGTCGGCCCCGGCGCCGCCGTAGGTCTCGGGGACGTGGACGGCGTGCAGGTCGCTGGCCACCAGGGCGTCGAGGGCTTCCTGCGGGAAGCGGGACTCCTCGTCGACCGCGGCGGCGAACGGCAGGATCTTCGCCTCGGCGAGCGAGCGGACGGACTCGCGGAGCATGTCGTGCTCCTCGGCCGGGCGGTACAGGTCGAAGTCGGCAGAACCCGCCAAGACTCTCACTCCCCATGTGTGATGCGTGATGCTAACTACCGTTAAGTAACCGAAATCTTAGTGTCCGGGGTCCCGTCGGCGATATGTACGGCGCACGTGAGCTGCGTGACAGAGGGATCCGCCGGGGAACGTCCCCCCTGCGGGGCACGACTATGCTCGGTGGCCGCAAACGGCCCCGCACCTCTGGAGCACCCATGGCCCCCCTCAAGATCACTGTGATCGGCACCGGCTACCTCGGCGCGACGCACGCCGCCGCGATGGCCGAGCTGGGCTTCGAGGTGCTCGGACTGGACGTGGTCCCGGAGAAGATCGAGATGCTGGCCGCCGGCCGGGTCCCCATGTACGAGCCGGGGCTGGAGGAGTTGCTCGCCGCGCACGTCGCCGGGCTGCCGGGCTCCACGGGCCGGCTGCGGTTCACCACCTCCTACCAGGAGGCCGGTGAGTTCGGCGACGTCCACTTCGTCTGCGTGAACACCCCGCAGAAGCACAACGAGTACGCCTGCGACATGTCCTACGTCGACTCCGCGATGGCCTCGCTCGCCCCGCACCTGACGCGCCCGGTGCTGGTCGTCGGCAAGTCCACCGTGCCGGTGGGCTCGGCGGAGCGGCTCGCGGCGAAGCTCGTGGAGCTGGCCCCGGCCGGCGCGGACGTGGAGCTGGCCTGGAACCCGGAGTTCCTGCGCGAGGGCTTCGCCGTCCAGGACACCCTGCACCCCGACCGGATCGTCATCGGCGTACGGGGCGAGCGCGGCGAGAAGGTGCTGCGGGAGGTGTACGCGACGCCGATGGGGGAGGGGACCCCGCTGGTGGTCACCGACTTCCCGACCGCCGAGCTGGTCAAGACGGCGGCCAACTCCTTCCTCGCCACCAAGATCTCCTTCATCAACGCGATGGCCGAGGTCTGCGAGGCCGCGGGCGGTGACGTGGTCAAGCTGGCGGAGGCCATCGGCCACGACGAGCGGATCGGCGCGAAGTTCCTGCGCGCGGGGATCGGCTTCGGCGGCGGCTGCCTGCCCAAGGACATCCGGGCCTTCATGGCCCGGGCCGGCGAACTGGGCGCCGACCAGGCCCTGACCTTCCTGCGGGAGGTCGACTCCATCAACATGCGCCGCCGCGGGCACATGGTGGAGCTGGCCCGCGACGCGGTCGGCGGTTCCTTCCTCGGCAAGCGGGTCGCCGTCCTCGGTGCCACCTTCAAGCCCGACTCGGACGACGTGCGTGACTCGCCCGCGCTCAACGTCGCCGGGCAGATCCACCTCCAGGGCGGGCAGGTCACCGTCTACGACCCGAAGGGCATGGACAACGCCCGCCGCGTCTTCCCCACCCTCGGCTACGCCGACTCCGCGCTGGAGGCCGCCCGCGGCGCCGAGGTCGTCCTGCACCTCACCGAGTGGCGCGAGTTCCGCGACCTGGACCCCGCGGCCCTCGGCGAGGCCGTCACCGACCGCCTGATCCTCGATGGACGGAACGCCCTGGACGCGGAGCGGTGGCGGGCCGCCGGCTGGACGTACCGGGCCATGGGGCGGCCGCACGCGTAACCCCGCCCCCGACGGACGGAGTCCGGCGCAGCGACGCGAAGCCGCCGAGGCCCCCCGGGGCCGAGGCGCGCGAGCGGCGCGTGCGGAAGGGGACGGACGGAACGCCCTGGACGCGGAGCGGTGGCGGGCCGCCGGCTGGACGTACCGGGCCATGGGGCGGCCGCACGCGTAAGGGATTTGGGGGGGTACGGAGGCTGACCTGGGCGTATCCCCCTACCCCGTTTCGGCCGCTCGCACCCAGGTAAGTGGAATAAATGACTGGGTAGACTTCGGGCCGATGACCACGACCAGCAGCCCCCCGACCAAACCCACCGCATCTGCGACGGCGGCGCCCGCCACGCGTGACCGGCGGGGATCCTTCGAAGCAGCCATGCGAGGACGCGGAGCCCTTTGGGGCATCGCGGGCTTCTGGCTGGCCAGTCGGGCCGCGATGCTCTGGATGCTCGTCAACGACTTCTTCAGCTCGAACGTCGTACGGGTAGAGATCACCGCGACCTATCACAACTGGTACAACGTCCTCGTCACGTGGACGATGCCGCACAACGACATCATGTGGCAGTACCCCCCGGCGGCCGCGGCGATCTTCCTGTCGCCCGACCTCCTGCCGTTCCTCACCTACTTCCAGGCCTTCGTCGCCCTGACGGTGCTCTGCGACGCGGTGGTCCTCGTCGGCCTGATGCGCGCCGCCCGCCGCGACGACGGCAGCATGGCCGGCGCCGTCCTGTGGCTCGTCACGCTGCCGATGCTGATGGCCACCCCGTTCGCCCGCTACGACGTCCAGGTCACCCTGCTCGCCGTGGCCTCGCTGCTGTGCCTGCGCTACCGCCCGAAGCTCGGCGGGGTCATCGCCGGCATCGGCGCCATGGTCAAGGTGTGGCCGCTGCTCACCCTGCTCGGCACCCCGCGCGGCAAGTCGACGCGCGAGGCCTTCATCGCCGCCGCGCTCTCCTGCGTCGCGCTGCTCGCCGTCTTCGCCGCGCTGTTCCGCGACACCCTCGGCTTCCTGGGCAACCAGGGTTCCCGCGGGGTCCAGGTCGAGTCCCTCGGCGGCAGCGCGCTGATGGCGGCCCGGCTCGTCCACCTGTGGCCCGGGAAGATCAACTTCCAGTACGGCGCCTTCGAGTACGTCGGCCCGTACGTCTCCAGCATCGCGCGGGCCTCCCTCGCGCTGACGGTGATCGGCTTCCTGCTGCTCCTGCTGTGGCGCGTGAAGGCGAACCGCTGGTCGACGGCGACCCCGTTCGACGCCGCGCTCTGCGCGATCATGGTGTTCACGGTCACCAGCCGCGTCATCAGCCCGCAGTACATGATCTGGCTGCTCGGCCTCGCGGCCGTCTGCCTGACGTCCCGGCACACCACCCAGCGGCCGATCGCCTGGCTGCTCGTGGTCGCCACCGCGCTCACCACGCTGATCTTCCCGGTCTGGTACGGCTCGGACATCCTGACCAACTCCACGCTCGGCACGATCCTGCTGTGCACGCGCAACGGCCTGCTGCTGTACGCCACGGTGTGGTCCGGCCTGCGTCTGTGGAAGGCGACCGTGCTGCCCAAGAGCAGCCTGGCCGCCGAGTCCGTCTAAGGACTTCTGCGGTGCTGTGCGGCGCGGGCCGTGAACTCCGCGTCGCGCAGCACCCTCTGGGCGTTGCCCCAGGTCAGCTGGGCCAGGTCGGACTCCGGCCAGCCCCGCTCCAGTAGTTCCGCGAGGAGTCTGGGGTAGCCCGAGGGATCGGTGAGCCCCGCCGGACGGGGTGTCGCCCCCTCGGCGCCGAAGGCGGCTCCCAGTCCCACGCACTCCGGGCCGGCGACCGCCCGCAGGTGGTCGAGGTGGTCCGCCACCGCGTGCAGGGAGTCCCCCGTCCGCGCGGTGTCGAAGGTGACCATCGCCAGACCGCCGGCCGCCCTCAGTGCCAGCAGCACCTCGTCGGTGACGTTGTCCGGGTGCGCGGTGAGCGCCGCCGCCCCCGTGTTCGAGACGATCACCGGTGACTTCGACGCCGCCGCGAGCTGACAGGCCGCCACCGGCGGGCAGCCCGTGAGGTCCAGCAGCATCGCGAGCCGGTTCACCTCCTTGACCACCTCGTGGCCGAAGGCCGTCAGCCCCTCCCGCGCCCAGGGCGCCCCCGCCGGCGCGAGGATCCGTACGCCCAGCGCGTGGAAGGCCCGTAGCGCGCCGAGGGAACCGGTCAGCGTACGTCCGGACACCGGGCCGAGGAACGAGGCGATCCGGCCGCGGTTGCGGGCGTCCAGCATGTCGTCGGCGCTCAGCCCCAGGAGCAGGCCGTCGGGATAGCGGCGGACCAGGGCGAGTGCCACGTCGATCAGTTCGAGGGTGTCGGAGACGACCTGGTCGGCCGGCCCGCCCTCGGTGGCCCCGCCCTCGGCCGCCGCGCCCCGGCGCGTCCGGTCCGGCGGCACGAGCAGCGACCAGAACTGGGCTCCCACTCCCCCGGCCCGCAGCCGCGGGATGTCGGTGTCGATGCCGGTGTCGGGGGTGTCGATGTCGTGGTACGGGCTGTGGCGCAGGGTCCGGACGAGGCTGTTGCAGCCGTCGGCCACGGGATGTACGGCGAGCAGCGCGGTGGCCCGCTCCAGGGCGCCGGCCACCGCCGCGGGGGCGGACGCGTCCTCGACCCCGGCGGAGCCGGGGCCCACCGGGAGGCTGGGGGCGGCGTGCGGGTCGTCCTGCAGGTCGGCCATGGCGTTCGCTCCGGTCTCGGCGGCAGCGGGAGGGGAGGAGATGGTGGTGGTGCCACCGTGACATGTGGGGCGGCCGGGACGCCCGGCGGATGTGGCGTTCGGGTGGAGGAGGGTGTGGAAAGGGGCGGGCCGCGGGGTGGGACCCCGCGACCCGCCCCCGGTGGAGCGTCAGAGGTGGGCGTTCGACGGCCCCCGGGACGCCGAGAGGCCGCGGGCCACGCCCTCGGCGTCGCGCAGCGCCCGTACCGCGTTCGACCAGGTCAGCTTGGCCAGGTCGGCCCGTGACCAGCCGCGCGTGAGCAGCTCCGCGATCAGGTTGGGGTAGCCGGCGACGTCGTCCAGTCCGGACGGGGTGAAGGCGGTGCCGTCGTAGTCCCCGCCGATGCCGATGTGGTCGACGCCGGCCACCTCGCGCATGTGGTCCAGGTGGTCGGCGACGGTGGCCGCGGTGGCCACCGGGCGCGGCCGGCCCGCTTCGAAGGCCCGGTGCAGTTCCATCGCCCCGGGTGAGGTGTCGAGGTGGTGGAAGCCGTGGGCGCGCAGGTTCTCGTCGGCCGCCGCGGTCCACTCCACGGCTGCGGGCAGGATGAACTTCGGCACGAAGGTGGCCATCGCCACGCCGCCGTTGACGGGCAGCAGCTCCAGGACGTCGTCGGGGACGTTGCGCGGGTGGTCGCAGACGGCCCGTGCCGAGGAGTGGGAGAAGATCACCGGTGCCGAGGAGACGGCGATCGCGTCGCGCATGGTCGTCTCCGCCACGTGCGAGAGGTCCACGAGCATGCCGACGCGGTTCATCTCGCGGACGACCTCGCGGCCGAAGTCCGTGAGCCCGCCGTGGCGGGGCTCGTCGGTCGCCGAGTCCGCCCAGTCGATGGTGTCGTTGTGGGTGAGCGTCATGTACCGCACGCCGAGGCGGTGCAGGGCGCGCAGGGTGGCGAGCGAGTTGTTGATGGAGTGGCCGCCCTCGGCGCCCATCAGGGAGGCGATCCTCCCCCGTTCGCGGGCCGCCTCCATGTCGTCGGCCGTCAGCGCCCGCACCAGGGTGTCCGGGTAACGGTCGATCAGCTGGCCGACCGCGTCGATCTGCTCCAGGGTGGCGCTGACCGCCTCGTCGCCCGCGAAGTCGGAGCGCACGTACACGGACCAGAACTGCGCGCCGACCCCGCCGGCGCGCAGTCGGGGGATGTCGGTGTGCAGGTACGCGGACTGGTCGGCGCCGATGTCGCGCCGGTCCAGGTCGTAGCGGACCTGGTTGCGCAGCGCCCAGGGCAGGTCGTTGTGCCCGTCGACGACCGGGTGCTCCGCGAGCAGGCCGCGCGCCTCCTCCAGGCGCTGCGCCGCGCTCACTTGCCGAATCCGAAGGAGTCCGCGCCGGCGACCTTCGTGCGCAGCCGCTTGCCCTTCTCGGTGGCCTGGTCGTTCAGCTCCTGCTGGAACTCGCGCATCCGGGCGAGCAGCTCCGGGTCGTGCGCGGCCAGCATCCGTACGGCCAGCAGGCCCGCGTTGCGCGCTCCGGCGACGGAGACGGTGGCGACGGGGACCCCGGCGGGCATCTGGACGATCGAGAGGAGCGAGTCCATGCCGTCGAGGTACTTCAGCGGGACCGGGACGCCGATGACGGGCAGCGGGGTGACCGAGGCGAGCATGCCCGGCAGGTGGGCGGCCCCGCCCGCTCCGGCGATGATCGCCTTCAGGCCGCGGCCGGCGGCCTGCTCGCCGTACGCCACCATCTCGCGGGGCATCCGGTGGGCGGAGACCACGTCGACCTCGTACGGGATCTCGAACTCGTCCAGTGCCTTGGCGGCGGCCTCCATGACCGGCCAGTCGGAGTCCGAACCCATGACGATGCCGATGACGGGACCTGCGGTAGCGGTGCTCATGCGGTGATGGTTCCTCTGAGGTAGCCGGCTGCGTGACGTGCGCGCTCCAGCACATCGTCCAGGTCGTCGCCGTAGGTGTTGACGTGGCCGACCTTGCGGCCGTGTTTCACGTCCTTGCCGTACATGTGGATCTTCAGCTGGGGGTCGTGGGCCATGCAGTGCAGGTAGGCCGCGTACATGTCGGGGTAGTCCCCGCCGATCACGTTGGCCATGACCGTCCAGCGGGCCCGGGGGCGGGGGTCGCCCAGGGGGAGGTCCAGGACCGCGCGGACGTGGTTGGCGAACTGGGAGGTGACCGCGCCGTCCTGGGTCCAGTGGCCGCTGTTGTGCGGGCGCATGGCCAGTTCGTTGACGAGGATGCGGCCGTCGGTGGTCTCGAACAGCTCCACGGCCAGGTGGCCGGTCACGTCGAGTTCCTTGGCGATGCGCAGGGCGAGGGCCTGGGCCTCGCCCGCGAGGGCCTCGGAGAGGTTGGGGGCGGGGGCGATCACCGTGTCGCACACGCCGTCCACCTGGATGGACTCGACGACGGGGTACGCGACGGCCTGGCCGTGCGGGGAGCGGACGATGTTGGCGGCGAGTTCGCGGACGAAGTCCACCTTCTCCTCCGCCAGGACGGGGACGCCCGCCCTGAACGGGGCCTCCGCGTCCTCGGGCGTGCGGACGAACCACACGCCCTTGCCGTCGTATCCGCCGCGCACCGTCTTGAGGATGACGGGGAAGCCGCCCACCTCTTGTGCGAAGGCCGCCGCGTCCGCCGGATCGCGCACGATCCGGTGGCGGGGGCTGGGCGCGCCGATCTCGTCGAGCTTGGCGCGCATCACCCCCTTGTCCTGGGCGTGCACCAACGCGTCGGGCCCCGGGCGGACGGGAATGCCGTCCGCTTCCAGGGCCCGGAGGTGTTCGGTGGGCACGTGCTCGTGATCGAAGGTGATCACGTCGCAGCCGCGCGCGAAGGCGCGCAGTGTCTCCAGATCGCGATAGTCGCCGATGACGACGTCGCTCACGACCTGGGCCGCCGAGTCCTGTGGGGTGTCACTGAGGATCTTGAATCTGATGCCGAGGGGGATACCCGCCTCGTGGGTCATGCGGGCGAGCTGTCCGCCGCCGACCATGCCGACTACCGGGAACGTCACCACTCCAGGGTATCCGGCGGTATTCCGCCATCCGGACACGGCCTGGCGCATACCCGTGCGCCGGGCCGTGTGCCGTGCGTCGCAGGGGGTGCCAAGGCGCGTACGGAGCCCGGGGGCGACACTTAACATGTCGGGGTTGACGAAATCGAGTGACGCTCCAGCGCGGGGCGGCTACGACGGACAGGGACTGAAGGATCACATGGGTACGTCGAACGCAGCACCGCTGTCCGAGCGCTTCCGCGGTCTCGCCCGGGAGGCCATCAAGTTCGGTGCGGTGGGCGGGCTGGGCGTCCTCGTCAACTTCGGCGTGTTCAACCTGCTGCGGAGCACGACCGACCTGCAGATCGTGCGCGCGAACGTCATAGCCATCGTGGTGGCCATCGTCACCAACTACATCGGCTTCCGCTACTTCACGTACCGCGACCGCGACCTCGGCGGCCGTCGTCGCGAGATGATCCTCTTCGTGCTGTTCAGCGTCATCGGCATGGTCATCGAGAGCGGTGTGCTCTACGTGGCCACCTACGGCTTCGGCTGGGACAGCTCGCTGCAGAACAACGTCTTCAAGTTCCTGGGCATGGCGATCGCCACCGTGTTCCGCTTCTGGTCCTACCGGACCTGGGTCTTCCAGGCCCTGCCCGCGCCCGTGGCGCCCTCGCTGATCGTCGAGCAGCGGGACGGCCACGAGGCGCCGGCCGCGGCCCTCAGCCCGGAGCCGGCCGCGCCGGCCGCGAAGTAGCCGATCCCCGGAAGGCCGCGCCCGTCGCGGCGCGGCGCCCGCTGTCGGCACGGCGCCCAGCCCACTGCCGGCCCGGCTTCCCGTCCCGGTCCGGCCGGTCAGCGGACCGTCGGGTGTTCCGGCTGGGTCCGCTGCGGCGCGGTACGGCTGAGGAACAGCGCGAACACCGGCGGCTGGCTCTGGAGCAACTCCAGCCGGCCGCCGTCGGCCTCCGCGAGGTCCCGGGCGACCGCGAGGCCGATCCCGGTGGAGTTGCGGCCGCTGATCGCCCGCTCGAAGATCCGGTTGCCGAGGTCCGGGGGGACGCCGGGCCCCTCGTCCGTGACCTCCAGTACGGCCTGGTTGCCGGTCACCCGGGTGCGCAGCGCGACGGTGCCGCCGCCGTGCATCAGCGCGTTCTCCACGAGGGTCGCCAGGACCTGGGAGACCGCCCCGGGGGTTCCCACGGCCCGCATCCCCGTCTTCCCGGAGCGCACGATGGCCCGCCCGGCGCTGCGGTAGGCCGGCCGCCACTCCTCCACCTGCTGCTTGACGACCTCGTCCAGGTCGAAGGGGACCGCCGATCCGGTGCGCGGGTCCCGGGAGTTCGTGAGCAGCCGCTCCACCACGTCCGTGAGCCGCTCCACCTGGGTGAGGGCGATGGTGGCCTCCTCCCGTACGGTCTCCAGGTCGTCGGTGACCGTGATCTCCTCCAGCCGCATCGACAGGGCCGTCAGCGGGGTCCGCAGCTGGTGGGAGGCGTCGGCGGCGAGCCGGCGCTCGGCCGTGAGCATCCGGCCGATCCGCTCCGCGCTGGAGTCGAGCACGTCGGCGACCCGGTCCAGCTCGGGGACCCCGTAGCGCTTGTGCCGGGGCCTCGGGTCGCCCGATCCCAGCCGCTCGGCCGTCTCGGCGAGGTCGGTGAGCGGGGAGGCGAGCCGGTTGGCCTGGCGCACGGCGAGCAGCACGGCCGCGACGACCGCGAGCAGGGCCACCGCCCCGACCACCGCCAGGGTCCGCCCGACCTCCTTGGTGACGGTGGCGCGGGACTCCTCGACGGTCACCACCTCGCCCTGGTCCCCGCGGGCGGTGCCCCGGATGACGCTGTCGGGGATCCGGTCGCCGACCTCGACGACGGGCCGGCCGGGGATGGAGATGCGGGCGTAGGTGCCCAGGTCCAGCTGCTCGGCGAGCGCGGTGGGGTCGACCGGCTTGTGCTCCAGCGCGTCCGCCTCGACGGTGCCCAGCAGTCGCAGCGCCTCGGAACCGATGCGGTCCTGGGCGCTGCTGGTGATGGTCCTGGTCTCCACGATGACGAGGGAGACCCCGAACACGGCGATCACAACGAGCACCACGGCGAGCGTGGAGTTGATCAGGCGGCGGCGCATGGCTTGGAGGATGTCCTAGGGAGGGGTCTCAGCTCTTCTCGAAGCGGAAGCCGACGCCCCGGACGGTGGCGATGTAGCGGGGGTTCGCGGCGTCGTCGCCCAGCTTCTTGCGGAGCCAGGAGATGTGCATGTCGAGGGTCTTGGTGGAGGACCACCAGGTGGTGTCCCAGACCTCGCGCATCAGCTGGTCGCGGGTGACGACCCGGCCGGCGTCGCGGACCAGGACGCGCAGCAGGTCGAACTCCTTGGCCGTGAGCTGGAGCTCCTCCTCGCCCATCCAGGCGCGGTGGGACTCGACGTCGATGCGCACGCCGTGGGTGGCGGGGGCCTGGGCGGCCTCGTTGGCGCCGCGCCGCAGCAGGGCCCGGACGCGGGCCAGCAGCTCGGCGAGCCGGAAGGGCTTGGTCACGTAGTCGTCGGCGCCGGCGTCGAGGCCGACCACCGTGTCCACCTCGTCGGCCCGGGCGGTGAGGACCAGGATGGGGAAGCCGTGACCCTCGGCGCGCAGGCGCCGGGCCACCTCCAGGCCGTCCATTCCGGGCAGTCCGAGGTCCAGGACGACGAGGTCGACGCCGCCCTGCAGTCCGGCCTCAAGGGCGGTGGGGCCGTCCTCCCGTACCTCGACCTCGTAGCCCTCCCGGCGCAGGGCGCGGGCCAGGGGTTCCGAGATGGATGCGTCGTCCTCGGCGAGCAGTACACGCGTCATGTGGGTGATGGTAGTCCGCGGCGGCTGCCAGGAGGTGCTTGCCCGCACACCCCTCTCGAACTGGGCTTATGAACTACTAACGGCCTTCGAATATGACGAAACGGTTCCCTGGAAGCCTGTGATCCATCTCTCAAGTCCTTCCATATGCCGCAGTGTCCTGTCGTATGGTGGCGAGACGCCTGATGCACTACCCAGGGGATCTTTGTGCCGAAAAGCGAGCCAAGGACCTCAAATTCTGCTCTGGTCGGTTTCATCCGGCCCAGATGACAGTGAATGACCTGTGGGCCGGGCCCTGAGCGCGATGCTGCGCACAGGGCGTGGATCCCGGTGACTGCTGTTCCTTCGTCTCCCGACCGGAGCCGAGACCCCAGGGCGTGGGGTGGGACACCCGTCTGCCGGTGCCGGCCACCCCCCACCGGGCGCTGAACAGCTCACGAAGCCGAGCGTCCCGAGCAAGCAAGGATCGACCATGGCTTCCAGCCTGACGAAGGACTCGGCGACCCCGGCCGCCGAGAAGACCTTCTTCGGACACCCCCGTGGCCTGGCCACTCTCTTCATGACCGAGATGTGGGAGCGGTTCTCCTACTACGGCATGAGGGCCCTCCTCGTGTACTACCTGGTCTCGGGCGGCGCCGACGCCGCCACGGGCAGCCAGGGCGGCGGTCTGGCGATGACCGCGGCCACGACCACGGCCATCTACTCCGTGTACGTCTCGATGGTCTACCTCATGGCCATGCCCGGCGGCTGGTTCGGAGACCGCGTCTGGGGTGCCCGCAAGACGGTCGCCATCGCCGGCTTCGTGATCATGGCTGGTCACCTGTCGCTGGCCGTCCCCGGCCAGGCCATGTTCTTCGTCGGTCTGATCCTCGTCGCGGTGGGCTCCGGCCTGCTGAAGGCCAACATCTCCACGATGGTCGGCCACCTCTACGACGGTCCCGAGGACCCGCGTCGTGACGGCGGCTTCACGCTGTTCTACGTCGGCATCAACCTCGGCGCCTTCGTCGCCCCGCTCGTCGTCGGCACGGTCGGCAAGGAGCACAACTGGCACCTGGGCTTCGCCCTCGCCGCCGTCGGCATGGGCCTGGGCCTGACCCAGTTCCTGCTCGGCACCAAGCACCTGAGCCCGAAGAGCAGCGTGGTCCCGAACCCGCTGTCCCCGCAGGAGCGCAAGGCCGTCCTCACCAAGGTCGCGATCGCGGTCGTGGGCATCGCGGTCTTCTACGGTGCCGTGGTCGCCCTCGGCGCCTACACCCTGAACTGGGCCCTGGTCCCGCTGACCCTGGCCGGCCTGTTCATCCCGATCGCCGTCCTGACGCGCATCAAGCGCGACAAGGACCTGTCGGGCGCCGAGCAGTCGAAGATGACCGCGTACATCTGGTTCTTCATCGCCGCTGCCGTCTTCTGGATGATCTACGACCAGGGTGGCTCCACGCTGTCCCTGTTCGCGGACGACAAGACCGCCGACACGGTCCTCGGCCTCGGCTTCTCGGCCACCTGGTACCAGTCGCTGAACCCGCTGTTCGTGATGGCCCTGGCCCCGGTCTTCGCCTGGCTGTGGGTCTGGCTGTCCCGCAAGAACCAGGAGCCGAACACCATCGTGAAGTTCGCGATGGGCCTGGTCCTGATCGGCGCCTCGTTCTTCGTCTTCATCGTTCCGATGGGCATGGCGGGCGACGGCACCAAGGTCTCCCCGATGTGGCTGGTCTCGATCTACATGATCCAGACCATCGGTGAGCTGTGCGTCTCCCCGGTCGGCCTCTCCGTCACCACGAAGATGGCCCCGCAGAAGTACGCCTCCCAGATGATGGGCGTCTGGTTCCTCGCGGTCACCGCCGGTGACTGCATCACCAGCCTCCTGTCCATCGGTGGCGTGGACCTCAACGGCACCTGGGTGATCGCCTTCCAGGCGCTCGCCGCGGTCCTGGCCGGCTTCGCGGTCTACACGTACCGCAAGAAGGTCCAGGTCCTCATGGGCGCCGTGCACTGACGCACCCCCGCCCCGTACGACGCAACGGCCCGGCACGCCCTTCGGTGTGCCGGGCCGTTCCGCGTGTGCGGACGGGGTGGGGCTAGCGGGTGCCGCGCAGGCGGCGCCAGGGGGTGAGGGTGAAGACCGCGGCGCCGAGCAGGATCACCGTGCCGGCGACGAGGGCGAGGGCCTTGACCCCGCCGGTGTTCTCGGCGCCGGTCTCGGCGAGGCCGCCCGCGGCGCCGGAGGTCCCGGAGGTGCCGGAGGTGCCTGCCGTGGTGGCGCCGGTGGCGCCGCCCTGCTGGGCGGTGGTGTCCAGCTCCAGGGAGACCGCGCTGCTGGTGGCCTTGCAGGGCACGTTGATCGGGGTGGAGCCGGGGGCCATCGTGACGTCGATCGTCAGCTGGCCGGGGCTGAGCGTGGTCTTGCCCGTCTTGCCCGGCTTGTAGGTGCCGGTCATGTCGCTCAGGCTGACCGGGGCCTTGTCCGGGATCGGCTCCGCGTTGGCCGGGCCGGTGACCTTGACGGAGCCGCTGTCGGCGCCGCCCAGCGTGATGTCCATCGAGGGCTTGAGGGCTCCGGCGGGCAGGGCCATGGGGGACGCCATGGCCCCCTTGGCGGTCTTGACCGTCAGGTCGTAGCCGCCGCCGTTCTTCTTGGCGCTGATCGTGACCGGGGTCTTGATGCCGCCCGGGACCACCGCGCCGCAGTCGTAGGCGACCTCGACGGCCTTGCCCGGGAAGTCGGTCTGGCCGCCGCTGCCGCCGGTGGTGGATCCCCCGGACGTGGTGGAACCGCCGGTGGTGGTCGAGCCGCCCGTCGTGGTGGAACCGCCGGTCGTGGTGGAACCGCCGGTGGTCGCGCCGCCGGTCGTGGTGCCACCCGTCGTCGCGCCACCCGTCGTGGTGCCACCCGTCGTCGCGCCGCCCGTCGTGGTGCCGCCGGTGCCGCCGCCGGCCGTCACGTCGATGGTGGCCCCGCCGCTCACCTCACCCGTCGGCGCGCACTTCGTGACGAAGGTGCCGAAGGGGAAGGTGATCGCGACCTCGTACCTGCCGGGGGTCAGGCTGATCTTCCCCGCCTTGGTCAGCTTCACCTTGCCCTTCATGACGGACATGACCATCGGCGCCTTCTTGGGGATCTCGGGGTTCTTCTTCTCCCCCACCACCTTCAGCTCGCCCATGCCCCCGCCGAGCGCGATCCAGCCGGTGGGCTGGACCGCGTCCTTCGGGATCACCATCAGGTCGGTGTTGTTCGAGGCGGGCTTGACGGTCTCCCAGGACACGTCGACCTCGTCCCCGACCTTCGCCGTGGCCGGCGCCGTGATCCTGGCGGTGGTCTCGCCCTCCACCGGATCACCGCCGCCGGCCGGCGGCACGCACCTGACCTTGAACGTGGCGTCGGCGGCCTGGGCGGGCGAAGCCGCCATGGCGATACCCGCGCCGCTGAGCAGCAGCGCGACCACGGCCGCGCTCACCCTCCGTTGGGTCTTCACGAGTGTCCCTTCGTCGTCGGACTGTGATCGGACGGTGCGGATGTCTGTGGGGCGCGCGGTGGGCCCGCGCCGGGCTCCAACCCCGGCTCGGGCTGCGGCTCCGGGGTGAACCAGGGCAGGACCGGGGCGGGGCCGGCCGGGGGCGGCCCCGCCGGCGCCTGTTCCCGTACGCCGGGGATCCTCGGCAGCCGGGCCGTCACGGCGGAGGCCGCGTGCCGGCGGCCCCCTCCGGGGGCGGCCGTGCGCGGGCGGACCCGGTCGACCAGGGCCATGCCGAGCCGGAAGAGGGCCGTCGGGATCACCAGCAGGAGCAGGGCCCAGAACAGCAGCACCCCGTACGGGCGGTCGACGCCCCACGGCTGGGTGGCCAGGACGGTGTCGCCGTACTTGAGGGAGACGGCGTAGTCACCGTGGGCGCCGGCCGGGAGCTCCACGTCCAGCGCGACCTCGGCCTTGCCGCCGGGCGCGATGGTGCCCTTCCAGCGGGCCTCCTCCCACGTCGGGGCGAACACCCCGTGGGCGGTGCCTAGCTGGAAGACCGGATCCTTGACGGGGGCCGAGCCGAGGTTGCCGACGGTGACCCGGAACTTCCTGGCGGGCGGCGCGCCGAACCAGGTCAGCACCCCGTCGTCGCCGGTGAGGCGGACCCCGGTGAGCATCGCGAGGCGGGCGGTGCCGGACTCCGCGGGCAGGTCGGCCACCGGATGGTCGGTGATCTTCAGCGGTACGGCGACGGTGGACTGGTCCCCGTTGACGGAGGTCACGTTCACCACGCAGGGGCACGGCTTGGGCGGGGCCACGACCGGCAGCCGGGCCGCGAAGCGGCCGTCGTCGCCGACCGCGACGGCGACCCCGTCGGCGTTGGCGCAGCTGTTGGTGCCACCGATCATGTTCTGGCCGCAGACCAGCAGCATCACCATGGTCCTGGCCCGCCAGCCGGTCCCGTCGACGGCGAGCTCGGTGCCCTTGGCGGCCTCCTGGAGGGAGAGCGTCACGGCGGGCTTGCCGGTGTCGGCGGCGGCGGGCGCCGCGGCCGGGAGCAGCGCGAGGACGGCGAGGCCGGCGAGCGCGGCCAGGAGGGACGCGACGCGGGCGCGGCGGCGGGGCGCGGGACCGCGGTTACGGCCGGGGGTGCGGCCGGGGGTGCGGCCGGGGGTACGGCCGGGGGTGCGGCCGGGGCTGGGGTTCACCTGGACGCTCCCGTCAGCTCGGGTTCCGGTGCGGGCGCCGCCGCGGTCGCGGGCGGCTCGGGGGGCCGTGCCCGGCCGGTGCGCCGGGTCCGTACGAGGAGCAGCGCGGCCGTCGCGAGCGTGCCGAGGGCGATCAGCGCGGCGCCCAGCCGCACGGCGCTCCCCCCGGGCAGGAGCCACGCCGACGCGCGGGCGGTGGCCGGTGCGGCGCCGGGGGCGGTGACCGTGAGGGTGAGGGCGACCCGGTCGAGGGCGGGGGCGCCGGGCCAGGGTTCGCTCAGCTCGACCCGCCGGCCGGGCAGCAGCTCGACGGGCACGGCGTGGGCGCCCCGGCCGGGGACCTCGCCGAAGCGTCCTTCGGCGCGGACCGCGAGCTCCGGGGTGAGGGCCACGTTGCCTCGGTTGACCAGCGCGTACCGGATGACGGCGGAGGCGCCGGAGCCGTGCACGGCGACGTCCTCGACGGTGAGGGCGGCCAGTGCCGGGCCGCCGACGCGCAGGTGGACCCGTACCGCCGCCTCGTGGCCGGCCTCGGTGGCGATGACGGCGGCGGGGTGGTCCCCGGGTGCGGCGGCGGGCGGCACGGTGACGGTGAAGGGGACCACGGCGCGGGTGCGCGGCGGGATCTTCACGGTGGTGGCCGCGCCGAAGCTGATCCAGGAGCCGGCCCCGGCTCCGACGCCGGCCGCCGCCGGTGCGCCCTCCCCGGCCGGGCGGACCGCGAGGGCGCCGTCGGGGGTGTTGTAGGCGTCGGCGCCGCGCAGGGTGAGCGTCCGTTCGCGGTCGCCGGCGTTGGCCAGGGTGAGGCGGTCCTCCAGGACGGCGCCGGCGGCGCCCGCGAGGTAGAAGTACGGGCGCGGGGGGCCGGGCCGCCCGGTGGCCGGTTCGGCGGTCCAGCCGGGCTCGTCGGCGGCCGCGGCCGGGGCGCCGTGGAGGGCGGCGGCGGCGAGCAGCGCGGCGCCGAGCCGGGTGAGGGTGTGGAGCACGCGCATGGCCGGGGCCGCTCCGTTCAGGGCCGGGTCTCGCCGGCCCGGCGGCCGCGCCGGGTCAGCCAGAGCGTTCCGGCGGCGCCGGTGAGGAGCACGGTGGCGCCGAGGGTGCCGAGGGCGAGGGCGGAGTCGGCGGGTCCGGTCTGCGGGAGGGTGTCGCCGGTGGGCGGGGCGGGGTCCTGGGCGGGGTCCTGGGCGCCGCCCGTGCCCGTCACCTGGAGTTCCAGGGAGGGCTTGGGGCTGTTCCCGGGGGTGCAGGTGGTGGTGGTGCCCATGGCCTTGATGGTGAGGACCCCGGCGGTGAAGGTGACCTTGCCGCTCTGCTTGGGGGTGTAGGTGCCCGAGAGGTCGCTGATCTTGATGGGGGTGTTGGCGGGCACGGCCTCGGAGTTGGGCGGGCCGGAGACCTGGACGGTGGCCTTCTCCGCGCCGTCGGTCTGGATGACGGCGCTGGGGGTCATGGCGCCCTTGCCCAGCTCGATGGGGCTGGAGGAGACGCCCTTCTGGAAGGACATCGTGAGCTTGTAGCCGTCGCCCTCCTTGACGGCCTTGATGTCGATGGGCGAGACCGCCGACTTGTCCCCGATGGGGGTCTTGCAGTCGTACTGGACGTCGACGACATCGGCGTGGGCCGCGGGGGCGGCGAGCAGCACCGTCGAGCCGGCCAGCGCACAGGCCAGCGCGAGCGCGGTGGAACGTTTCCGGTCGGACACCTTCGTCTTCCCCTCGGGCCACAAGTTACTGACGACACATCAGATTGGTGGCTCAAGGTACGCCCGGGACCCTGCGGAGGGAAGACAAAGGACGGCCCGGTTCGGCGGCTCCCCTGACGTGCCGTTTCCGGCCGTTTCCGGGGCGGGCGGGGCGTAGGGCAGCGGGGCGGGCGGGGCGTCAGGCGGCGCGTACCCCCCGCTGCCAGACGGCGGAGACGAGCGGGACGCCCGGCCGGTAGGCGAGGTGGACGTGGCTGGGCGCGTCCAGGAGCGCGAGGTCGGCGCGGGCCCCGGGGCGGATCCGCCCGATGTCGGTGCGGCGCAGCGCGGCGGCGCCGCCGGCGGTGGCCGACCACAGGGCCTCGTCGGGGGTCATGCCCATGTCGCGGACGGCGAGCGCGATGCAGAACGGCATGGAGCTGGTGTAGGAGGAGCCGGGGTTGCAGTCCGTGGACAGGGCGACGGTGGCGCCCGCGTCGAGGAGCCGGCGGGCGTCGGGCCACTGGGCGCGGGTGGAGAACTCGGCGCCGGGCAGGAGCGTCGCGACGGTGGTCGCGGCCGCCTGGGCGAGGGCGTCCACGTCGGCGTCGGTGAGGTGGGTGCAGTGGTCGGCGGAGGCGGCCTCCAGCTCCACGGCCAGCTGCACGCCGGGGCCGTACGAGAGCTGGTTGGCGTGGACGCGCGGGATCAGCCCGGCGGCGGCGCCGGCGGTGAGGATGGCGCGGGCCTGGTCGCCGTCGAAGGCGCCCTTCTCGCAGAAGACGTCCACCCAGCGGGCGTACGGGGCGCAGGCGGCCAGCATCTCGCCGGTGACGAGGTCGACGTAGCCGGCCGGGTCGTCGGCGTAGTCGGGGGAGACGATGTGCGCGCCGAGGTAGGTGACCTCCTCGGTGTGCGCGGCGGCGATGCGCAGGGCGCGGGCCTCGTCGGCGACGGTGAGGCCGTAGCCGGACTTGGTCTCGAAGGTGGTGGTGCCCTGGCGGCGGGCCTCGTCGAGGTGGCGCAGCAGGTTGGCCTCCAGCGCTTCGTCGCTGGCGGCGCGGGTGGCGGCGACGGTGGTGCGGATGCCTCCGGCGGAGTAGCTGCGGCCGGACATGCGGGCGTTGAACTCGGCGGTGCGGTCGCCGGCGAAGACGAGGTGGGAGTGCGAGTCGACGAAGCCGGGGATGACGGCGCGGCCGGTCGCGTCGAACACGGTGTCGGCGGCGGGGGCCTTGTCCGCGGGGCCGACCCAGGCGATGGCCTCGCCGTCGATGACGACGGCGGCGTTCTCGATCAGGCCGAGGGGTGATCCGTCACCGAGGGCGGGGTCGTTGGTGACGAGGCTGCCGATGTTGGTGATGAGGGTGGTGGTCATGGGTTCCTCTCGGGAGGTTCGTTTCCCCCACCCCGCCCCTTCCCGAAACCGGGGCTCCGCCCCGGACCCCGTACGGGCGCTGCGCGCCCGGTGCGCTCAAACGCCGCGCGGGCTGGAATTTCGCTGCGCGAAATCCAGCCCCGCCGGCGTTTGAGGCGCGGGGGCCCGGGGGCGGAGCCCCCGGAAGCGGGGTCCGGGGTTGCTGCCCCGGTTTCGGGAAGGGGCGGGGTGGGGGAGTTGCAGGCGTCAGCCCCGGACGGCGGCGATCGCGGAAGCCAGGGCACCGGCCACGTCCCCGACCAGGGTATGGACTCCGTCGCGGACCACGTGCCGGCCGCCCACCACCGTGTGCCGCACGTCGGCGGCCGAGGCGGCGAAGACGGCCGTCTCGGCGCCGAGGCGGGGCAGCGGCCCGGCGGTGCGGACGGTGTCCAGGGCGATGGTGGTGAAGTCCGCCAGGGCACCCACCTCCAGACGGCCCGCGTCGGGCCGGCTCAGGGAGGCGTGGCCGTCGGCGGTGGCGGCCGTGAGCAGGGCGTTCGCCGTCCAGTGGCCGCGCGTACGGCTGCGCAGGCGCTCGTTCAGCTCCATCGCCCGCGCCTCCTCCAGCAGGTCGATCACCGCGTGGCTGTCGCTGCCCAGGGACAGCGGGCTGCCCGCGCGCTGGAGCCGGCCGGCCGGGCCGATGCCGTCGGCGAGGTCGCGTTCGGTGGTCGGGCACATGCAGGTGCCGGTGGTGGTGCCGCCGAGCAGGGCGATGTCGGCGTCGGTGAGGTGCGTGTTGTGGACGCCGGTGGTGCGCGGGCCCAGGACTCCGTGGTCGGCGAGGAGCTGCGTCGGGGTGCGGCCGTGGGCGGCCTGGCAGGCGTCGTTCTCCGCCGTCTGCTCGGACAGGTGGACGTGCAGCGGGGCCTGCCGCTCCCGCGCCCAGTCGGCGACGGTGGCCAGCTGGTCGGCCGGGACGGCGCGTACGGAGTGGATCGCCGCGCCGATCAGCGCGTGCTCGCGGGGCTTGAGGGCGGAGACCCGATCGGCCCAGGCCTCCGCGGTGCCGTCGGAGAAGCGCAGCTGGTGCGGGTTGGGTGCCTCGCCGAAGCCGGCGGCCAGGTACGCGGTGTCGAGGAGGGTGATGCGGATGCCGGCCGCCGCGGCCGCCTCGATCAGCGCCTCGCCCATCGCGTTGGGGTCGGCGTACGGGGTGCCGCCGGGGGCGTGGTGGACGTAGTGGAACTCGCCGACGTCGGTGATGCCGGCCAGCGCCATCTCCGCGTACACCGCGCGGGCGAGGGCGAAGTAGTTCTCGGGGGTGAGGTTCTGGGCGACCCCGTACATGACCTCGCGCCAGGTCCAGAAGGTGCCCGAGCCGACCTGGACGACGGAGCGCAGCGCCCGGTGGAAGGCGTGGGAGTGCGCGTTGGCCAGGCCGGGGACGGTGAGCCCGCGCAGCACCTCCGCCCCGGGGGGCGGGGCGTCCACCCCGGTGCGCAGTCCGGCGACGCGGCCGTCGGCGCCCGCGTCGAGGGCCACGCCCGGCTCGACGTGGGTGCCGAGCCAGGCGTGCTCCAGCCAGTACGTCTTCAGCGGCATGCCAGGCCTTCCAGTACGTCGGCGAGGGCGAGGACGCCGGCCACGCAGTCGTCCTCGGCGGCGAACTCCCTCGGGGAGTGGGAGACCCCGGTGGGGTTGCGCACGAACAGCATCGCGGTCGGGACGGCGGCGGAGAGGATTCCGGCGTCGTGTCCCGCCCCGGTGCCGAGGACGGGGACGCTCCCGCCGAGGATCCGGTTCAGCTCGTCGCGCAGGGCGTGCTCGAACTCGACGACCGGGGTGAAGGACTCGCGGACGACGGCGAGGTCGATGCCGTCCCGGTCGGCGTGCTCGCGGGCGGCCTTCTCGACGGCGGTGACGACCGTGTCGAGGGTGGCCTGGTCGGCGGCCCGGGAGTCGAGCCAGCCGCGCACGAGGGAGGGGATGGCGTTGACCCCGTTGGGCTCGACGGAGATCTTCCCGAAGGTGGCGACGGCCCCGGCGAGGGCCGCTTCCCGGCGGGCGGCGAGCACGGTCTGCGCGTACGTCAGCATCGGGTCGCGGCGGTCCACGAGGCGGGTGGTGCCCGCGTGGTTGGCCTCGCCGTGGAAGTCGAACCGCCAGCGGCCGTGCGGCCAGATCGCGGAGGCGATGCCGACGCGGTCCCCGGACAGGTCGAGGGCGCGGCCCTGTTCGACGTGGAGTTCGACGAAGGCGCCGATGCGGGCGAGGCGTTCGGGGTCGGCTCCGATGGCCTCGGGGTCGTAACCGGCCCGCTCCATCGCGTCGGGCAGGCTGACGCCGTCGCCGTCGCGGAGCTCGTACGCCTTCTCCTTGGTCAGCTGTCCGGCGGCGAGCCGGGAGCCGACGCAGGCCAGGCCGAAGCGGGCGCCTTCCTCGTCACCGAAGTTGGTGATGGCCAGCGGCCGGGAGAAGGAGGCGCCGCGGGAGCGGAGTTCGTCCAGGGCCGCGAAGGAGGACACCACGCCGAGGGGGCCGTCGAAGGCTCCGCCGTCCGGGACGGAGTCCAGGTGGGAGCCGGTGACGACGGCGTCGCCCGCGAGGGGGTCGCCGAGCCAGGCCCACTGGTTGCCGTTGCGGTCCACCTCGTAGGTGAGGCCGCGGGACTCGGCCTGTGCCCGGAACCAGGCACGGCAGTCGGCGTCGGCGCCGGTCCAGGCGTAGCGGCGGTAGCCGCCGCTGTCCGCGTGGCGGCCGATGGGCGCGAGCTCGTTCCACAGGGTGTGGAAGGAACCGGCGCCGCCCCCGGCCGCCGCCGCGGGTGCGGCGGCGGCGCGGGGGGCGGATGCCTCGGGGGTGGGGATCACGCGTCGCCCTCGCGCATCGGGACGCGCACGCCCCGCTCGTCGGCGACGGACTCGGCGATGTCGTAGCCGGCGTCGACGTGGCGGATGACGCCCATGCCGGGGTCGTTGGTCAGGACGCGGCGGATCTTCTCGCCCGCGAGCTTGGTGCCGTCGGCGACGGTGACCTGGCCGGCGTGGATGGAGCGGCCCATGCCGACGCCGCCGCCGTGGTGGATGGAGACCCAGGAGGCGCCGGAGGCGACGTTGACCATGGCGTTGAGCAGCGGCCAGTCGGCGATCGCGTCGGAGCCGTCGAGCATGGCCTCGGTCTCGCGGTACGGGGAGGCGACCGAGCCGCAGTCGAGGTGGTCGCGGCCGATGGCCAGCGGGGCGGCGAGGGTGCCGTCGGCCACCATCTCGTTGAAGCGCTCGCCGGCCTTGTCGCGCTCGCCGTAGCCGAGCCAGCAGATGCGCGCCGGCAGGCCCTGGAAGTGGACGCGCTCGCCGGCCATCTTGATCCAGCGGTGCAGGGACTCGTTCTCCGGGAAGAGCTCCAGCATCGCCTTGTCGGTCTTGTGGATGTCCGAGGCCTCGCCGGACAGCGCCGCCCAGCGGAAGGGGCCCTTGCCCTCGCAGAACAGCGGCCGGATGTAGGCGGGGACGAAGCCGGGGAAGGCGAACGCGCGGTCGTAGCCGGCCAGCTGGGCCTCGCCGCGGATGGAGTTGCCGTAGTCGAAGACCTCGGAGCCGGCGTCCATGAAGCCGACCATGGCCTCGACGTGCTTGGCCATGGACTCGCGGGCGCGGGTGGTGAAGCCCGCCGGGTCCTTGGCGGCGTAGTCGGCCATGTCGTCGAAGTCGACGCCGACGGGGAGGTAGGCGAGCGGGTCGTGGGCGGAGGTCTGGTCCGTCACGATGTCGATCGGGGCGCCCTCGGCCAGCATCTGCGGCAGCAGCTCGGCGGCGTTGCCGAGGAGGCCGATGGACAGCGGCTTGCGGGCGTCGCGGGCCTCGACGGCCAGCTGGAGGGCGTGGCGGAGGTTGTCGGCCTTGACGTCCAGGTAGCGGTGCTCGATGCGGCGCTCGATGGCGCGCGGGTCGACGTCGATGCAGATCGCGACGCCGTCGTTCATCGTCACGGCCAGCGGCTGGGCGCCGCCCATGCCGCCGAGGCCGGCGGTGAGGGTGATGGTGCCCGCGAGGGTCCCGCCGAACTTCTTGGCCGCGACGGCCGCGAAGGTCTCGTAGGTGCCCTGGAGGATGCCCTGGGTGCCGATGTAGATCCAGGAACCGGCCGTCATCTGGCCGTACATGGTCAGGCCCAGGTGCTCCAGGCGGCGGAACTCCTCCCAGTTGGCCCAGTCGCCGACCAGGTTGGAGTTGGCGAGCAGGACGCGCGGCGCCCACTCGTGGGTCTGCATCACGCCGACCGGGCGGCCGGACTGGACCAGCATGGTCTCGTCCTGCTTGAGGGTCCGCAGGGTGCGCACCATCGCGTCGTACGAGCGCCAGTCGCGCGCGGCCTTGCCGGTGCCGCCGTAGACGACCAGCTTGTCGGGGTGCTCCGCGACCTCGGGGTCGAGGTTGTTCTGCAGCATGCGCAGGGCGGCCTCCTGCTGCCATCCCAGGGTGCTGAGCTCGGTGCCTCGCGCGGCACGTACGGGGCGGGGTCCTGACATGGCGTTGCCTCCTCCGATGTTGGTCAATCTATTCACATCCTCTCCGGATGAATAGATCCAGTCAACAGCTGCGGCGGGGTCGGCCGGATGATGGGATGGCGGACATGGCCTCCCAGACGCCCGCACGGACACCCCGCCCGGACCCCGCCACCCTTCGTGACCTGGCCGTACGGGCCGCGGTGCAGCAGGGACTGCTGGACCGCGAGCCCGTGACCTGCCTCCTCGACGTGGCCGGGATCCGCGCCCGCGCCGCGTCCCTGACCGCCGCCTTCGACGCCGCGACGGCGCCCGGCACACCCGTCCTGCACACCTTCGCGGTGAAGGCCGCCCCCCTGGTCCCGGTCCTGCGGCTGCTCGCGGACGCCGGTGTCGGCTGCGAGGTGGCCAGCCCCGGCGAGCTCGCGCTGGCCCGGGCGGCCGGGGTCCCGGCGGAGCGGACGGTGCTGGACTCCCCCGCCAAGACGGAGGCCGAGCTGCGCGAGGCGCTGGCCCTGGGCATCGCCGTCAACGCCGACAACGCCCAGGAGCTGCAGCGCCTCGACGCGCTGATGACCGCCGGCCCGCCCACCCGGTCCCCGATCGGTCTGCGGATCAACCCGCAGACCGGCGCCGGCACCATCGACGCCCTGTCCACGGCCACCGCCACCTCGAAGTTCGGCTTCGCGCTGCGCGATCCGGGCGCCCGGGAGCGGCTCGTGCGCGCCTTCCTCGACCGGCCCTGGCTGACCCGCCTGCACACCCACTCGGGCTCGCAGGGGGTACCGCTGGCCCTGATCGCGCAAGGGGTCCGGGAGGTCCACGCGCTGGCCGAGGAGGTCAACGCGGCGGCCGGCCGGCGCCGGATCGACACCCTCGACATCGGCGGGGGCCTGCCGGTGAACTTCGCCTCCGACCAGCACGCCCCCAGGTACGCCGCGTACGTCGAGGCCCTGCGCGCGGCCGTCCCCGCGCTCTTCGACGGCTCGTACGGGCTGGTCACCGAGTTCGGCCGGTCGCTGCTGGCCAAGCAGGGCCTGATCCTGGCCCGCGTCGAGTACACGAAGGAGACCGGGGGGCGGCCCATCGCGGTGACCCACGCCGGGGTGCAGCTGGCGACCCGCACGGTGTACGCCCCCGCGTCCTGGCCGCTGCGGATCCTCGCCTACGACGCCAAGGGCGAACCGCGCACCGGCCCGCCGGTGGCCCAGGACGTCGCGGGCCCGGCCTGTTTCGCGGGGGACCTGCTCGCCACCGCCCGGGAACTGCCCCGGCTGCGGCCGGGCGACGTGATCGCCGTCCCGGACACCGGCGCGTACTTCTTCACCGCCCACTACGGCTACAACAGCCTCCCGCGCCCGTCCGTCCACGGTTTCACGACCACCCCCGGCGACGGGATCCGCTTCGCCCCGGCCCGCCCGGCGCAGACCCCGGCGGACCTCGTCACGGAGGCGGGGGGCGCCTTCCGCGACGCGCTGCTGTGAACCGTCCCCGGGCCGCCGGCCCGGGGGCGCACGGCGCCGCGAACGGGCGGCGACGGCCCCGATGGGGTGGAATGGGGGGATCCGCACGAGACCGGGGCGGACTCCGCGGCCCGCGCGCACCCGCCTACGCCGACGCGTGACGCGGCACGCCGGGGCCGCCGCCCCCGAGGAGGCCACCATGGCCGCCCGACCCACCCCCGTGGTCTTCATCCACGGCCTGTGGCTCCACTCCACCAGCTGGGAAGGCTGGGCCGACGTCTTCCGCGACGCGGGCTACGAACCGGTCCTGCCCGAGTGGCCCGGCGTCCCGCCGACGGTCGCCGAGGCCCGCCTGCGCGGGGACGACCAGGCCGGCGTCGGCCTCACGGAGATCGCCGACGCCCACGCCCGGGTCATCCGGGAACTCGACGCCCCGCCCGTCCTCGTGGGGCACTCCGTCGGCGGTTTCATCGCCCAGCACCTGCTCGGCGAGGGCCTGGGAGCGGCGGCCGTGGCGATCTGCCCCGGCCAGATCCGGGGCGTCAGGGCCATCGGCCCCGCCCAGGCCAGGTCGACGTTCGCGTTCCTGAGCAACCCCGCCAACACCCGGCGGGCCGTCTCCCTCAGCCCCGAGCAGTTCCGCTACGCCTTCGCCAACGCCGTCCCGGAACACGAGGCGGACGAGCTGTACGAGAAGTGGACGATCCCCAGCCCCGCCCGGCCGCTGTTCCAGCTGGCCCTCGGCAACTTCACCCCGCACTCGCCGGCCCGGGTCGACACCGCCAACCGGACCCGGGGGCCGCTGCTGCTGCTCTCCGGCAAGCTCGACCACACCGTCCCCGACATCCTGACCCGCTCCACCCTCAAGCGGTACCGGCACTCCGCGGCCATCACCGAGTACCGGCGCTTCGACGACCGGGGCCACTCCCTGACCGTCGACCACGGCTGGCCCGAACTCGCCGACGCCTCCCTCACCTGGCTGCGCCGCACCACGTCCCTGGCCGCCGCGAGCTGACCGGCCCGGCCGGACCCGCCGGACCCGCCGGGCTCACTCCACGAACAGCCCGCGCGCCACGGCCCGCGCGTCGAAGGACTCCAGCCGCGCCTGCGCGTCGGGCAGCGCGTCCGCCATGGCCTCCAGCAGCACCCGGCCCAGCAGCATCGGCGCGCACGCCGTGTCGAAGGCGAGCCCGGTGCCGACGGGGGCGGGGATCAGCAGATCGGAGTGGCGGGCGACGGGCGCGAACGCCGAGTCGGCGACCGTCACCGTCGTCAGACCGGACCCCCGCGCGTGCTCCAGCGCCTCCACCACCTCCCGGGGGTGGCGGGGCAGCGCGAAGCACAGCAGCGCCGAGGCCCCGGCGGCGGCGGCCGCGTCGATCCGGTCGGCGAGCATGGAGCCGCCCTCGTCGAGGAGCCGTACGTCGGGGTGCACCTTCGCCGCGAAGTACGCGAACCCGCGCGCCTGCGAGGACGCGGCCCGCAGCCCCAGCACCGGCAACGGCGCCGAGCCGGCCAGCAGCCGGCCCGCCTCCTCGACCGGCGCCGGGTCGGCGAGCATCGCCGAGAGCCGCCGCAGGTTCTCGATCTCGCCCTGGACGGCCTGCTGGTACTCGTTGTACGAGTCCTCGCGCACGGGCTCCGGCCTGCCGGCGGGCGCCACCTCGCGCAGGTGGCGGCGGAGCGCCGGGTACCCGTCGAAGCCCAGCGCCACCGCGAAGCGGGTCACCGACGGCTGGCTCACCCCGGCCAGCTCGGCGAGCTCCACGCTCGACAGGAAGGGCACCTCCGCGGCGCCGCGCACCATGCAGTGGGCGATCCGCCGCTGGGTCGGCGTCAGCCGGTGCCCCTCGAACAGCTTCTGCAGCCGTGCGGCCGGGCTGTCGCTCATGGCCGTCCCCTCCGTCCCGTCCCCGGTGAGATATTCAGTCACGGTGCACTCTGCATCGGGTTATGCAGGACGGCAAGCCGCGCCCGCGATCCGGGATACGGGGGCTACCCCCAGTGCCGGGGGCCCCGCCGGTTCCTACGGTGGGCGCATGACCGCTTCAGCCCACTCTCCGCAGGCCCAGGAGCTCGAAAAGGAGCTCGCCGCGACCCTAGACGCCCGGCGGGAGCTGGGGCCGGAGTACGAGGCCGCCCTGGTGGACTCCTTCGTCGAGAAGGTCGACACCCAGGTGCGGCGCCGCCTCGCCGAGGAGCGGCTGCGGACGGCGCGCGGCGGTCCCGGGGGCGCGGACTCGGCGGTGGCCGCCTTCGGGGAACGCTTCGGCTTCGCCGTCGTGACCCTGGTCCTCGCGATCCCGCTCTCCGCTATCGGCGCGGCCCAGGCGGGCATCGGCGGGCTGCTGGTGGCCTGGGCCGGCATCTGCGGGGTCAACCTCGCCCACACCGGGCGGCTCCGCCGGACCACCCGGGACCCCCTGGCCTGACCGGCCCCGGCGCCCCCTGGCCCTGACCGGACCCCGCGGGACACCGCCCGCTCGGCCCGCGCCCAACCCCCGGGGAGCCCTGGACCGAAGCCGCCACGGGCGAGTGAGCCGAAGGGGCGCGCCTGGGGAACGAGGTCGAGCGCGCGCAGGAAACCGTGAGGAACGAGCGGTTTCCGAGCACGCACGACCTCGTGAGCCAGGCATCGGCGCCCCGGAGGCGAACCGAGCCCAAAAAAAATAGCGCGGGGACCGCCGCACCCCCGGTTGCCCGGGGGGCGGGACGACGGCGGTCCCCGCGAGGGACACGGGCCGGGTCAGGGCCGTCCGCGTCCTTGGCGTCCGCGTGGTCCGGGAGCCGCTCCGGAGGCGCGCCGACGCCGTTCGTGGTGCCGGCGGGGTTCCCGGGTGTCCGGGGTTCCCTGCCGACGACCACCACTGTGCCGGTGCCGTGTTAAGCCGGTGCTGCCGTCACGTGTCGGGCCCGTACCGTTCGTGCGACAGATGGCTACTTCGCGCCCTTGGCGAGGAACGCCAGGAGGTCCTGGCGGCTGACGACGCCGGTGGGCTTGCCCTCGACGAGCACGATCGCCGCGTCGGCCTCGCCGAGCACCGCCATCAGCTCGGACACGGGCTCGCCGGAGCCGACCTGCGGCAGCGGCGCGCTCATGTGCTTCTCCAGCGGGTCCCCGAGGGAGGCCCGCTGCGCGAACAGCGCGGCGAGGAGTTCCTTCTCGACGACCGAGCCGATGACCTCGGCGGCCATCACGTCGGGGTGGCCGGCGCCGGGCTTGACGATCGGCATCTGCGAGACGCCGTACTCGCGCAGGACCTCGATGGCCTGGCCGACGGTCTCCTCGGGGTGCATGTGCACGAGGGAGGGGATGCCGCCCTCCTTGTCGGCGAGGACGTCGCCGATGCGCGCCGCCGGGCCCGCTTCCTCCAGGAAGCCGTGACCGGCCATCCACTCGTCGCTGAAGATCTTGCTGAGGTAGCCGCGGCCGCTGTCGGGCAGCAGGACGACGACGACGTCGTCGGGGCCGAGGCCCTCGGCGGCGCGCAGCGCGGCGACGACGGCCATGCCGCAGGAGCCGCCGACGAGCAGGCCCTCCTCCTTCGCCAGCCGGCGGGTCATCTGGAAGGAGTCCTTGTCGGACACCGCGATGATCTCGTCGGTGACGTTCTGGTCGTAGGCGGTCGGCCAGAAGTCCTCGCCGACGCCCTCGACGAGGTACGGACGGCCGGAGCCGCCGGAGTAGACGGAACCCTCGGGGTCGGCGCCGATGACCTTGACCTTGCCGCCGGACACCTCCTTCAGGTAGTTGCCGGTGCCGGAGATCGTGCCGCCGGTGCCGACGCCCGCGACGAAGTGGGTGATCTTCCCGTCCGTCTGGTCCCACAGCTCGGGGCCGGTGGTCTCGTAGTGCGAACGGGGGTTGTTCGGGTTGCTGTACTGGTCGGGCTTCCAGGCGCCGGGCTCGCGCGCGAGGCGGTCGGAGACGTTGTAGTACGAGTCCGGGTGCTCCGGGTCGACGGCGGTCGGGCAGACCACGACCTCGGCGCCGTACGCGCGCATCACGTTGATCTTGTCCATGGACACCTTGTCAGGGCAGACGAAGATGCACTTGTAGCCCTTCTGCTGGGCCACGATGGCGAGTCCGACGCCGGTGTTGCCGCTGGTCGGCTCCACGATGGTGCCACCGGGCTTGAGGGCACCGCTCTGCTCGGCGGCCTCGATCATCCGGACGGCGATCCGGTCCTTCACGGATCCACCGGGGTTGAAGTACTCGACCTTCGCAAGGACGGTGGCCTGCAGGCCTTCGGTCACACGGTTGAGCTTCACCAGCGGGGTGTTGCCGACGAGGCTGATCATCGAGTCGTGGAATTGCACCATGTTCTCCAGGGAGGGGACTCCACGGGTTCTCCGGGAGGTTTGGCCAGAGTATGCGGAAAGGGATTGGCCGACCGGCCGTACGGGGCAGGAAGGTCAACGAGGCAGGACAGGAAGCGAGGGGCTGAAGGGTGTCCAGGGCGAGAACGGCCCGCCGGATCGCGGCGGGGGCAGCGTACGGCGGGGGCGGACTCGGACTGGTGGGGGTCGCCGCGGTGGGGCTCGTACTGGCCGAGGTGCAGTTCGCGAAGCGGACGGTGGGCACCGGGCTGCCGGATCCGCCGCGCGCCGACGGGCTGTACGGGAGCGAGTTCTCCGGGCCCGAGCTGAGCCCCGGTCCGCTGCGGATGGGCATGCTGGGCGACTCGACGGCGGCCGGGCTGGGCGTGCGCCGGGCCCGCCAGACTCCGGGGGCACTGCTGGCGTCCGGGCTGGCGGCGGTGGCGGAGCGGCCGGTGGAGCTGCGCAACGTCGCGCTGTCCGGGGCCAAGTCGGACGACCTGGACCGCCAGGTGGGCCTGCTGCTGGACGGGGACGGCCCGCCGCCGGACGTGTGCGTGATCATGATCGGGGCGAACGACGTGACGCGGCGGATGCCGCTGACGCAGTCGGTCCGGTTCCTGACCGGGGCGGTGCGCAGGCTGCGGCTCGCGGGCGCCGAGGTCGTGGTCGGCACCTGCCCGGACCTGGGCACGATCGAGCCGGTGTACCAGCCGCTGCGGTGGATGGCCCGGCGGGTCTCGCGCCAGCTGGCCGCCGCGCAGACCATCGGCGTGGTGGCGCTGGGCGCCCGCACGATCTCGATGGGGGACCTCCTGGGGCCGGAGTTCGCGGCGAACCCGCGCGAGATGTTCGGCCCGGACTCCTACCACCCCTCGGCGGAGGGGTACGCGACCGCCGCGATGGCGATACTGCCGACGCTGTGCGCGGCGCTGGGCCTGTGGCCGGGGTCGGACCGGCTGGACGTCTCGCGGGACGAGGACATGCTGCCGGTGGCCAAGGCGGCGTCGGCGGCGGCCGGCGAGGCGGGCACGGAGGTCACCGCGGCCCGGGGCCCGTGGGCCCTGCTCAAACACCGCCGCCGCCGTCGCGTCCCCGCCGAGGAACTCCCGGACCCGGCCTCCCTCCCGGGCAACGCCTGACCCGGGCCGGGCCGCCCGCAGCCGGCCCGGGGCGCCTGAGCCGAAGGGGCACGCCGCTGTGAGCCCGGCATCGGCGCCCCGGAGGCGAAGCCGCCCCAAAAAGAGGGAGGCGTCACACGTCCGGGCCGGTGACCTCGACCGTACGGGGCGGTAACTTCGCTTGCGGTCCCGCAACGACGCACCCCTTGGAGTCCCGATGCCCGAAGCCGTCATCGTTTCCACCGCCCGCTCTCCCATCGGGCGCGCCGGCAAGGGGTCCCTCAAGGACGTGCGGCCGGACGACCTGACCGCGACGATCATCCAGGCCGCCCTCGCCAAGGTCCCCGAGCTGGACCCGCGCGAGATCGACGACCTGATGCTCGGCTGCGGCCTCCCCGGCGGCGAGCAGGGCCACAACCTGGGCCGCATCGTGGCCGTGCAGATGGGCATGGACTTCCTGCCGGGCACCACGATCACCCGTTACTGCTCCTCCTCGCTCCAGACCTCCCGCATGGCGCTGCACGCCATCAAGGCGGGCGAGGGCGACGTCTTCATCTCCGCGGGCGTCGAGATGGTCTCCCGCTTCGCCAAGGGCTCCTCGGACGGCCTGCCGGGCACCCACAACCCGCTGTTCGCCGACGCCGAGGCCCGTACGGCCGCCGTGGCGCAGAGCGAGGGCTCCTCCTGGCACGACCCGCGCGAGGACGGCCTGATCCCGGACGCGTACATCGCGATGGGGCAGACCGCCGAGAACCTGGCCCGCCTCAAGGGCGTGACCCGTCAGGACATGGACGAGTTCGGCGTCCGCTCCCAGAACCTGGCCGAGGAGGCCATCAAGAACGGCTTCTGGGCGCGCGAGATCACCCCGGTCACCACGCCGGACGGCACGGTCGTCTCGACCGACGACGGCCCGCGCGCCGGCGTGACCATGGAGGGCGTCTCGGGCCTGAAGCCCGTCTTCCGCCCCGACGGCCTGATCACGGCCGCCAACTGCTGCCCGCTGAACGACGGCGCCGCGGCGCTGGTCATCATGAGCGACACCAAGGCGCGGGAGCTGGGGCTGACCCCGCTGGCGCGGATCGTGTCCACCGGCGTCACCGGCCTCTCCCCGGAGATCATGGGCCTCGGCCCGGTCGAGGCGTCCAAGCAGGCCCTGAAGCGGGCCGGGCTGACCGTCGGCGACATCGACCTGTTCGAGATCAACGAGGCCTTCGCCGCCCAGGTCATCCCGTCCTACCGGGACCTGGAGATCCCCCTGGAGAAGCTGAACGTCAACGGCGGCGCCATCGCCGTCGGTCACCCGTTCGGGATGACCGGTGCCCGCATCACCGGCACGCTGATCAACAGCCTGCAGTTCCACGACAAGCAGTTCGGTCTGGAGACCATGTGCGTGGGCGGCGGCCAGGGCATGGCCATGGTCATCGAGCGCCTGAGCTGAGCCGCAGCGGAGGGTAGGGGCCGCCCCGAGGGACGAGGGGCGGCACCTGCCCGCAGCGGAGGCGAGGCCCAGCGCGACCACGAGCCCGAGCGCCTGAGCTGATCACGGGCCCGGGCGGCTGGGCCGATGCCGGTCGGGCCGGCGGCGGACCGGCCCCGGCCCGCCGCCGACCGCCGCCGACGACCACCCCGGACCGTAGCGGAGCGTAGGGGCTTCGTACGGCCCCAGCGCGGGCCCCCAGGCCCCGCAAGGGATCCTCTAGATCCATGCGCTGTACTGACGTCGAATCTAATCCGGTCGCGGCCGACCTGTGACCGAATCTCCCCCAGGATGTGACCTTTGTCCTGGGGGATCGGCATTTGCCCAGGTCAGACGCCATCCCCCCAAGGCCGTGAGGCCGAAAGACCTGTCCAATTCATGACGTAATGCACTGCACGCCATTCCCAGCACAGGACAAGCTGATGTAGGAAGTCGGGGGATCGAATCAATCAGGAGTTAGTCAGTGAGCGCCATGTCTCTTGCCCTGCTGCTGACCACGGCCGCTGCCACGGCCGTGGGCGCTGCTGCGCTGCACGCCGTCCACGGACTGCGCAAGCAGGTCACGGCCCTGCGCGGTGAGCTGACGGTGTCGGCACACCCGCGTGCCGCGACCGTCCCCCACGCCCGCACGGCCGGGACCTCCCCCGCCGCGGAGATACGAGCCGCCGTGGCCGAGGCCCTCGCCGAGGAGCGCGAGCGCGAGCTGGCCGAGGCGCGTGCCTTCTGGGCCGCTCAGGAGGCCCGCGACGCCGCCGACGCCCCCTCGCTGCTGGGCGGCCTGCCCGGCCTCGGTGAGGACGGCCCGGTCTTCCTGCCCCGGCAGGCGGACATGGTCGGCCTGGAGCCGGTCCTGGGCGACGACCTCGCCGACGAGTACCCGGAGGATTCGGCCGAACTGGCCGCGGCCCGCCGGCGCCACCCCTCGCACCCCGACTTCGTCCCGGTCCAGTCGCACCCGGGCGCCGACCACGAGCGCACGGTCAACCGCCTGGAGGAGCTCGCGGAGGCCCGTACGGCCCTCGCGGACGTCCGTCCGGGCCCCCTGGGCACCCTGGACGTGTACGTCTTCACGGACGGCACCACGCTGTGCATGACCCCGGGCCACCGGGAGACGGCGGAGCGCCTCGCGGAGGCCCTGCGTTCGGGCACGGCGCCCGTCCTGCTGGGCGGCTCGGGCATCTCCGGCGCCTACGCGCTGACCTTCTCCTGCGGCGACTCCGAGGACCCCGACAACAACGTCTACATCCTCGCGGACCGCGTCATCGCATCGCTCTGACTTCCGCCCGCTCCACCAGCGCCACGGCCTCGTCCAGCAGCTCGGACGGGGCCTTCGCGTCATCCCCCTCCCGCAGCGCGCCCAGCGCCTCGGCGAGGTCCAGCCCGGTCACCGACACCTGGTCCCCCACGACGAAGATCCCCGCGTCCGGCACGACCCGTTCCGGAGCCCGCCCCGAGGGGTCCTCGAGCCGCTGTGTCCGCAGGGCGAGCTCCCGGGCCAGGTCGAGCGCCTCGGCGGCGGCCCCGCGCTGGAGGCGGCTCTGCGGGGCGGCCCGCAGGCGGTCGGCGAAACGTTCCACGGCGTCCGTCAAGGGCGAAGTATCGAGCACGCGGCCGACCCTACGCGCCGCCACCGCACCATTGCCAACGGGCGAACTCTCCGGCACGGTGACGTGAAGGGAACAGCACGGCGATACCCCCGGAGGCGCCCATGTCCGTAGAGTTCTCCGAGCAGACCCACCGCAACATGATCGACAGAATCCCCCTGACCACCGGTCGTGAGATCTCCGACTGGCTCCGCACCGTCGACGAGGGCCCCTCCCTCCACCGGTTCGAGGAGAAGGTCAGCTGGCTGCGCGGCGCGCACGAGCTCTCGTACGGTCAGGCCAAGGCGATCATCCACGAGTACGACCTGCGCAGAGCCGCACGCCGGTTCGGCTGAGGCCGCCCCCCTCCACCCGCTCCACGACGCGGGAAGGCCCCGCGAGCGGACCGCTCGCGGGGCCTTCCCCGTGCTGTGTTGTGCTGTGCTGTGCCGTACCGTGCCCGGGGCGCGGTGCCCGCGGGCGGTCCGGCCGGGACAGGTCCTAGTCGTCGCCGGAGAGGATCTGGAAGAGGCGCAGCAGCTCCAGGTAGATCCAGACCAGGGTCAGGGTGAGGCCGAAGGCCGCCAGCCAGGACTCCTCGCGCGGGGCGCCGTAGGTCACGCCGTCCTCGACCTGCTTGAAGTCCATGGCGAGGAAGCAGGCGCCGAGGACGACGCCGAGGAGACCGAAGACGATGCCCAGGCCGCCGCTGCGGAAGCCGAGGCCGTCGCCGCCGCCGAACACGGCGAACAGGGTGTTCGCCAGCATCAGCAGGACGAAGCCGAGGGCCGCGGCCATCACGAAGCCGGTGAAGCGGCGGGTGACGCGGATCCAGCGCATCTTGTACGCGAAGAGCACGGCGGCGAAGACGCACATCGTGCCGAGCACGGCCTGGACGACCACGCCGGGGCTGATGTAGGTGCTGGTCACCATGCTGATGACGCCGAGGAAGACGCCCTCGAAGGCCGCGTAGCCCAGGATCAGCGCGGGGGACGGCTTGCGCTTGAAGCTCTGGATCATCGCGAGGACGAACGCGACGAGCGCCGCGCCGATGGCGAAGCCGTACGACTTGTTGACGTTCGCCGGGTCGACGGGAAGCGTGATCCAGGCCAGCGTCGCCGTCACGATCAGGGTGCCGAGCGTCATGGCCGTACGGCTCACGACGTCGTCGATCGTCATGGCGTTGCCGCGGACCGGGGCCGCCGGCATGCCGGTGGTGGGGTCGGTGGCGTAAGGATTCGTCGCGTATGGGTTGGTCGCGGTCCCGGCCTGGGCGTGCTGCGCCTCGAAGCCCGCGTAGCCGCCGTTGTCGCGGCTGAACCCCCGTCGCGAGAAGACCGGGTTACTGCTCCTCATCTCACTCCTCCATGGCCACCGTGCGCAGCCTTGTCAACAAGAGTAATGCGCTTGCAAAGAAAGCACCCTACTGCTGGAGGAGGATCTTAGGAGAGGACGCGTCGAAGCGCCGTGAATAACGGGAACGGCTGCGGAAGTGCCCGGAGCCGGACTTGAACCGGCACGGCCCGAGGGCCAGCGAGGTTTAAGCTCGCCGTGTCTGCATTCCACCATCCGGGCAAGGCGCAGCGGGCCCCCGTGAAAAAGCCTTGAACGCTGTGGCGAGCCTATCCGGATCCCCCTGCCGCTCAGACGGCCTTCTATCCGATGTTGTCTGATTTTATTGGTGATTGAGGGAGCGTCAGGGTCGATAAGTCACGGTCGGCACCGTTCCGGGCAACGCTCTCCCCCGCCACGGGAATGACGTAATTTCGCTGCCCCGCGCCACCCCGTCCGCCACCCCTGGCCACCCCCTGAGCACGCCCCCGACCACGCCCTGACCACGCCCCGGTCGCGCCCCCGGCCACGCACCCCGCCCTGCCCCGGCCCCGGCCCGGCCCCGTCGGTGCGGACCCCCTCCGGGACGGGCCGCGACGGCCGGCCCTCCGGGCCCCTGTCATACCAAAGGAGGAGGCGGACGCGCTCGCGATCAGACTCCAGTGGGCCGGAGAACGGGCACCTCGGCTGATCCCCGGCCCTGTTGGCGCGGTGAGGATGGAAGGGTCCCAGTCCCACCGCAGCAGCCGCTCGACAGGAGTCCTCCGTGACCGCCATGAACTACGCCCCGCACCACACCTCCCAGGCCGTGGCCGCCCGCGCCACGCAGCTCTCGAAGGTGTACGGCCAGGGCGAGACCCAGGTGGTCGCGCTGAACAACGTCTCCGTCGACTTCGCGCAGGGCCAGTTCACGGCGATCATGGGCCCGTCCGGCTCCGGCAAGTCCACCCTGATGCACTGCGTCGCCGGCCTGGACACCTTCTCCGGCGGCTCGGTCCGCATCGGCGACACCGAGCTCGGCTCCCTCAAGGACAAGCAGCTGACCCAGCTGCGCCGGGACAAGATCGGCTTCATCTTCCAGGCGTTCAACCTGCTGCCGACCCTGACCGCGCTGGAGAACATCACGCTCCCGATGGACATCGCCGGCCGCAAGCCCGACCGCCAGTGGCTGGACAACGTGATCGCCATGGTCGGTCTCTCCGACCGCCTCTCCCACCGCCCCACGCAGCTCTCCGGCGGCCAGCAGCAGCGCGTGGCAGTCGCCCGCGCCCTGGCCTCCCGCCCCGAGATCATCTTCGGCGACGAGCCCACCGGAAACCTCGACTCCCGCTCCGGCGCCGAGGTCCTCGGCTTCCTGCGCAACTCGGTCCGCGAGCTCGGCCAGACCGTCGTGATGGTCACCCACGACCCGGTCGCCGCCTCCTACGCGGACCGCGTCATCTTCCTCGCCGACGGCACCATCGTCGACGAGATGCGCGAGCCCACCGCCGACGGCGTGCTCGACCGGATGAAGGCCTTCGACGCCAAGGGCCGTACCAGCTGAAGCCGCGCCGCCCGGCGGCCCCCGCAGCCCTCCGCACAGACTTCCAGCCCCAGGACCGATATCCCATGTTCCGTACCGCCCTGCGCAACGTCCTCGCGCACAAGGCCCGGCTGCTGATGACGGTGCTCGCCGTCACCCTCGGCGTCGCGTTCGTCTCCGGCACCCTCGTGTTCACCGACACGCTCAGCAAGGCCATGTCCAACCAGTCCGCGAAGTCCTACGAGGGCGTCGCGGTCTCCGTCACCGACTACGGCCGCGGCCGCGGAGAGGACGGCCAGAAGCAGGGCGACCCCGGCATCGGCCAGCAGACCCTCGACAAGATCAAGACCGTCAAGGGCGTCGACTCGGTCTCCGGCCGCGTCCAGGGCTTCGCCGGCGTCGGCGACCGCGACGGCAAGCTGATCGGCAGCGGCTGGGCCAACGCCGGCGCCAACTTCGCCCCCGTCAAGGACGGCAAGGACCCGCGCTACACCTTCACCGACGGCACCGGGCCCGTGAAGGACGACCAGATCGCCCTCGACAAGGACAGCGCCGCCAAGGGCGAGTACCAGGTCGGCGACAAGGTCCGGGTCGCCACCAACGGCCCGGTCCGCGAGTTCACCCTCACCGGCGTCTTCACCACCGAGGACGGCGCCGTCAACGCGGGCGGCAGCCTCGTCCTCTTCGACACCAAGGTCGCCCAGGAGCTCTACCTCCAGCCCGGCTTCTACCGCGAGCTCTCCATCGCCGCCAAGGCCGGCACCGGCGCCGACCAGCTGCTCGCCGACATCAAGCCGCTGCTGTCCAAGAGCGCCGAAGCCAAGACCGGCGCCGCGCTGGCCGCCGAGCAGGCCAAGGCCATCGAGCAGGCCATGTCCGGCATGAGCACCGGCCTGCTGATCTTCGCCGGGGTCTCCCTCTTCGTCGGCATCTTCCTGATCTACAACACCTTCACCATGCTGGTCGCCCAGCGCACCAAGGAGCTGGCGCTGCTGCGCGCCGTCGGCGCCAACCGCGGCCAGGTCAAGCGCTCGGTCCTCGCCGAGGCCGGAGTCGTCGGCCTCGTCTCCTCCGTCATCGGCCTGGCCTGCGGCATCGGCCTCGCGGTGGCCATGCGCTCCGCGATGGGCCTCTTCGACGCCAAGATCCCGGCCGGTTCGCTGATCATCGCCCCGGCGACCGTCCTCGTCGCCCTGGTCATCGGCGTCCTCGTGACCATGCTGGCCGCCTGGCTGCCCGCCCGCCGGACCGCCAAGATCGCCCCGGTCGCCGCCATGGGCAGCGTCCACCTGCCGGCCACCATGAAGTCCCTGGTGCTGCGCAACATCATCGGCAGCGTCCTGGCCGTCATCGGCGTCGGCGTGGTCCTGCTCGGCGCCGGTCAGAAGAGCGAGGGCCGCACCACCATCGCCGCCGGCGCGTTCTTCCTGGTCATCGGACTGTTCGTGCTGCTGCCGATGCTGTCGCGCCCGGTCATCGCCGCGGTCCGCCCGCTGCTGGAGAAGGTGTTCGGCGTCTCCGGCAAGCTGGCCGCGCAGAACGCGGTCCGCAACCCGCGCCGTACCGCCGTCACCGCCGCGTCGCTGACCATCGGCCTCACCCTGGTCACCGCGATGTCGGTCATCGGCATCACCGTCGGCCAGGCCGTGGACCGGCTCAGCACCCAGAACATCAAGGCCGACTACCGGGTCACCATGGCCGGCGAGGGCATGAACCTCGACAAGTCCGTGCTCCCCGCCCTGGAGAAGGGCAAGGGCGTCACCGCCGTCTCCCCGAAGACCATGGAGATGGTCAAGATCGGCGACGGCCACCGCACCGTGAGCGGCGTCAACCCGGCCGCCCTCGACGCCGTGCTGAACGTCAAGACCACCGCCGGTGACCTCGCCTCCCTGGGCCAGGGCAAGCTGATGGTCTCCGCCAAGGAGGCCCAGAAGCGGGGCCTGTCGGTCGGCTCCACCGTCGACGCCCAGTACGACGACGGGCAGAAGGCCACGCTCCAGGTCGGCGCCCTGTACGACGGCAAGGACCAGCTGGAGGACTACGTCCTCGACAACAGGATCCTCGCCGCGCACAACGAGTCCCAGTACCTGCCCGAGGTGCTCGTCAAGGTCTCCGGCGGCACCTCCGCCGCGGGCCAGCAGGCCGTCGTCGACGCCCTCGGCAAGAACCCGGCCATCAAGGTCTCCGACAAGGCCGACATGCGCAACGAGATGGCCGGCATGATCAACACGGCCCTGAACATCATGTACGGGCTGCTCGGCATGGCGCTGATCATCGCGGTGCTCGGCGTGATCAACACCCTGGCGATGTCGGTCTACGAGCGCCAGCAGGAGATCGGCATGCTGCGGGCGGTCGGCCTCGACCGCGGCAAGGTCAAGAACATGATCCGCCTGGAGGCCGTGGTCATCTCGCTCTTCGGCGCGGTCCTCGGCATCGGCGTCGGCGTCTTCCTCGCCTGGGCCGGCGGCCGGACCATCGCGGGCTCCGTCCCGGGCTACGAGCTGGTGATCCCCTTCGACCGGATCGGGATCTTCTTCCTCCTCGCCGGGCTGGTCGGCGTCCTGGCCGCCATGTGGCCGGCCCGCAGCGCCGCCCGGCTGAACATGCTGACCGCCATCAAGACCGAGTAGCGGACGCGGCTCACGCGCGCGAAGGGCCCCGGGGCACGCCCCCGGGGCCCTTCGGCGTCCGGTCTCCCGGTCGCACCGCCCTACGTCGTCACGCGCCCCACGTACGCGTCCTCAGCGGCAGCCCCGAGGCCCCCGCGCCCCCGGGCCGCACCGCCAGGATCTGGTTGACCCCGAGCCGGGCGTGCTCGAAGCCGAGCGCGGAGGCCGCCATGTAGAGCAGCCAGACGCGGGCGCGGCCGGGCGAGGTGAGGCGTACGGCCTCCTCCCAGTGCTCCTCCAGCCGGGCCACCCAGGCCCGCAGGGTGAGCGCGTAGTGCTCGCGCAGCGCCTCCACGTCGCGGACCTCGAAGCCGGCCCGCTCCAGTTCGCCGACGGTCGTGCCGACCGGGGACAGCTCCCCGTCGGGGAAGACGTAGGCGTCGATGAACTCGTCGACCCGGTAGGCCTCTTCGTCGGCCTCCGGCGGACGCGCGATCTGGTGGTTGAGCAGCCGGCCGCCGGGGGCGAGCAGCGCGTGCAGGGTGCGGGCGTACTCGCGGTAGCGCTCGGCGCCGACGTGTTCGGCCATCCCGATGGAGGAAATGGCGTCGTACGGGCCGTCCTTGACGTCCCGGTAGTCCTGAACCCGGATCTCGATCCGGTCGGTCAGGCCCTCCTCGGCGATCCGCTTGCGGGCGTAGGCGGCCTGTTCGCGGGAGAGGGTGACCCCGGTGACCCGCACCCCGTACGCGCGGGCCGCGTGCAGGGCCATGGAGCCCCAGCCGCAGCCGACGTCGAGGAGCCGGTCGCCCTCCTTGAGGCCCAGCTTGCGGCAGACCAGGTCCAGCTTGTCGCGCTGGGCCTCCTCCAGGGTCCCGCCGGGGCTCCAGTAGGCGCACGAGTAGACCATCGAGGGCCCGAGCACGTGCTCGTAGAAGGCGTTGCCCACGTCGTAGTGGTGGCTGATGGCCTGGCGGTCGCGGCCCTTGGAGTGGACCGGCCCGCCCCTGCGGACCGCCTCCTCGGCGGGCGGCGCGGGCGCCGCCCAGGGCCGGGCCAGGGCCACGAGGTCCCGTACGGCGGCCCGGCTCGCCGGATCGCGGAGTAACGCGGCCGTCCCGGCGGCGCCGGAGGGCAGCGCGGGCAGGTGGGGGCGCAGGGCGGTGAGCTTGCCCAGGCCCGTGCGGGGCGCGGGCGTGGCGGGGGCCTCGGCGGGCTCCCGCTCCCAGAGCAGTCCGGCCACCCGGTCCAGGACCTCGAACAGGTCCCCGTCGACGGTCAGGTCCCCGGCGACCCAGGCGCGGGCCAGCCCGAGTTCCCCGGGCATCCACAGGACGCGGCGCAGGGCGCGCCGGTTTTCGATCACCAGGGTGGGGCCGGTGGCGGGACCGGCTTCGCTGCCGTCCCAGGCCCGTATGCGGATGGGCAGGGGGGCGCCCAGCAGTGTTTCGGCAAGAGCGGCCAGCCGCGGCGCGGCGTCGGTCATCGTAGGCACCTCCATAAGTTCCGACCGAACGGCCTACCCGTTTCGGGGGCGCGTCAATCAGAACCGGCACCGGGTACGCCGAAGGGGCCGCCCGCACCACGGATGGCGGGCGGCCCCTTCGGGGACGTACGGGTACTGCTCGGGTTCCTGCCGGCGGGTGCCGGGAGTCAGGAAGCCTTGGCCTTCTGGGCCGGAGCCGAGGCGGCGGCGGCCGGAGCCGGCTTGGCGGCCTCGTAGAACTCCTCGCGCGGGGTCTCCAGCGCTCCGAGGGAGACGACCTCGCGCTTGAGGAACATGGCGAGGGTCCAGTCGGCGAAGACGCGGATCTTGCGGTTCCAGGTCGGCATGGCCATGCCGTGGTAGCCACGGTGCATGTACCAGGCGAGCCGGCCCTTGAGCTTGATCTTCGTCTTGCCCATGACGATCATCGCGACGCCCTTGTGGAGGCCGAGGCCCGCCACCGCACCCTTGTTGGAGTGCGAGTACTCGGCCTGCGGGAAGCCCCGCATGCCCGAGATGACGTTGTCGCCGAGGACCTTGGCCTGGCGCAGCGCGTGCTGGGCGTTCGGCGGGCACCAGGCGTTCTCGACGCCGGCCTTGCGGGCGGCGACGTCCGGGACCTGGGCGTTGTCGCCCGCGGCCCAGATGTAGTCCGTGCCCTGGACCTGGAGGGTCGGGGCGGTGTCGACGTGGCCGCGCGGGCCCAGCGGCAGGCCGTAGCGGGCCAGCACCGGGTTGGGCTTGACGCCCGCGGTCCACACCAGGGTGTCGGAGTCGACCTCGAGGCCGTTCTTCAGCACCACGTGGCCGTCCACGCAGGAGTCCATGGAGGTGTTGAGGTAGATCTCGATGCCGCGCGACTCGAGGTGCTCCTTGCCCCAGGTGCCGAGCTTGGGCCCGACCTCGGGAAGGATCTTGTCGGCCGCGTCGACCAGGATGAAGCGCATGTCCTCGCGCTTGATCGTGGAGTAGTACTTCGCGGCGTCGCGGGCCATGTCCTCGACCTCGCCGATCGTCTCGGCGCCGGCGAAGCCGCCGCCGACGAAGACGAAGGTGAGTGCCTTGCGGCGGACGTTCTCGTCCGTCGTGGACTCGGCCTTGTCGAGCTGCTCGAGGACGTGGTTGCGCAGGCCGATGCCCTCTTCGACGCCCTTCATGCCGATGCCCTGTTCGGCGAGGCCGGGGATCGGGAAGGTGCGGGAGACGGCGCCGAGCGCGATCACCAGGTAGTCGAAGGGCAGCTCGTACGCCTCGCCGACCAGCGGCGTGACGACGGCGACCTTGCGGTCCTGGTCGATGGTGGTGACCCGGCCGGTGAGGACCTCCGCCTTGGGCAGCACGCGTCGCAGCGGGACGACGACGTGCCGAGGCGAGATGCTGCCTGCGGCCACTTCGGGGAGGAAGGGCTGGTAGGTCATGTACGACCGCGGGTCGACGACCGTGACGGTCGCCTCGCCGTAGCGCATCTTCTTCATGATGCGCTTGGCCGCGTACAGGCCTACGTACCCACCTCCTACAACGAGGATCCTGGGACGCTCCGTGGTGCTCATGGAATGAGTATCCAGCACCCCAAGGGGTGACGCTCGTGAGCCCCTTCACAAGGTGACACACACCCTCTGCTACACTGCGCGGCCCACGTGACCCAGATCATGAGGCGCAACGGGAACCGGAGTGGATCAAAAATCGTTGTTCACCCGTCCTGAACTGGCCTCCAAGGCCTGAACCGGACTGGACCACTGGTCTTCGTCCATACCTCTGATACGAAACCCGCAGCCCTACTTCTTCGCACAAACACACGGAGAAACGGCCTCGCGACCCCCGAGAACCCCTCGAAGGGCCCTTCCCGTGGCCCAACAGGCCTCTTTTCCTTGTGAAGAACTTCACGAAGTTCGTGCGGAGGAGGGGACTTTCGGCCTCCGCGAGCCCTCCGCCGGGCCTCCGCCCGGTCTCCGCTCGTTCCTCACTCGCCCCGACCACGACCGCCCCATCGGGCGGAACACGATGTTCAGCCACCGGCAGGACCAGGCGATGCCGTGCAGCATCCCCGGCGAACCCGCGCCGATGCAACGCCGGGCAGGTGCGTGTACACACTTACGCGTACACTGCCGTCATGAGTGAGAACGCTGTGACCGTGCGCGAAGCCCGTGCCCATCTCGCGGACCACATCAATCGGGCGGAGCAGGGCGATCCGACCATAATCACCCGTAACGGCGCCCCGGTGGCCGCCCTGGTCCCCATCGCGGACTTCAACGCGCTCGAAGAGGCGGCCGACGAACTGCTCGCCCGGGAGGCGGAGGCCGTGCTGGCCGAAGGCGGTCCGACCGTGACCATGGCCGAGCTGCTGGCCGACCTGTTCAGCGAACGGGGTGACGGCGCGGCGTGAAGTACGCGTTCCGGTTCACCACCGCGGCACAGCCGCAACTCCGGGCCATCGACAAGCCGGCCGCGATGCGCGTCCTCGCCGCGCTCACCGCGTTGGGGGACGACCCCTTCCGCGAGGACGCCGACATCAAGAAGCTCAACGGCCCCTCCGGCCTCTACCGACTTCGGGTCGGCAGCTACCGGATCGCCTACCAGGTCCTGGACGGCGAGCTCGTCATCCTCGTCGTCAAGGTCGGCGACCGCCGCGACGTCTACCGCGGTATCTGAGCACGCCGGCGGCTCCCCGGTCGGTCGACCGGGGAGCCGCCGGGCGGCGGTGCGGCGGGGCGGGGCCTCGGTCAGGCCGCGGACCAGGCGATGCCGTCGAGGATGTCGTGCTCCGAGACGACGACCTCGGTCGCTCCCGTCCGCTCCATGATCGCGAGCAGGACCAGGGCGCCGGCGCCGATCACGTCGACCCGGCCCGGGTGCATGACCGGGATCGCGGCGCGTTCGGCGTGGGTCGAGGCGAGCATGCGCTCGCTGATCTCGCGGACCCGCTCGTAGGGGATCCGGGAGTGGTGGATCGCCGACGAGTCGTACTCCGCCAGGTCCAGGGCGATCGCGGCGACCGTGGTCACCGAGCCCGCCAGGCCCACCAGGGTGCGCGCCTCGCCCAGCGGGACCGTCTCGGCGGCCAGGTCCAGGGCCGCCTCGATGTCGGCGCGCATGGCGGCGACCTGCGCGGCGGTCGGCGGGTCGGTGACCTGCCCGTCCACGACCAGGTGGCGCTCGGTCATCCGGACGCAGCCCACGTCCACCGAGCGGGCCGCCCGCACGTGCTCCTCGCCGACCACGAACTCCGTCGAGCCGCCGCCGATGTCCACGACCAGGAAGGGCCGCTCCAGGTGGGTGTGGCCGGTGAGCTCCCGGGTGGCGCCGGTGAAGGAGAACTCGGCCTCCTGGTCCCCGGAGATCACCTCGGGCTCCACGCCCAGGATGTCCAGGACGCCCCGGACGAAGTCGTCCCGGTTCTCGGCGTCCCGCGAGGCCGAGGTGGCCACGAAACGGACCCGCTCGGCGCCCAGCTCCTTGATCACCGCGGCGTACTCGCGGCAGGCCGCGAAGGTGCGCTCCAGTGCCTCAGGGGCCAGCCGGCCGGTCCGGTCCACGCCCTGGCCGAGCCGGACGACCGTCATCCGGCGGTCCAGCTCGACCAGCTCGCCGGTGGCCGGGTCGCAGTCCGCGACGAGGAGGCGGATGGAGTTCGTACCGCAGTCGACGGCCGCGACCCGGGTCACGCGTCGGCCTCCGCCTTCTTCTCCCCGCACGGGGTGACGCAGGCGCCCTTGGCCCACCACTCGGGCAGCATCGCCAGGGCCTCGTCGCCGAAGGGGTTCACGCCGGGGCCGGCGGCCAGCGAGTGGCCGACGAGCACGTGCAGGCACTTCACCCGGTCCGGCATGCCGCCGGCGCTGGGGAAGCCCTGGAGCACCTCGATGGCGTCGCGGCGCTCGATGTAGTCCTCGTGCGCCTTCTGGTAGGCCGCGGCGAGCTCCGGGTCCTCGGCGAGCCGGGCCTGCATCTCCTTCATCACGCCGTTGGCCTCCAGCGTGCCGATCGCGGAGGCCGCGCGCGGGCAGGTGAGGTAGTAGAGCGTGGGGAAGGGGGTGCCGTCGGGGAGGCGCGGGGCGGTCTCCACGACGTCCGGCTGGCCGCAGGGGCAGCGGTGCGCGATCGCGCGCAGCCCGCGCGGGGGGCGGCCGAGCTGCTGCTGGAACGCGTCGATGTCCGCGTCGGTCGGCTCGGTCCGGTCGGTCTGGGGCGGGGGCGTCTGCATGCCTGGAGGAAGTCTCTTCGTTCTCGTGGGTGGGTGCGGGGACGGGCGGGCGGTCTCACTCGCCGGGGCGGTCGGCCTTGTCGACGCCGTCCCAGACGTTGGAGTACCAGGGGCGGTCGGATCCCGACTGCCCGCCGCGGCGGTGTTCCGCGGCTCCGGAGCCGGGGTCGTTCATGATGTAGCCGACCTCCCCCGGACGCAGGAAGTGCAGGTGCCTGCGCGCCTGCTGCTCCGCGTAGGCGGGGTCCTGCCAGCGTGCCTTCTCGTCCCGGAGCTGGTCGAGGCGCTTGCGCGCGTGGTCGGCGGCCCGCTGCTGGTCCGCGATCTCCGAGCGCTGGGAGACGTACTGGCGCATCGGATACGCGAGGGCGACGACCAGGGTACAGAGGACGAGCACCAGCAGGGCCGCCCGGCCGGTGAGCCGGCTGCGCCGGATGTGCCGGCGGGACTGCGAGCGGTAGACGTGGGCCGCGGTGCGTTCGCCGAGCTCCTTGAGCCTGGTCGCCGTCGAGAAGGTGGAGAACCGATCCCGGTTCCCGGCCATGGTCCCGCCTCCCCTGGTGCGTACTACGCAATACGTCCCCGCACACGGTACGGGACCGAGTGCGGGGACGTACGGAGGCCAGCGCCGAAGGCGGTGATTAGCCCTTGAAGCGGGGGACGCCGAGCTTCAGGGCGTCAGCCCTTGAAGCGGGGGACGCCGAGCTTCAGGGCGTCAGCCCTTGAAGCGGGGGACGCCGAGCTTCAGGGCGTCAGCCCTTGAAGCGGGGGAACGCCGAGCGGCCCGCGTACACCGCGGCGTCGTCGAGGATCTCCTCGATGCGCAGCAGCTGGTTGTACTTGGCGACGCGGTCCGAGCGGGCCGGGGCGCCGGTCTTGATCTGACCGCAGTTCACGGCGACGGCGAGGTCGGCGATGGTGACGTCCTCGGTCTCGCCGGAGCGGTGCGACATCATGCACTTGAAGCCGTTGCGCTGGGCCATCTCGACGGCGTCGAGGGTCTCGGTCAGCGAACCGATCTGGTTCACCTTCACGAGCAGGGCGTTCGCGGAGCCCTCCTCGATGCCGCGGGCCAGGCGCTCCGGGTTGGTGACGAAGAGGTCGTCGCCGACGATCTGGACCTTGGCGCCCAGGCGGTCGGTGATGGTCTTCCAGCCGGCCCAGTCGTCCTCGAACAGCGGGTCCTCGATGGAGACCAGCGGGTACGCCTCGACGAGCTCGGCGTAGTAGTCGGTCATCTCGGCGGCCGAGCGGGACTGGCCCTCGAACTCGTACTTGCCGTCCTTGTAGAACTCGGACGCGGCGACGTCGAGCGCGAGCGCGATGTCCTTGCCCGGGGTGTAGCCGGCCTGCTTGATGGCCTCGATGATGAGGTCGAGCGCGGCGCGGTTGGACTCCAGGTTCGGGGCGAAGCCGCCCTCGTCGCCCAGGCCGGTGGAGAGGCCCTTGGTGTGCAGGACCTTCTTGAGGGTGTGGTAGACCTCGGCACCCCAGCGCAGCGCCTCGGAGAAGGACTCCGCGCCGATCGGGGCGATCATGAACTCCTGGATGTCCACGTTGGAGTCGGCGTGCGACCCACCGTTGAGGATGTTCATCATCGGAACGGGCAGCAGGTGCGCGTTCGGGCCGCCGAGGTAGCGGAAGAGCGGCAGGTCCGAGGCCTCGGACGCGGCGTGCGCGACGGCGAGGGACACGCCGAGGATGGCGTTGGCGCCGAGGGAGCCCTTGTTGTCGGTGGCGTCCAGGTCGAACATGGCCTGGTCGATCAGGCGCTGCTCGGTGGCGTCGTAGCCGACGAGCTCCGGGCCGATCTGCTCGATGACGGCGAGGACGGCCTTCTCGACGCCCTTGCCCATGTAACGGTTGGGGTCACCGTCACGGAGCTCGATGGCCTCGAACGCTCCGGTGGAGGCACCGGACGGAACGGCAGCACGGCCGGTGCTGCCGTCGTCGAGGCCCACCTCGACCTCGACCGTGGGGTTGCCTCGGGAGTCCAGGATTTCCCGGGCTACGACGACGTCGATGGAGGGCACGAGCATCTCCTTCTGGGATGTGACGCTGGGTGTGCGGTGGCGGGTGGCCGTGGGACGGCCTTGCCGACTAGAGCCTAACCGGCTCCGGGCACTGGGCCTGTCGCCGCCCGGGTCCTGGGACGAAAAAGGGCCCGAATACCCCTCTTCTCTGACATAAGACCCTCACCTGTTCGCCCTCGGCGGTATCCGCCGCAGGTCGGCGGCCGTGCACAACACACCGCCGCCCGGCGCGTGGGAGACGCGCCGGGCGGCGGGAAGCACTACGGGCCGGGCCCGGTGATGCGGTGTTACGCGGGATTTCAGCTGAGCTTCAGCTTCTGCCCCGGGAAGATCATGTCGGCGTCGTCGACGATGTCCTTGTTGAGGTCGAAGAGCTTCTCCCAGCCGCCCTGGACGCCGTTGGCCTGGGCGATGGTCCCGAGGGTGTCGCCCTCCTTGACCTCGTACGAGCCGTTGCCGGTCTTCACGGTGCCGGTCGAGGGGGCCTGGGCCTTCGGGGTCGACGGCTTCGCCGGGGCGGGCTTGGACGGGGTCCAGTTGCCGGAGCCGGAGCCGGACGCCTTGGTCTCGGTGTCGGCCTTCGGGGTGGAGGGCTTCGCCGGGGCGGGCTTGGCCGGGGCCGGCTTGGTGTCGGGCTTCGGCTTCGACGGGGTGGTGGTCGAGCCGCCGCCGTTGTAGGCGGAGTTGGACAGGCCGACGCCGCAGGACGGCCAGGCGCCCTTGCCCTGGCCCTTGAGGACCTTCTCGGCGATGGCTATCTGCTGCGACTTGGAGGCCTGGTTGGCCTGCGCGGCGTACGCCTTGCCGCCGTACGCGGCCCACGTGGAGGACGAGAACTGCAGGCCGCCGTAGTAGCCGTTGCCCGTGTTGATGGACCAGTTGCCGCCGGACTCGCAGGAGGCGACCTTGTCCCACTCGCTGACGGTGGCGGCGCTCGCGGAGCCCGCGGCCATCAGCGGGGCGGCGACGGCGACACCGGCGACACCGGCGAGCGTGACGATGCGGACGGCCTTGGAGCCGCGACGGTGCTTGCCCTTGCCGGAAAGCAGCATGGAGTTCTCCTCACCGACGCCTTCGAGGTGAGCTGTCGGGTTCGGGCGGATGAGTTGCCCGGTCACGTGTCGAGCACGTGGCTTAACCCCTAGCCGTTCGCGACCGTCTCTCAACGGCCTTTCCCGGCGCCTACCTTGGTTCCCCCGCTCCTGCCTTCGGCGCTTGCGCGACGACTGTTCCCTCCGTCCGCCGGCAGGATTCGGCGATGCGGTCGAAGGAGCCCGCGGTGGCGAGCGATTCAGAAGGTAGGCAGGTCTCTCCCCGATGTTCAACGCGCGACATCAGGGAGAAACCGGCCTACTTGCATTCCTCAAATGGGCGTTTTCGCAGGTGAGGGCGGGGTTTGCGGAAGTTCCGGAACGAGACACGCCAGTTGACCGGAAGAGACGCATGTCTCATTTACCGATAACGGACATTCAGGTCTTTCCGGATGCCCGAACTGCCCCTATTTCTTGGATAGATCCAGGTTCTGACCGGGCTTGATGAGGTCCGCGTCCCCACCGATGACCTGCTCGTTGGCCTGGTAGAGGGCGGTCCAGCCCCCCTTGAGCCCCTTGGCGTTCGCGATGTCGGTGAGGCTGTCGCCCGGCTTCACCGTGTACGTGGGGTCCGGGGTGCCCGACGCCGTGCCGGGCGCGGTCGCCACCTCGACGGCCGCCGGGCCGCGGTGCTTGCCCGCGCCCTCGCCCTTCTCCGCGGCCGGAGAGGTGGGGGTGGCGCCGGGGGTGGTCGGGACCGGGGAGGCCGTCGGGTCCACCGGGGCGGTCGGGCTGACCGGGGCCGTCGGGGAGACCGGGGCGGTCGGGTCCACCGGGCTGGTGGGGCTGACCGGAGGCGCGGTGGTCGGCGCGGTCGGGTCCGGGTCCGGCATGACGGGCAGTCCGGTGTTCGGGCCCAGCGGGTAGTCCGGCAGCCCGCTCGGGCTCGTGGACGGGGAGGCGCCCGGCTTCGCCGGCTGCGGGGTCGGGGCCCCGAAGTCGGTGGCGCGGCCGCTCGAACTGGAGTCGGGCACGGCGCTGTCCGGCCGGGTCGGGGTGGGGGCGACGGGCCCGCGGCGGTCGCCGGGGTCCACCTGAGGCGCAGGCCCCTGCTGGGTCAGCCCGGCCGAGGCGGAGCACAGCGGCCACGCCTGGGGGCCCTGGGAGGCCAGCACCGTCTCGGCGACGGCTATCTGCTGGGAGCGGCTGGCGAGGTCGGGGCGCTCCGCGTAGGCGAGTCCGCCCGCGTTCTTCCACTGCTCCAGGCTGAACTGGAGGCCGCCGTAAGCCCCGCTGCCGGAGTTGGCGCTCCAGGTGCCGCCGCTTTCGCAGTCGGCGACCTTGTCCCACGTGGCGGTGTCGGCGGCGCTCGCGTTCGTGGCGGCGAGCAGCGGCAGGGCCAACGCGGAGCCGGTGACTCCGGCGGTGACGACCAGGGCTGGTACCTGGCGGGGGCGTCTGTGGCGGCCGTTCCCGGGAAGCATGTGGCTGCACCTTTCGCATAACGGCGGGGTAACGGCAGAACCTAGCCGCCTTCGAACGGATGTCACAAGTTCGGGCCCGGGCTGACTTCCGGTCAGCCGATCGGTTTCCGCCGCCGGGTTGCCGGACCCCGGTGTTTCAAGGTGTGAAGCGGACCGGGAGGGTGCGCAGGCCCCGCATGATGAGCCCGCCGCGCCAGCGCAGGTCCGTAGGGGGAACGGCAAGTTCCAGATCCGGCAGACGCGTCAGCAAAGTCGCGAGCGCCGTCTGGCCTTCGAGACGGGCGAGCGGGGCGCCGAGGCAGTAGTGGATCCCGTGGCCGTATCCGAGGTGCTGATTGTCACTCCGGGAGAGGTCGAGGGTGTCCGGGTCGGCGAACCGGTCGGGGTCGCGGTCGGCCGCCGCGAGGACCACCAGGACGGGGTCCCCGACGGCGACGTCCTGCCCGCCGAGGGTCAGCGGCTCGGTCGCGAAGCGCCAGGTGGCCAGTTCCACCGGTCCGTCGTAGCGCAGCAGTTCCTCGATGCCGGTCTCCAGGAGGCCGCGTTCCCCGGCCGCGAGGGAGTCCTGGAGGCGTGCGCGCTGGTCCGGGTTCACGAAGAGGGCGTGCAGGCCGTTCCCGATCAGGTTGACCGTGGTCTCGAAGCCGGCGAACAGGAGGATGAAGGCCATGGCGGTGGCCTCCGCCTCCGTCAGGTGGTCCCCGTGGTCGCTCGCCCGGATCAGGTCCGAGATGAGGTCATTGCCCAGATCGTCCCGCTTGCGGTGGATCAGTTCCCCGAGATAGGTGCGGATCTGCTTCACGGAGCGGGCCACCCCGCCGCGCGGTCCCCCGCCGTGCCGGATCATCATCCCGGCCCAGTCGCGGAAGTCGTCCTGGTCCTCGCGCGGTACGCCGAGCATCTCGCAGATGGCGTAGATGGGGAGCGGGAAGGCGAACTCATGGATGAGATCGGCCTCCCCGCGCTCGGCGTCGCCGGCCTTCTCGACGATCCCGTCGATCAGGTGGTCGGTGAGCTCCTGCACGCGCGGGGTGAACTCGGCGACCCTGCGCGGGGTGAACGCCTTCGACACCAGCCGCCGCAGCCGGGTGTGGTCCGGCGGGTCGATGTTCAGCAGGTGCGTCATCAGCTCCGCCTTGCGCTCCCCCGGGATCCCGGTCTTCCCCTTGGCGTGCGCGGGTTCCGCGTGGTGTGCGGGGTTCTTGCTCAGCCGCTGGTCGGCGAGGGCCTGGCGGGCGTCGGCGTAGCGGGTCACGAGCCATGCCTCGACCCCGCTGGGGAGCTTCGTGCGGTGCACCGGGGAGTGCTCGCGCAGCCAGGCGTAGGCCGGGTAGGGGTCGGTCGCGAACTCCCAGTCGAAGAGGGTCGGCCCCTGGGAGGGGGAACCGTCGGCCGCGGGAGTGGAGGTCTGCTCATGCACCTGACGACGTTATCCCGGCCGGAAGCCATCATCCGATATGGGTGGTTCGTCGCGGCTGTCCGTAGATGGGCCATCGCTTGACCTCGACTTCCACGACATTCCTACTTTCGGATTTGTGGACGTGAGGATCTTGAAAAGCAGTTTCGCGGTGGTGGAGAGACGGGCCGAGCACGCGGTCAAGTTCTTCTACTCCCACCTCTTCTGGCACCACCCCGGACTCCGCGCCCTCTTCCCGGCCTCCCCCGAGGAGATGGAGCGCCAGCGCGACCGCCTCTTCGCCGCGCTCACCCACGTCGTCGCGCAGCTGGAGAGCGAGACCCTCCTCCCCTATCTACGCGACCTCGGACGCGACCACCGCAAGTTCCTCGTCGGCCCCGAGCACTACGCGGCCGTCGGCGCCAGCCTCCTCGCCGCCCTCGCCCAGACCTCCGGCGAGGCCTGGACCCCCGTCGTCGAGAAGGCCTGGACCGAGGCCTACCAGGTCATCGCCGACGCGATGACGGCCGGAGCCGCCACGAGCGCGGAGCCCCCCTGGTGGGACGCCGAGGTAGTGCGCCACCTGCGGTACGGAGAGGACATCGGCGTGCTCACCCTGCGCCCGCACCTCCCGCTCCCCTACCGGCCGGGCCAGTACGTCAGCGTGAGCAGCGAACGCGTCCCGAGGACCTGGCGCACGTACTCCCTCGGCAACGCGCCCCGCCCCGACACCACCGTCGACCTGCACGTGAGCCGCATCGAGGGTGGCCGGCTCAGCACCGCGCTGGTCCGTGACGTCCGGCCCGGCGAGCTGCTGCGGCTCGGCGCCCCGGGCGGCGCCCTGGTGCTGCGCCGCGAGGACCGGCCCGTCACCCTCATCGCCGCCGGCACCGGGTGGGCGCCGGTCCGGGCCATGCTGGAGGACCTGGTGGCGCACCCTCCCGATCAGGACGTGCGCCTCTTCGTGGTCGCCCGGGACGGCGCCCACCTCTACGACCGCCCCCTCATCGACGGGTACGCCGCCTCCTGCCGGTGGCTGTCCGTCACCTACATCACCCCCGCCCCCGGACGGCACCGCAACCAGGCCACCGGCCGGCTGGCCACCGCCCTCGGCAACCGGGCCCTGTGGCGGGAGCAGGACGTGCACCTCAGCGGCCCCGCGCGGTTCGTGGAGGAGACCGCCGGGCTCCTGGAGGAACTGGGCGCCCGCCCCGACCGGCTCTTCCACGACGCCGTCCCCGCCTCCGCCGCCGCGCGGACCCGGCCCCTGGGCTTCGGCGAGTGGTTCCTGGGCCGCCCCGAACCGCACTGGCACAACCCGGCGGGACGCGCCCCGCGCGACACCCGCTGAACCGGGCGCCGCCGTACCGCCTGGCGCGGTACCGCCTTGAGGCCCTACCGCCCGCGGCCCCGGGCCGCCGCGGCTCAGCCGACGCCCTCGGCCGCCCTGATCGCGTCCCGGTACGCGCGGGCCGCCGCGCGCAGCGCCGTCTCGGGGTCGGTCCCCGCCGCCTCGGCGCGCGCCGCCAGCGCGAGCAGTTCGTAGCCGACGCCCTCGCCCCGGGGCAGTTCCACGTCGATGCCGCCCGCCCGGACCCGGCCGGCGAGCTTGGCCGCGAGCGCGAGCCCCGGCTGGCCCAGCGGGATCCCGTCGGTGACCGACTCCCGCTGCTTCTCGACCGCCTTGGTGGCCTGCCAGTGCGCGCTGACGTCCTCGGGGGACTCGGCCTCGGCGTCCCCGAAGACGTGCGGGTGGCGGCGGACCAGCTTGTCCACCAGGTCCCCCGCGACGTCGTCGATGGAGAAGGCCGCCTCCACCGCCTCCCCTTCTTCTCCCTCTTCTCCCGCTTCCCCGTCCCCTTCTTCCGCCCGGCCGGCCTCCTCGGCGATGCGGGCGTGGAAGAACACCTGGAGCAGTACGTCGCCGAGCTCCTCGCGCAGCGCCGCGCGGTCGCCGTCCTCGATCGCCTCGACCAGCTCGTACGCCTCCTCGATGGCGTACTTCACCAGACCCTCGTGGGTCTGCCGGGAGGTCCACGGGCATTCGCGCCGGACCCGGTCCATCACCTGCACCAGGTCGAGCAGGCGCGCTCCGGGCAGGTCGTAGGAGCCCGGCAGCAGTTCCAGGTCGGGCATGCTGACGCGGCCGGACCCGGCCAGCCGGGCCAGTCCGTCCGTGAGCCGCTGGTCGCCCTCGCCGCCCGGGATCACCACGACCGTACGACCGCCCGCGCACGCGTCGACGAGCCCGTGCGCGTCGGGCACCTCCCGCGCCACCTCCACCCCCGCCTCGCGCAGGTACGGCAGCTGCGGGTGGCCCGGATCGGCGCACAGCACCAGGTCCGCGGCGCGCAGGGTCCGCCAGGCCGGCCAGGAGAGCAGGCCGGGGGCGACCCGGTGGCTGGCGGTCAGCAGGACGATCCGGCCGGGGCCGGCGCCGGCCTCGGCGCGGGCATCGGCGGAGGCGGCGGGGGCGGGTTCGGCGGTGTGGTCGGTCACCCTCCGAACCTACCTCCGCCCGCGCGCGTCAGGCTCCGGCGGGGCCCGCCTGCTCGGGGCGGGTCCGCTGGGTGATCCACGGGGTCTGCTGGTCACCGAGGATGATCTGCTGCGGGTCCCAGCTGCCGTAACGCGGGTTCACCTCGATGTGCAGGGCCTTCGCCGCCTGCCCGAGCTTGGCCAGGGCCTTGTCCTGGCTGCCGTAGTGCGCGAAGAGCTTGTCGCGCAGCAGCTTGAAGCGGGTGTCCGCCTCCAGCTGGTCCGGCGCCAGCTGCGCCTGCTGGAGCGCGGCCGCCGCGAGCTCCTTCTCCCCGCCCGCCTGCTGCAGCTGCGCCTTGCGGACCTCTTCGATCTCCCGGGTGTTCACGCTCAGGCCCACGTCGTCGGCGGCCCGCTCCAGCACGGCGGTCTGGATCATCTTGTTGAGTTTGAGGCGCTCCAGTCCGGCGGTCGCCTCGATGAGCTGCGCACCCTGCCCGGAACGGTTCTGCGCCGTACGGACGTCGTTGACCTGGGCCTGGAGCGCGGAGGTGGTGATGCGTTCCCCACCGACGACGGCCGCCGTGCCGGGGCGCGTCCCGCCCGAACAGGCGGCCAGGAGGGGGGCCGCCGCGAGGAGGGCGGCGGAGACGGAGAGCGCTGTGCGACGGTGCAAAGGAGCCTCCAGGGCCGGGAGATTGTGCGTCGGTGCACAAGGGCCGTGCGGTGATCGATGGTATGCAGTCAGGGTGGTACGGGCCACCGCTTCGACCAACGATTCGGGGGGTGTTGGGGTGCGAGTTCACCCCCCGGCCACCGCCCTGCCCACCGTTCCTGGGATGGTCGCTCCACCATGTCGACACAGCAGCTCGCCCCGCCCCGCGTCCCGGACCGTCCCGCCCCCTCCCCCGCACGCCGCTCCGCGCGGCGGGCCGGCCTGGTGGGGGCGGCGTTCGCGGCGCTGGTCACCGTCGTGGCCGTGTGCGGCGGGGACGCCGCCGCGCGCGTCTTCCCGTACGGGCACCGCCACCGCAGCGTCAACGACCTCGGCAACCAGTTCGTGCCGTTCCACGCGCACCTGTGGGACCTGCTGCACGGGCAGGCGCGGGGCGGTCTCCTCTTCAACTGGCAGTCCGGGTACGGGACCAGCTTCCTGCCCGATCTGGGGACCTATCTGACGAGCCCCTTCGCCGTGCTGGTGGCGCTGTTCCCGCGCCAGGACATCGACCTCGCGGTGTACGTGGTCACCGTGCTCAAGACGGCGGCCGCGGCGGCGGCGATGGCCTGGCTGCTGCGCACCCAGCGGCCGGGGCCGTGGTGGGCCGCGGGACTGCTGGGGGCCTCGTACGCGCTGTGCGGCTGGTCGGTGATCGAGGCCTCCTACAACCCGATGTGGCTGGACGGGCTCATCGCCTTCCCCCTGCTGTGCCTCACCGGCGAATGGGCGCTGCGCGGTCGGCGGCCCGTACTCGGGGTGCTGGTGGTGGCGGTGGGCTGGACGGCGAACTTCTACACCGCGTACATGGCGACCCTGGGCGCGGCCCTGGTGCTGGTGGTGCGGGTGGTGCTGACCCGGGAGGGCGTACGCGAACGGGCCCGGGTGGTCGGGCGGGCGGCGGGGACCGTGCTGCTGGGGATCGGGCTGGCCGCGCCGGTGCTGGTACCGCTGTTCCTGAGCTCGAAGCAGGCCTATCCGGGGTGGTCGCGCACGTTCGGTCCGGTGCCGTGGTCCGACCTGTTCGCGCGGCTGATGCCGGCGACGTACTCCTTCAACTCCCCCGCGGTGTTCGTGGGCACCGGGACCCTGCTCCTGGTCGCGGCGCTCCCCTTCCACCGGGCCCTGCCCGCCCGGACCCGCTGGTGGTGGGCGGGGCTGGTGACGGCGGTGCTGCTGTCGCTCCAGTGGGAGCCGACCCACCTGGCCTGGCACCTGTTCGCCACCCCGAACGGGAGCGCGTACCGGCAGACCTTCGTGCTGGCCGGGATCGTGGTGATCGCCGCCTGGACGGGGCTGGCGGCCGGACTGCCCTCCGGGCGGGCGCTGGCCTCGGGGGCCGCGGTGCTGGCGGCGGCCGGGCTGTGGGCGAGCGGCAGCGCCCTGACCACCACCTGGGGGTACGCCCTGTCCGCCGGCGGGCTGGCGCTGACGGCCGGGGCCTGGTGGGCGCTGCGCCGGCCGCGGCTGCTGCTGCCCGCCGCCGGTCTGCTGGCGGTGGTGCTGGTGGCGCAGGCCGCGGCGACGACGGCGTACGGCCACAAGGGCAAACTGGCAGGGCTGGACGACTACCCGTCCTGGAACGCGGCGCACACCCGGCGCGCCGAGGCCCTCGCGGGCGCCGACGGCTGGCCCGCGTACCGGACCGACGCGGGCCGGCCGGCGCTGTCCGGCAACGACCCGATGCTGCTGGGCGGCGAGGGCGGCTCGTACTACAGCAGCCACACCCCGGACGTGTTCACCCGCACGATGCAGGCGCTGGGCGCGGGCTGGACCTCGCGGGGCCGCAACGTGCAGAGCATCGACAACCCGGTGACGGACGCGGTGTTCGCGGTCGGCGCGCGCCTGAAGCCCGACGGCACGATCGCCCGCGCCGAGGTCCCGCCGCTGGTCACCGTCCACCCGGCGGGCCCCGAACCGGCGTACGGGGAATCCCCCTTCGCCAACCAGGAGCTGCTGCTGGGCGCGAAGGTCTACGAGGACCCGGTCGCGCCCGGCGTCTGCCGGGCGGGGACGGAGGCCTACCTGTGGGCCCCGGAGTACAACGCCACGGCCCGCCTCGCCGGTGGCCGCCCGTTCCGGCTGAACGGCAGCGCCCCCCGCAACCGGGCGGCGCTCCAGCCCCTCGGGCTCTCGCGCGGGCCCGCCTCCCGGCTGGTCTTCGACCGGCCCGCCCCGCCGCGGTGGGAGCTGTCCTGCCTGGACCGGCCGCGCCTGACGGCGGCGGTGTCGGCCCTGCGCGCCACGGCCGCCACCTCCGTACGGGTCACCGCCTCGGGCCTGCGCGCCACCCTGCCGCCGGGCAGTCGGGGCACGGCCGTGGTCGCGGTCCCGGCGATCGCTGGCTGGACCTGCGACGGGCGCCCGTCCCGGTCCCGGCTCGGCCTGCTGGCCGTCCCCCTGGACGGCCGCACCACCACCCTGACCTGCTCCTTCCGCCCCCCGGGCCTGGTGGCGGGCACGGCGGCGGCCGGCCTGTCGGCGCTGGTGGTGCTCGGCCTGGCGGTCAGGCGGCGGCGGACGCGGCGACCCGAGGGGGCCGGGCGTCCGGTCCCGGCCCGGGGTCAGCGCACCTGACCCAGCCACTGCAGGGTGCGGCGGACGTCCACCGCGAGGGGGTGGCCCGGTCCGTGGACGCGGTCCGTGTCGTACAGGAGGCGGACCAGGGTGTCGTGGGCCGCCGGGCGGTCGCCCAGCGACAGCAGCAGGTGCGCTATCCGGCGGCGGACCTCCAGGGGGAGCCCCGGATCCGGGTTGGCGTAGTGGTTCTCGAACAGGGGCAGCAGCGACCGGTATTCGGCCAGGGCCGCCGCCGGTTCGCCGAGCTGCTCCAGGCACTGCGCGGCGTCGTAGCGGAAGCGCAGTGCCTGCGGGTCCCCGGCCGGGAACTCGTCCGCGAGGCGCCGCAGTTCGGGCAGGGCCCGGCGGAACTGGCCGTCGTCCATCAGGGTGGCGGCGTACTGCTTGCGCAGCGAGCGGACCACCGGGGAGTGCTCGCCGTGCTCGGCGGCCGCCGCCGGGAGGATCCCGCCGAGGATGTCCACGGCCCGGGTGAGCTGCCCCTGGTCGAGCAGCTTGCGGGCCTCGTCCACCGCGCCGGGGATGTCCGGCCGGGGCGGCGCGGGCGGGTCGGCCGGCCGGGGCGGGACGACGGCGGCCCGGTCCGGCCAGGGCGCATGGGGGCGCAGGAAGGGGCGGGTGGGGTCGAGGGGGCCCGCCGGGGAGCGGCTGCCGCGGGCCGGGAGCAGGGGTTCGAGGGCCTCGTAGACCTCCTGTGCGGAACCGGGCCGGTCCTGCGGGTCCTTGGCGAGGAGGCGCAGCATCAGCGCCTCCAGCTCCGGCGGGATCTCGGGGCGCAGCGGACGCACCGGGGCCGGGGGCTCGTAGAGGTGGCGGTGCAGGACGCCGAGGGCGGTGGATCCGGCGAAGGGGACGTTGCCGGAGAGGAGTTCGTAGAGCAGCACGCCGAGGGCGTAGAGGTCGGTGTAGGGGCCGACGGCGCCGCCCATCGCCTGTTCGGGCGCCATGTAGGCGGGACTGCCGATCGGGGAGCCGGTGCTGGTGAGGCGGGTGGTGTCAGTGTCCATCACGGAGGCGACGCCGAGGTCCAGGACGAGCACGGTCCCGTCGGGCCGGATCATCACGTTGCGGGGCTTGAGGTCGCGGTGGACGATCGGCACCGCGTGCACGGCGGAGAGCACGGCGCACAGCTGCGCGACCACCGCGACCGCCCAGGGCCACGGGTACGGGTCGTGCGCGGCGAGGTGGTCGGCGAGGTCGGAGCCCTCGACGTAGCCCATGACGAGGTAGAGCTCGTCCCCGTCGTTGCCGGCGTCGTGGACGGTGACCAGCCCGGGGTGGTCGACCTGGGCGGTGACGCGGCATTCGCGCACGAAGCGGCGGCGCAGCTCCTCGGCGACGGTGCCGGGGCCGGCCACCCGGTCGGGGCGCAGCAGTTTGACGGCGACGCGCCGGTCCAGGCGGCGGTCGTAGGCCGTCCACACCTGGCCCATGCCGCCCTGGCCGAGGATGGTGGCGAGCTGGTAGCGCTCGCCGATCAGGCGTTCGCTCTCGGTCACCGGTTCGGGTCCTGGAAGGCCGTGCTGTTCGGGTCCTGGTAGGGGCCGCCGGGCTGCGGGGGCTGCTGGGGCCGCGGCGGGTGGGCCGGGCCCTGGCCCTGGCCCTGGCTCTGGCCCTGGCTCTGGCTCTGGCTCTGACCCTGGCCGGGGCCCTGGCGGCGCAGGAGCTCGCTGAGTTCGTCGAGTTCGGCGCGCACCTGCCCGAGGCGCGGCGCCGTCTGCGGGGGAACCTGCGGGGGCGCGGGGGCCGGGTCCCGCACGGGCGGGTAGCCGTAGGAGGGGGTGGTCTGCTGCTGCCCGCCGTACGGTGCCTGCGGGCCCGCCGGGTACCAGGGCGCGGCCCCGACGGCCGGGGCGGCGGGGCTCTTGTTCTCGTGGTGGCGGATATCGGCGACCAGGTGGTACACGCAGATCGCGAATCCCATGAAGATCGAGCCACCGGCGCCGAGGTTGCCCTGCCAGCCGTTGACCTCGGCCGTGGGGTCCATCTCGATGAGGGTGAGCCAGACGATCGACAGCACCCCGCTGATGACCAGCAGCGCCCAGTCCCGCCCCTTGCGGGTGAGGATCGCCAGCCGCAGCATCGACCCCCAGGCGAAGAACCCGCAGCTGAGGAGCGGCAGCGCCGTGAACAGCACGCGCAGCGTCATCTCGCCCCCGGAGAGGGAACGGTGGCCGTGGGGGCCGTGCTGCGGCGGGAGGCCGGGGCCGTGCATCGCTGCTCCTGACGAGGCGTACGGAAGGGTGCTGGTCTGAGCGTATACAGCCTTTCCGGCCGTCCGTGAGGGGAAGGCCCCAACCGTTGCAGGGTCGCAGCCCGGTCGGTCCGGGGTGACGGATCCGCCGGAGCGGCCGCCGCCGGAACCCCCTCCAGCCGTCCTCCGGGCCGCCGTGGTTACCCTCTGGGGTTCTGACCGATCCCAGGGGGGGACCCGTCTTGCGCACCACACCGCCCGTATCCGTGTCCGTGGCCGCACTCGCCTGCACGGCCCTGCTGGCCGCCACCGCCACCGCCTGCGGGCCGGAGTCCGCCGGCGCGGCGGCGCAGCGGACGCCGTCCGCCTCCGCCACGGCGCCCGACCCGCTCGCGGGCAAGGACCCGGCCGCCGTCCTGCGCTCCGCCTACGAACAGACGGATCTGGCCGCCTCCAAGGAGGCGACCTTCCAGCGCACCATCGGCGACCGCCAGATGAGGGCGGACCTGTCCTTCGAGGGCGACGGCACGTGCTGGGGCGCGGTCACGGTCTTCCGGGCCGGGGCGGGGGAGGTCCTGATGGAGGACGGCAGGCTCTCCTTCAGGGGCGATGCCGGATTCCTCCGGGACCACTTCGGGGACGCGCCCGTCAAGACCCCCGACACCGAGGACGGCTGGTTCGACGTCAGGCCGGGTGACCCCTCGGTCGCGCACCTCCTCGCCCTCTGCAAGGAGGGCTACCCCTCCCACGCCTTCCCGGCGGAGCGGACCGGCACCCACCGGGAGCCGGACACCCACCAGGACGGCAAGCCGGTGGCGGTGTTCACGTCGAAGGGGCCCGGCGGCGTCGAACTGACCGACCACGTGCTGCTGGAGGGCGAGCCGTACCTCGTCAAGCACTGGCAGCGGGGCGGCCCGGAGGCCGGCAGCGCCGAGTACCGCGCGCTGCGCCGGCCCGACGCCCCCGGCCCCGGCGCGTCCCGGTCCGGGGGCGCCGGGGCCGTGTCGCAGGCACCCTCTACGCTCGACGGCTGAGCCTGTTCGACTTTCCACGGGGGGATCCGAAATGCGCAGCCGTACGAAGACCAGCGCGGCGGCCCTCGCCGCCACGGCCCTGCTCGGCGCCGGCCTGACGGCCTGCGGGGGCGCTCCGGGCAGGGCCGCGTCCGTGGGGCGCGAGGCCCGTGCGGCGCAGGCCCCTTCGCCCTCGGCCCCGGGCGGGGCCCCGGCGCCCGCCCGCAGCGGCGGCCCGATCTCCGAACGGTCCGGGCAGGAGATCCTGACGGAGGCCTACGAGACCACCCGCAAGGCGGAGTCGGCGCACGTCAACGCCAAGGCCGACTACCAGGGCAAGCCGATGCAGATCGACCTGTCCCTCGACAAGCAGGGCCACTGCAACGGCGCCGTGCGCCTGGAGGGCATGGGCCGCCTCGACATCATCAAGTCCAGCGAACTGGTGCACTTCCGGGGCGACGCCGCCTACTGGCGGGGCGCGGCCCGGGAGCGGCACACCCCTCAGAAGCAGACGGACCAGATGGTGGCCGCGCTCGCCGACCGGTGGGTGAAGGTCCCCGTCTCCGACCCGCGGGCCGCGTCGATAACGGGCAGCTGCGACCTCGACAAGCTGACGGGCGACTTCGGCAAGGGCAGCCCGCTCGCCCGCAAGGGCCAGACCACCACCGTCGACGGCAAGCCGGCGCTGGCGGTCACCTCCCCGTCCCGGCAGGGCACGCAGACCGACTACGTCGCCACCGAGGGCAAGCCGTACGTACTGAAGTCGGCGGTCAGCGGGGACACCACCGGCGAGGCGCTGTTCTCGGCGTTCGACGTCCCGGTCGACACGGCCTCCCCGCAGGACTCCGACGTCCTGGACCTGTCGAAGATCGGCGGCCCGGCGGGCGAGGCCGTCTGACGGCCGTCCGGCCCGCCCGCCCCGTCAGACCCGCCCGCCCTGCCCGCCCCGTCAGACCCGTCAGACCCGTCAGACCCGTCAGGCGCGGGCCCGCCGCACGTGCAGGTGGCCGTCGAGGGGGAACTCGGGCGGCGCGGCGGGCAGGGTCGTCTCGAAGGCGTACCCGCTCTTGGCCGCGACGCGGCAGGAGGCCTCGTTGTCCTCCTGGTGCAGGAGGTCGAGGCGTTCCAGCCCGGCGCCGGCGAAGGTGGCGAACGCCCAGGCGGTGAGGGCCTCCAGGGCGCGCGGGGCGATGCCGCGGCCCCGCGCGGGCGCCGCCGTCCAGTAGCCCACCTCGGCGGACGGGCCGTCCGCGCCCGCCCGCTTGAGGACGGTGCCGGCCACCAACAGCCCCGAGTCCTCCTCCACCACGGCGAAGGCGAACCGCCGGCCCTCGGCCCAGTCCCGTCGGCCGTCCTCCACGAACATCAGCCCGTCGCGCTCGCTGTCGACCGGGTACCGGGTCCGGCGGCGCATCACCGGGTCCCGGTACGCCCCCCTCAGCGCGGGCACGTCCGCCTCCTCCCAGGGACGCAGCAGCAGGGCCGGGCGGTCCTGCTGCGCCGGGCAGCGCAGGGCGACGGAAGGGATCATCATCCGATGATAGGCAGCCGGGCCGGCTACGAGCCGAGGATCGTGGTGAGGAACTCCCCCGTCCAGGCCAGGAGTTCCCGCCCGACCAGCGGCTTCCCGCCGACCCGGGCCGTCTTCGGGCGCGGCACCAGCACCTGCGAGGTCGCGGGCTTGAGCACCGTCCCCGGGTAGAGCCGCTTGAGCCGCAGTTCCTGGGACTCGCGCAACTCCACCGGCCCGAAGCGGATGTTGGGACCCTGGAGGGTGATGTCGCCGACCCCGCAGGCCCGCGCGAGCATCCGCAGCCCCGCCACCAGCAGCAGGTTCTCCACCGGCTCGGGCAGCTTGCCGTAGCGGTCGGTGAGCTCCTCGCGCACCGCCTTGATGTCGGCCTCCGAGTTCGCCGACGCGATGGACCGGTACGCCTGCAGGCGCAGCCGCTCGCCGGGCGCGTAGTCGTGCGGGACGTGCGCGTCGACCGGCAGCTCGATCTTGACCTCCAGCGGCGGCTCCTCCTCCGCCCCGCCCTCGATCGCGGCCCGGTAGTCGGCCACCGCCTCGCCGACCATCCGGATGTACAGGTCGAAGCCGACGCCCGCGATGTGTCCGGACTGCTCGCCGCCGAGCAGGTTGCCCGCGCCGCGGATCTCCAGGTCCTTCATCGCCACGTACATGCCGGCGCCCATCTCGGTGTGCTGGGCGATCGTCGCGAGCCGCTCGTGCGCGGTCTCGGTCAGCGGCTTCTCCGGCGGGTACAGGAAGTACGCGTACCCGCGCTCGCGCCCGCGTCCGACGCGGCCGCGCAGCTGGTGCAGCTGGGAGAGGCCGAAGTTGTCGCCGCGCTCCACGATCAGGGTGTTGGCGTTGGAGATGTCGATGCCGGACTCGACGATCGTCGTCGAGACGAGCACGTCGAACTTCTTCTCCCAGAAGTCGACGACCACCTGCTCCAGGACCTGTTCCGACATCTGCCCGTGCGCGGTCGCGATGCGCGCCTCGGGCACGATCTCGCGGAGCCTGGCGGCGGCCCGGTCGATCGACTCGACCCGGTTGTGGATGTAGAAGCACTGCCCCTCGCGCAGCAGTTCGCGGCGGACGGCCGCGCCGATCTGCTTCTCCTCGTACGGGCCGACGAAGGTCAGGACCGGGTGGCGCTCCTCGGGCGGGGTGGTGATCGTCGACATCTCGCGGATGCCGGTCACCGCCATCTCCAGGGTGCGCGGGATCGGGGTCGCGGACATCGTCAGCACGTCCACGTTGGCGCGCAGCTTCTTCAGCTGCTCCTTGTGCTCGACGCCGAAGCGCTGCTCCTCGTCGACGATGACCAGGCCGAGGTCCTTGAACTTCGTCTCCTGGGAGAACAGCCGGTGGGTGCCGATGACGATGTCGACCGACCCCTCCTTGAGCCCCTCCAGGGTGGCCTTGGACTCGGTGTCGCTCTGGAAGCGGGACAGCGCCTTCACGTTGACCGGGAACTGGCTGTAGCGCTCGGAGAAGGTCCCGAAGTGCTGCTGCACCAGGAGGGTGGTGGGCACGAGGACGGCGACCTGCTTGCCGTCCTGCACCGCCTTGAAGGCCGCGCGGACGGCGATCTCCGTCTTGCCGTAGCCGACGTCGCCGCAGATCAGCCGGTCCATGGGGACGGACTTCTCCATGTCCTCCTTGACCTCGGCGATGGTGGTGAGCTGGTCGGGGGTCTCCGCGTACGGGAAGGCGTCCTCCAGCTCGCGCTGCCAGGGGGTGTCCGGGCCGAAGGTGTGGCCGGGGGCCGCCATGCGGGCGCTGTAGAGCTTGATGAGGTCGGCGGCGATCTCCTTGACCGCCTTCTTCGCCCGCGCCTTGGTCTTGGTCCAGTCGGCGCCGCCGAGACGGTGCAGGGTGGGGGCCTCGCCGCCGACGTACTTGGTGACCTGCTCCAGCTGGTCGGTGGGGATGTAGAGGCGGTCGCCGGGCTGGCCGCGCTTGGCGGGCGCGTACTCGACGAGGAGGTACTCGCGGGTGGCGCCCTGCACCGTGCGCTGCACCATCTCGATGTAGCGGCCGACGCCGTGCTGCTCGTGGACGATGTGGTCGCCGACCTCCAGGGTGAGGGGGTCGACGGACTTGCGGCGCCGGGTCGGCATCCGGCCCAGGTCCTTGGTGGCGGTGCGCTGCCCGGTCAGGTCGGTCTCGGTCAGCACGGCCAGGCGCAGGGCCGGGTCGACGAAGCCGTTGTCGAGGGAGCCGCAGGAGACGTGCACGACGCCGGGCTCCAGGGACGGCAGGTCGGCCTCCAGGCGGGCCGCGATGCCCTCGCCGCCCAGGACCTCCACGGTGCGGGCCGCCGGGCCGTGGCCCTCGGTGAGGTAGACGGTGTGCCAGCCGTCGGCGATCCAGCCCTTGGTGTCGGCGAGCGCCCGGGCGGTGTCGCCGCGGTAGGCCTCGGGGGCGCGCATGCCCAGCTTGAGGGTGTCCCCGCCGGCCAGGTCCGCGTCCTCGGCGGCGAAGGGGGAGACCGACCACCACATCATGCCGAGCTCGCGGGCGTGCTCGCGGACGTCGGCGATGCCGCGCAGCGAGGCCGCACCGACGTCGATGGGGGCCTCGCCGCCGCCGGCGGTGGCCGCCCAGGAGGCCATCAGGAACTCCTGGGAGGTCGCCACCAGGTCGGCGGCCCGGGTCCGCACCCGCTCCGGGTCGCAGACCACGGCCATGGCCCCGGCGGGCAGGACGTCGATCAGCAGTTCCATGTCGTCGACGAGGACCGGCGCGAGGGACTCCATGCCCTCGACGGCGATCCCCTCGGCGATCTTGTGCAGCAGTTCGCCCAGCTCCGGGTGGGCCTCGGCCAGGGCCGCCGCCCGCTCGCGCACCTCGTCGGTCAGCAGCAGCTCGCGGCAGGGCGGGGCCCACAGGCCGTGCTCGGCGATCTCCAGGGAGCGCTGGTCGGCGACCTTGAAGTAGCGGATCTCCTCGACCTCGTCGCCCCAGAACTCCACGCGCAGCGGGTGCTCCTCGGTGGGCGGGAACACGTCGAGGATGCCGCCGCGCACGGCGAACTCGCCGCGCTTCTCGACCAGCTCGACGCGTGCGTACGCGGCCGCCGCCAGCGCCCCGGTGACCTCGCCGAGGTCGGTGCTCTGCCCCTGGCGCAGGCTGACGGGCACCAGGTCCCCGAGCCCCTTGACCTGCGGCTGGAGCACGGACCGGATGGGGGCCACGACCACCGAGACGGGCCCGGTGGCCGGGTCGTCCTTGCTCGGGTGCGCGAGGCGGCGCAGTACCGCGATGCGGCGGCCGACGGTGTCGCTGCGCGGGCTGAGGCGCTCGTGCGGCAGCGTCTCCCAGGAGGGGTAGTCCACCACCCCGTCGGCCGGCAGCAGTGAGCGCAGCGCGGCGGCCAGGTCCTCGGCCTCGCGCCCGGTGGCGGTGACCGCGAGGACGGTCCGCTCCGTACGGGCGGCCAGCGCGGCGATCGCGAAGGGCCGCGCGGCGGCCGGGCCGACGAGGTCCACGTGCATGCGGTTGCCGTCCCCGGCCGCCGTGACCGCCTCGGCGAGGGCGGGGTCCCGGGTGACGGCGTCGAGCAGTCCGTGCAGGCTCATGAAGGCGGATTTCCGTCCTGGGAAGGGGCGTGGAGGGGCAACGCGAAGGACCCGACACGTGAACGGGCCGGGGGTTCCCACCCTACGACGCGGGTGTGACGCCCGCGCGGGGGATTCCGGCCTCCGCACGGGTGAGGGGCCGGAGCGGCCCGCTCCACCGCGGGATGACAATCTGTCCGTATGTCCACGTCCGGGAGCCCCCAGACCGCCGAGGAGCCCGCGGGCGGACCCGCCGCGCCCTCCCCGCCGGCATATGCCCGCCCGCCCGCCGCCGGGCGGGCCCGCCTGGCGGCCGCGGCCGTGCGAGGGGCCCCGTACGCGCTCGTCTGCGTGCTGTTCCTGGCGTACGCGACGCTCTCCGTCTGCCGCCACCGGCGGATGGAGGAGTCCTCCTGGGACCTGGGGATCTTCGAGCAGGCGGTCAGGGCCTACGCCCACCTCCAGGCACCGGTGGTGGACCTGAAGGGCCCCGGGGCCCTCGTCCTCGGCGACCACTTCAGTCCCGTCATCGCCCTGATCGCCCCGTTCTACCGGGTCTTCCCGGGCCCGGTCACCCTGCTGGTGGTGCAGGCGGCGCTGCTCGCGCTGTCCGCTCTGCCGGTGACCCGGGCCGCGGTCCGCCTCCTGGGGCAGGGCCGCGGGCTCGCGGTCGGGGTGGCGTACGGACTGTCCTGGGGAATCCAGCGGGCCGTCGACTTCGACTTCCACGAGATCTGCTTCGCGGTGCCGCTGCTGGCCTTCGCGCTGGAGGCGCTGCTCGCGCGCCGATGGCGGGCCGCGCTGCTCTGGTCGCTTCCGCTGCTGCTGGTCAAGGAGGACCTCGGGGCCACCGTGGCGGTGCTGGCCCTGGTGGTCGCCTGGCGGGCCCGGGCCGCCGACCGGCGGGCCGCGCGGCTCGCGCTCGGCGTCGCGGTGGCCGGGGTGGTGGCCGCCGTGGTGGTCTTCACCGTGGTGATACCCCACTTCGCCCTGGACGGGTACACCTACTGGGAGAAGATGGGCAAGGGCGGCGGTCCCTTCCAGGGGTACGGCACGAAGCTCGCCACCCTGGCCTGGCTGCTGGTGCCCACCACCGGGCTGCTGGCGCTGCGCTCCCCGCTGCTGCTGGTGGCCGCGCCCACCCTCGGCTGGCGGTTCCTGTCGAGCGACCCGTACTTCTGGTCCAGCGACTTCCACTACAGCGCCGTCCTGATGCCGGTCGTCTTCCTCGCGCTGGCCGACGCGCTCGACACCGTACGGCGCGACCGGCGGCCGTGGCTGCGCGCGTACGCCCTCCAGCTGCCCGCGGCCGTGCTCGCCGCGGCCCTCGCGCTGAGCGCGACCAGCCTGCCGCTGGCCCGGCTCGGGGAGCGGGAAACCTACCGCAAGCCCGCCCGGGTGGCCGCCGTGGAGAAGCTGCTCGCGCGGATCCCGGACGGGGTGGGGGTGGAGGCCGACATCGGCGTGCTGAGCCGGCTGACCTCGCGCTGCCGGGTCTTTTGGATCGGCAACACCCGGGGCGTGCTCCCGGCCTACCTGACCTTCGACAACTCCACCGGCTGGGCCGGGAAGGACCCCGTCGACTACGCCGCCCGGCTGCATCCGGGGTCGCGGTTCGTCCTGGTGGGCGAGGCGGGCGGGGTCGTCCTGCTCCAGCGGGTGGCCTGAGCCGGAAACGGACGTACGCCGGCCCCGGCCCGTCCTCTCGGACGTGCCGGGGCCGGCGCGCTTCCCCCGTGTTTCCCCCGCTCCCTCCCCCGTGCTCCCCCGTGTTCCCCCGTACGACCGGTCCGCGCCGACTACTCGCTCGCGATCGCGTTCAGTACGTTCATCCGCCCCGCCCGGAAGGCCGGGACCAGTGCGGCGAACAGGCCCACCAGGGCCGAGCCGGCGAAGACCCCGATGATCGTCGGCCACGGGATCTCCAGCACCTTCAGGCCCTGGAGGGCGAGGAGCTGCTGCGCGGTGGCGCCCCAGCCCATGCCGAGGCCCAGGCCCAGCAGGGCGCCGAAGAGGGCGATGACCACCGACTCCAGACGGATCATCCGGCGCAGCTGGCGGCGGGAGAGGCCGATGGCGCGCATCAGGCCGATCTCGCGGGTCCGCTCGACCACCGAGAGGGCCAGGGTGTTCACGACGCCCAGCACCGCGACGATGATCGCGAGTGCGAGGAGGCCGTAGACCATGTTGAGCAGCTGCCCGACCTGGTCCTTGAGGTCCTGCTTGTAGTCGGTCTGGTTGAGCACCTTGTACTGCGGGTACCCGGCCAGGGCCGCCTTGAGGGCCGGGTAGGCGTCGTCGGCCTGTCCCGGCTTCGCCTTGGCCAGCAGCATGAAGGGGCGGGCCAGCTGGTCGGCCGGAACGTTGGCCTCGGCGGTCGCGGTGCTGATGTACTTCACGCCCTTGTCGAGGTTGCCCTCGTCCGAGGTGATCGCGGCGACCTTGAGCCTGACCGTCTTGCCCCCGGTGAAGGCGACCGTCATCTCGTCGCCGACCTTGACGTGGTGCTGGTCGGCGTAGATCGAACCGACCGACATGGAGCCGGGCGCGTACGCGTCCTTGTGCGCTCCGGCGGTCATCTTGCGGCGCACGTCCTGGGCGTAGGTCGGGTCGGTGGCGCTCAGGCCGGTCCGCAGGCTGCTGCCGTCGGGCGCGGTGATCTTGGCGTCCACCTCGCGGTAGGCGGTGACGTGGTCCAGGCCCTTGGTGGCGCGCATGGCCTCCTCGGCCTGCGGCATGACCGGCTGTCCGGTCTGGGAGTCGACGATGTAGTCCGCGCCCACCGTCCGGTCGAGCTCGTCGGTGGCCGAGGCCACCATCGAGGAGCCCACCACCGACAGGCAGGCGACCAGCGCCAGTCCGATCATCAGCGCGGCGGCCGTGGCACCCGTACGGCGCGGGTTGCGCAGGGCGTTGCGTTCGGCGAGCCGGCCGACGGAGCCGAAGGGCCGCAGCACGGGGGCCGCGAGCACCCGGACCACCACTCCGGCCAGCAGCGGGCCGATCACGATGAAGCCGATGAGGGTGAAGAACACGCCCAGGGCCAGCCACAGCGATCCGACCGAGGCCTTCTCGGCGGCGGCGGCGAGGAACAGGGCCGCGCCGCCGATCCCGGTGAGGACCAGTCCGAGGACCGCGCGGACGGTACCCGCCTTGCGGTCGCCGGGGGTGCCGGCGTCGCGCAGGGCGGCCATCGGGGAGACCTTCCCGGCCCGGCGGGCCGGGATGTAGGCGGCGACCACGGTGACGATGATGCCGAGGAGCAGGCCGACGACCGGGGTCGTCCACTTCACGGTCAGGTCGCCGGTGGACAGGTGCATGCCCATCTGGCCCATGAGCTTCATCAGGCCGACGGCCAGGCCCACGCCCGCCGCGACGCCGGCGAGGGAGCCGACCACACCGAGCAGGAAGGCCTCGATGAGGACGGACCGGTTGATCTGGCCCCGGTCGGAGCCGATGGCGCGCATCAGGCCGATCTCGCGGGTCCGCTGGGCGACCAGCATCGAGAAGGTGTTGAAGATCAGGAAGATGCCGACGAGGAAGGCGATGCCGGCGAAGCCGAGCATCACGTACTTCATGACGTCGAGGAAGCCCATGTCCTTCTTGTTGTCGGCCGCGGCCTCCTTGGCGGTCTGGAGCTTGTACGTGTCCGCGCCGACCGCGGCCGCCACGTCCTTCTTGAGCTGCTCGTCGCTGACGCCGTCCTTGGCGGTGACGTTGACGTGGGTGAACACGCCGGTCGCGCCGAGGAGCTTGTCCTGCGCGGTGGCGGTGTCGAAGTAGACGATGGCCGCGCCCGGGTTGGTGACGGTGAAGGAGGCGATGCCGCTGATCTTCGTACGGATGTCACCGGTGACGGCGATGGTGCGCAGCTCGTCCCCGAGTGCCAGGTGGTGCTTCTCGGCGGTGTCGGCGTCGACCATCACCTCGGTGGGGCCGCGCGGGGCCCGGCCGGAGGTGATCTTCATGGACTTGAGTTCGTTGTCGGTCCAGTTGCCCGCGATGGTCGGGGCGCCGGTGCTCGACCCCATGTTCTCGTTCTTGGAGTTGACGACCGTGACGGCGGTCGAGAAGACGCCGCCCTCCGCGGACTTGACGCCCGCGGCCGTGCGGACGCTCTCCACGGCCGAGGCGGGCAGCACGCGCGGCTTGCCGCGGTTCTGGTTCTCCTCGCCCTCGCCCTCGGCCGGCGGCTTGGGGCTGACGGTGACGTTGGAGCTGGTGACCGCGAACAGCTTGTCGAAGGTGGTGTTCATGGTGTCCGTGAACACCAGCGTGCCGCAGACGAAGGCGACGGAGAGCAGTACGGCGATGGCGGAGAGCGCCATCCGCCCCTTGTGCGCGAAGAAGTTGCGACGCGCGGTCTTCATGACGGTCACGAGGTCCGCCCGCGCGCGTCGAAGTCCTTCATGCGGTCGAGGACCTGCTCGGCGGTGGGAGCGTACATCTCGTCGACGATGCTGCCGTCCGCCAGGAAGATGACGCGGTCCGCGTAGGAGGCGGCGACCGGGTCGTGGGTGACCATCACGATGGTCTGGCCCAGCTCGTCCACCGACCGGCGCAGGAAGCCGAGGACCTCGGCGCCGGCCCTGGAGTCCAGGTTTCCGGTCGGCTCGTCGCCGAAGATGATCGCGGGACGGGCGGCCAGGGCTCGGGCGACCGCCACGCGCTGCTGCTGGCCGCCGGAGAGTTCGGTCGGCCGGTGCTTGAGGCGGCCGGCGAGTCCGACGGTCTCGACGACCCGCTCCAGCCACTGCGGCTCGGGCTTGCGGCCCGCGATGTCCATGGGGAGGGTGATGTTCTCCAGGGCGTTCAGCGTCGGGAGCAGGTTGAAGGCCTGGAAGATGAACCCGATCTTGTCGCGGCGGAGCTGGGTGAGCTTCTTGTCCTTCAGGCCGGTGATCTCGGTGCCGTCGAGCTCGATCCGTCCGCTCGTGACCGTGTCCAGCCCGGCCAGGCAGTGCATCAGCGTGGACTTGCCCGAGCCCGAGGGGCCCATGATCGCGGTGAACTGGCCGCGGTGGATGTCCACGTCGACGGCGTTCAGGGCGACGACGCGGGTCTCGCCGGAGCCGTAGGCCTTGACGACCTCGCGCGCCCGGGCCGCGACGGGGCTCTGGCCGCCGGTCCCTCCGTGCCTGGTTTCGGTCATCGCCGTTGTCACGGTGTTCTCCCCCGTTGTGTTTCGTCTGCGCGCCCGAATGCGTCGCCGCCGTGAAGTCTGCGGTGCGGGGGGTGTCCGGCGCCCTGGTGCCCTTCGCCGTATCCACCGGGGGGTTAACCCCACCCCCACGTCCCCGTCCGTAGGAACCAGTTAAGGACGCCGGGGGTGCCTTCGGCCTCATCCGCCGGGACGAAAGCCCCCTGCCCCCTTGTGGGGAGACACCCCTAGGGGATGTCCGCCCTTCGGGCGATCCGGTGTAGGGGATACCGCGGATCGCACCCCCGGTGAGATGGTGATATCCGCCGCGAAGGGGGACAGGGTGGGGTCGGGGAAGAACGGGGCGGACGCCCACGGGCGGGGGACGCCGGCAGCGGTGGCGGGTCCGCCGGCAGGAAAGGTTCCCGCCAGTCCGACGGCCGCACCCGGAACGGCCGCACCCGGAACGGCCGGTCCCACGGCGGGCGGTCCCACGGCGGGCGGTCCCGCCGCGGCCGGTCCCGCCGCCGCGGCCGGTCCCGCCGCCGGGGCCGCTCCCGCGGCGGACGGCGCGCGGAGGCGCCCGCCGACCGCCGTCGTGGTCGCGCTGATGCTGAACATGGCCCTGGTCGCCCTCGACAGCACGATCGTCTCCACCGCCGTCCCCCAGATCGTCGGGGACCTCGGCGGGTTCTCCGTCTTCACCTGGCTCTTCTCCGGCTACCTCCTCGCGGTCACCGTCACCCTCCCCGTCTACGGCAGCCTGAGCGACACCCTCGGCCGCAAGCCCGTCCTCCTCTTCGGCACCGCCCTCTTCCTCCTCGGCTCCGTCCTGTGCGCGTCCGCCTGGAACATGGCCGCGCTGATCGCCTTCCGGATCGTCCAGGGGCTGGGCGGCGGCGCCCTGCAGAGCACCGTGCAGACCCTGGCCGCCGACCTCTACCCGCTCCGGGACCGCCCGCGCATACAGGCCCGGATGACCACCGTGTGGGCGAGTTCCTCCCTGATCGGCCCGGCCCTCGGCGGTGTGCTCGCCGCCTGCGCGGGCTGGCGCTGGACCTTCCTGATCAACGTGCCGCTCGCCGGGCTCGCCCTGTGGCTGACCGCCCGCCACCTCGTGGAGCCCGTACGCTCCCCCGGCCGCCGGGGCCCCGTCGACTGGGCCGGGGCCCTCGGCGTCTTCGCCTGCGGCGGGCTGCTGCTCTTCGCGCTGGTGCAGGGCGGGGTCGCCTGGCCCTGGCTGTCGGCGCCCTCGCTGGGGCTGCTCGGCGCGAGCGCCGCCCTGGCCGCCGTGGTGGTCCGGATCGAGCGGCGCGCGGCGCGGCCGATCCTGCCGGGCTGGGTGTGGCGCCGGCGCACCATCGCCGCCGTCAACCTGGCGCTCGGAGCCCTGGGGCTGCTGATGGTCGCCCCGATGGTGTTCGTGCCGACCTACGCACAGTCCGTACTCGGCCTCGGGCCGGTGGGGGCCGGCTTCGTGACGGCGCTGATGACCCTGAGCTGGCCCCTGTCGGCCGCCCTGTGCCAACACGTCTACCGGCGCATCGGCTTCCGCGACACCGCCGTCCTCGGCATGTCCCTCGCCGCGGTCGTCCTGTTCGCCTTCACCCTGCTCCCGTATCCCGCCCGGCCGTGGCAGCCCGCGCTCGTCATGCTGCTGCTGGGCGCCGCCCTCGGGCTGTTCCAGCTGCCGCTGATCGTCGGCGTGCAGTCCACGGTGGGCTGGGCCGAGCGGGGCACCACGACGGCCTCCGTGCTCTTCTGCCGCACCGTCGGGCAGAGCGTGGGGGCCGCGCTGCTGGGGGCGGTGGCCAACGCGACCGTCGCCGCCCGGCTGGCGGACTCCCCGGCCGCGGGGTCCCCGGAGCGGCTCGACGACGTGTCGCGGGCCCTGGCCGAACCGGGCTCCCTGGCCCCGGCCGCCTCGGACCACCTGCGCTCGGCGGTGGCGGCGGCCGTGGACCACATCTTCCTGGGCGCGACCGCCGCGGCCGTGGCCGCCCTGCTGGTGCTGCTGCTGGTGGCGCCGCGACGGTTCCCGGTACTGCCGGAACAGGAGTAGCCGCCACCGCCCAGACTTGTCATGCCCGGACCCATTGGGTGACCCTCTTCCCCAGGACCGCACCCTGGGGGACGACATGGCATCCGCACTCTGCGCACTGGCGTTACTGGCCGCGCTGGCCGGCCCCGTCGGCCTGCGCCTGTACCGCAGGCCCGGAGCGGTGACCGGCCGCGACGGCCGGCTCTCCACCTCCACCGCCCTCGCGCTGGCCTGGACCGTGATCCTGGTCTGGCTGCTGCTCGCGATCCTCGGGTACGGACTGACGGCGGGCGGCGGCGTCCGGTACTTCCACGGCCCGGACGGCCCCCTGTCCTCCCTGACCTCCGTCTACCTCCCGCTGCTCGGAGGCCCCTACGTGGCCCTGATCGCGGCGAAGACCGTCGTCGGGATGCGGGTGGAGAGCGGCACCCTGGCCAAGCCGGCCCCCAGGCCCACCGCCACCGGCCGGCGCCCGCTGCGCGAACTGATCGCGAACGACAGCGGCCGCACCGACCTCGTAGACCTCCAGTACGTGGCCCTGAGCGCCGTCACGATGCTCTACGTCGTCCTGTTCTTCCTCTCCGACGTACGCGCGGGACTCCCCCGGCTGCCGTCCGAGATCTGGGCCCTGACCGGCGCCCCGGCCGGGGCCTACCTGGTGAACAAGCTGGCCACCCGCGCCAACCCGGTCATCACCCACGTCGAAGCCGCCGACGGCCTGCTCACGGTGGAGGGCGGCGGCTTCGCCGAACCCCGCCTCACGGTGGACGACACCGCCCTGACGGCCACCCCCGACCCGGCGACGGGCGCCCTGACGGCCCCGCTCCCGGCCACGGCGAAGCCCCCGTTCACGGTGGTGGTCACCTCCCGCGGGCTGCGCAGCGACCCGTACCGCTACGAGCCGGCCGGGTAGCCCTCCTCCTCGGGGCCGATGCGGTTGACGCGCCACCCCTCGGGGGTCTCCGTCAGGGTCAGCGCCCCGATCCACTCCGCCCCGTCCGCCGGGTACTCCCATTCGTCGGGGTCCGCCAGCACGGCGGGCAGCTCCGCACGCGGGACCGGCTCGCCCGGCTGATAGCCGGGCGAGCCGTCGGGCGCGGTCCACGGCGCGACCCGGCGCACCTCCACCCAGCCCCGGTCGACGAGATCGAGCAGCATCGCGGCCAGCGCGGAGACCGGCAGCTCCTTGTCCTCCTCCGCCAGGTCGCCCCAGACCCCGGGCAGGATGTCGATCTCGAACGCGTTGATCATGAACGCCCGCCGGCTCTCGTCCAGCGCATCCCACTCACGGCTCACGCGCCGGCCTCCTTGTGGCGGGCGTAATAGCGGGCCACCCGGGCCCGGTTGCCGCAGACCGACGCCACGCACCAGCGGCGCCGCGGGTGCGCGGGGAGGAACAGCAGCACGCAGCCCTCCGCCTCGCACCGGCGCACCGAGGTCACCCGGGGGTCCGTCGCCAGCTCCGCCACCGACTGCGCCAGCTCCGCCGCCAGCCGCCGCGCCGGGTCGGCCGTCCGGCGCGGGGCGGCCGTCAGCCCGGCCCCGCCGGTCCAGGCCAGTTCGGTGTGCGAGGGGGCCGCGGCGAGGAAACCGTTCAGCGCGCGCAGCGCCCCGGCCGGTGGCGGGCCGCCGCGCCGGACGGCGTCCAGCACCGGCCCGGCCGCCTCCCGGACGGCCCGCACGGCGGACACCTCGGCCTCCCCCACCCCGCCGACCGGCTCCAGCCGCCCGGCCTGCTCCCCGATCCAGGCCGCGAGGCCCTCGGGGGCGTCGAGGAGCTCCCCCGCGTTCAACAGGTCCAGGGCGAGCGGCTCACCCACAAGCGGAAACGACACCATGAAACTAACTCTACCAACCCCCCTTGACCCATTAGCCACGCCTCCGCAAGACTAATGCCACCAAGCCACAAGGAGGCATGTGATGCCGATCCACCGCACCGTCGACGTCGACGGCGTGTCCGTCGCCTACCGCGAGAGCGGCCCCGCGAACGCCCCCGTCCTGCTGCTCCTGCACGGCTTCCCCACCGCCTCCCACCAGTTCGCCCGCCTGATGGACGCGCTCGGCGACACCCCGTACCGGCTGATCGCCCCCGACTACCCTGGCTTCGGCCGGACCGAGGCACCGGACGGGTTCACGTACACCTTCGACCGGCTCGCGGACGTCGTGGAGGGCTTCACCGACGCCCTCGGCCTGGACCGCTACGCGCTCTACGTCTTCGACTTCGGCGCCCCCGTGGGCCTGCGCCTGGCCGCCCGCCGACCGGACCGGGTCACGGGCCTGATCGTCCAGAACGGCAACGCGTACGACGAGGGCCTCTCGGACGCGGCCCGCGAGTTCGCCGGACTCGGCCGCGAGGTCCCCGGCAACGAGGACCGCGTCCGCCGCCTCTTCACCGAGGAAGGCACCCGCTTCCAGTACGAGACCGGGGTCGCGGACCCCTCGCTCGTCTCCCCGGACAACTGGACCCTGGACCTCCACTACCTCGGCCTGCCGGGCCGCGCCGACGCCCAGGCCGACCTGGCCTTCGACTACGCCAACAACTTCGCGCACTACCCCGACTGGCAGACCTGGCTGCGCACGGCCCGCCCGCCCCTGCTGGTCGTCTGGGGCGCGGGCGACCCCTTCTTCACCCCGGCGGGAGCGCAGGCGTACCGGCGCGACGTACCGGACGCCGAAATCCACGTCTTCGAGGGCGCGGGCCACTTCGCCCTGGAAACCCACCTCGCCACCATCGCCCCCTTGATCGCGACTTTCCTGACGAAGCACGTCTGAGCCCACCCCACCCCGACCGCAGGGCCGGCCGGACTGCGCCCGAACCAGGCCGGGGGCGGGGACGGGGTGGGGTGTCGTCCGGGACGTAAAACGTGATTTGTTGGCGCGCGGTACCGGCACACGACTGGAGGCCCGGACAGGGCGCCATAAATCATGCAGTCCCGGACGGCACCCCGCCCCGGCACCGCCCCCGGCCACCCCCGACCCGCCCGGCGAGGACACCGGCCCGACCAGGGCACCGCCCCGCCCCGGACACCCGCCCGGCCAGGGCACCCGCACTACCCCTCCGCCGGCGCCCGCCCCGTAAGCGCCGCCAGGCTGGACCGCACGTGGTTCATGTGGGCCCGCATCTCCTCCTGCGCCTCCTCGTGCTCCCGCAGGACCCGCTCCGTCTCCCGCCCCACCCGCTCCTCCCGCACCCGCGCCTCGGCGATCAGCTCCGCGGCCCGCGCCTCCGCGTCCTCCTGCCCGTGCCGCGCCGTCTCCTCCGCCTCCGCGAACCCCCGCCGCGCGTCCGCCAGCCGCGCCTCCGCCAGCCGCTCCTGCTCCGCGTTCCGCGCCTCCAGCTCCGCCTGGCGCGCGGCCAGCTCCCGCCCGGCCGCGTCCCACCGCTCCGCGTGCTCCTGCTCCCGCTCCGCGAGCAGCGCCTCCGTACGCCGCCGCATCTCCCCGAGCGCGGCCACTCCCTCCGCCCGCCGGCCCGCGGCGTCCTCCCGCGCCTCCGCCCGCGTCGCGTCGGCCTCCCGCTGCGCCCGCAGCAGCCCCTGCCGCGCCCGGACCTCGGTCTGCTCCCGCACGGCCTCCGCGTCGTGGCGCGCCAGTTCCGCCACCCGGTCGGCGTGCGCCTCGGCCGCGCCCTTCGCCTCCACCGCGTCGGCCCGCGCGTCACTGCGCAGGACCTCCGCCTCCTCCTGGGCGAGCGACAGGATCCGCCGGGCGCGCTCGCTCAGCTCGTCGTACGTCTGCGGGGCCAGCGAGGCGACGGCGACGGCCAGCCGCTCCGCCTCCGCCTCCATCCGCTTGGCCAGGACGGTCAGCCGCGCCACCCGTTCCCACGCCTCGTCCCGGCTCCCGGACAGCCGGGCCAGGTACCGGTCGACCTCTTCGGTCCGGTAGCCGCGACCTCGCACGGTCGAGAAACCCTGGGGTCCCTGAGGTGACATGGGTGCACTCATCCTGGAAGCGCCTCTCTCGCGGGGATTGCTGACAAGGATGCGTCATTTGGTGTCAGAAGCCGGAATGGCCGGGCCGGGACCCCGTTCGAAGGTCCCGACCCGGCCGTACATCCGATCATCCGATCAGAGGAGCCCGTCCCACATCTGCTCCAGCAGCACCGACCACCAGCTCTCCGGAGAGGCCAGCGCCGCACTGTCGAGACCCGCCAGATTCGCCTGGAAATCGACGGTCCAGCGGCCCGCCTGCTCCGGCGTCAGATGCTGCCTCAGGCGCCACATGTGGCCCAGCATCGCCAGCGAACGCGCGAACTGCGGCAGGCTCGAATTCACGAACTGCGGCGGTACGGGCGCCCCTCCGGGTCCGGCCTCCACCGGGACCGCCACTATGTGCGCGGTCCCGTACTGCACGCAGAGCGCCTTGCCGAAGTCGCTGCCGACCACCAGGTACGAACCCGCGTCGGACGCTGCCTGGACCTGCCGCTGCGCCGCCAGCTCGGCCAGCGTCGGCACCGGCTGGCCCGGCACGGCCTGCGCCCAGAAGAACGGCCCGAAGTCGACGGGCAGACCGGCCCACATCAGGGTCTGCGCCACGATCTCCGGCACGCCCTGACGGGACACCGCCCGCTGGTCGAAACGGAACACGCCCTGCGGCCCGAAGGCGCCGGCCAGTTCCTGCGCGATGGCGTCCATCGGGATGGCCGGCTGCAGCGGGACCTGCGGCAGCGGCGCCCGCACCGGAGCCGGACGCGCCGGCCCGTCGGCCACCTGGTGCAGCTCACCCTGATGGGTGAGCAGGTGCCGCATGCCCTGCTGACGTCCCGCGTGGTCGGTCCCGTACGGGGCCACGCTGGTGATCCGCACCTGCGGCCAGGTCTCCCGGATCATCCGGGCGCAGTAGCCGCCGGGCAGCTCGCAGGAGGCCAGCTCGGTGTGCAGCTCCAGCACCTGCTGCGGCGGCACGTTGAGCGCGCGGAGCTCGTAGAGGATCTGCCACTCGGGGTGCGGGGTACCGGGCGCCGAGCGGCGGATGATCTGCTGCTCGGAGCCGTCGGGCGCGCGGTAGCGCAGCACGGCCTGGTAGCCGGGTCCGACGGTGGGCGCGCCGGACGGGGCCTGGGGCTGCTGCGGAGCCGGACCGCGCGGCGGACCGGCGGGCGCGCCGGGCGGCGGGCCGGGCGGCTGCACGACGGCGGGCCCGGCGAGCATGGTCGCCGCGTGGTCGATCCCCCCACCGGGAGCACCGGGCGCACCGGGCGCGCCAGGAGCACCCGGCGCACCGGGAGCCCCCGGCGGTGCGGGCGGCGGCACCATGCCGGGCGGCGGCGTCGGCGGACCGGGCGGACCCGGCGGCCGGGGCGGCTGTACGACGGCGGGCCCGGCCAGCATCGTCGCCGCATGGTCGATCCCCCCACCGGGAGCACCGGGCGCACCGGGAGCGGCCGGCGGCGCGGCGGGAGGTCCCGGGGGACCGGGAGGCTGCACCACGGCGGGCCCGGCGAGCATGGTCGCGGCGTACTGCGCCCCGCCCCCGGGAGCACCGGGAGCACCGGGCGCACCAGGTGCACCAGGTGCACCGGGAACCCCCGGAGCCGGAACCGGCGGTACCGGCGAACCCGGCTGGCCCGGCGGCTGCGGCGGCTGCTGCTGAAGCGGCTGAGGCTGGTGCGGCGGCTGAGGCTGGTGAGGCGCCTGCGGCTGGTGCGGCTGCGGCGGCGACTGCGGCCGCCCCCCGCCCGCCCCCGGCGCCTGGGCCCGGCTCGTCGGCGCGTCGGCGATCCCGCCGGCCCCGTCCGGGATCCCCAGCGCCGGGGCGACCGTGGTCTTCGGCAGCTGGCTGCCGCCCGCCATCAGCGTGGTCTTGGCCTCCGGAGCCACCCCGGAGGGGGCCGACGGGCCGTCCTCCAGATCGGTGCCGGACAGCGGCGGCGCGAACACGGTGGCGGGCAGCGGCACGGAGGCCCCGTCCGCGCCGGAGTTCACATCGGTACCCGCCCACGGGGTGGACCCGGACGGCACCCCGCCGCCCGCGGCCGGCTCGTGGGGGGCCTCGCCCCCGCGCCGCAACGGCACCGGCTCGGCCCCGCCACCGGAACCGGAAGCGGAAGCGGAAGCGGCAGCCGGAGTCGGAGCCGGCGGGATCCCCGCCCGGTCCGCCGCCTCCTGGAGCCACTCCGGCGGGCTCAGCATGAAGGAGGTCTGCTCCGAGTCGATCCGCGGCGGCGGCACCGAGGCCTCCGCGGCGGCCGCCACGGCAGCGGCCCCGTACTCCTCCTCGTAGCGCCGGATGACCTCGCCGACCGGCAGCCCCGGCCACAGGGTCACCTCACCGCTGTCCCGCGCGATGACCAGCCGCTGCCGGCCCCCGCCGGACACCGGGCCGGCCGCCCGGTCCTCGGCCCACACCACGAAGCCCAGCCCGAACTCCCGTACGCGCACCTCCCGGTGCTGGTACGCGGGCACGTCCCCGTTGATCCATTCCTCGGCGCGCTCCTGCGCCTGCGCAAACGTCACCACGGCGTGATCACCCCTCACCCGGGGCGGCACCCGCCACCGGAACCGAACGCGCGAATCCGCCGTCCACCATCAGACCGGCCACCGTCTCCAGCTCCGGCGGGTTGCCCGCCAGGCGTTCGAGGAAGGCATCGAAATCGGCACCGCACGGAAGCAGCAACCGCTCCACCCGCTCCTGCACGGACCAGCCGTCCCGGTCGCGCGCGTCGTCGTACGGGGAGAACCAGACGGAGCCGACGCCCTCGCCCTTCACCTTCACCGCGAGCAGCCCGCCCTGGACGAAGGCCACGCACAGGTAGTCCTTGGTCAGGTGGTCCCGCAGGCACTTGTTGACGTAGACGAGGTCGTTGACCGCCGCCTCCTCGCGCACCGTGAAGAACGGCTGGTCGACCAGCAGCCCGAGCTCCACGAGGAGCCCCGCGCCCACCGGCGCGCAACCGCCCGCCGCCTTCAGGAAGCAGCGGTAGGCCTCGGGCAGCCGGTACCCGAGGTCCTCCTCGACCCCCTGCACCTGCTGTTCGGCCACGGACACCAGGTTCTTGGGCAGCCCGAGGTGCGCGGGGCGCACCTCCTGGAGGGGCCGGGTGCCGCGCTTGTCGTGGTCCACGGGCGCCGTCGCCAGGCCCGCGTGGTGCCGCAGCAACGCCTTGACCTCGACGGGGACCAGTTCCATCCGCCGCGAGCCCGCCACGTGGTGCCAGGTCCAGCCGTGCGGCGTGGCCACCGGTCCGACGGTGTCCCACAGCGCGTGGCCCGACGCCCGCATGGCGGCGTTGGCGGACACGAAGTCCGTCAGCCGCAGCTCGTCCACGCCGAAGCCCTCCGGGGGCTCGGCGATCTCCACTGCCGCGCGCGCGTACGCCGAGAAGTCGGGATGACCGTCCCCGCTCATCCGCACTCCGTGGGGATGGCGGGCGGCCCGGACCGGGTCCGGGAAGTGCACGACCTGCCCCGAGTAAGCGGCGTTGGGTGGCACGGCCTGCTGCCCGAGCCGACCTGTCGTCATGGCGGTAGCCCCCTGCTGGATCTGGCTGGTTCACCACAGCCTATGTGCTCGGGCAAGAGCGTCACCCGCCCATGCATCCCACGTGCGCGCGTGGGGCGGGAACATCCGAATTGATACGAATATTCGACCCCGCTTCCACACCACTGGGGACATTTGACAGGCTGTCCCCGCAGCACGGGGGCGTGCGCAACAGCGGCCACCACCGCGGTCACGGGAGGGAAGAAGCGACCATGCAGACGGCGACGACGCAAAACCTGGCGAGCCGCACGGACCGCGCGGAAGCGGCGGAGGCCGGCCCCGCCGGCGACCCCCGCCTGCGCTGGAGCAGCACCGACGGCCCCACCCCGCCGCCCGTGCTGCGCTTCCGAAGAGACGGCATCCTGCCCACCGTCGCCGCCGCGCTCTCGGTCCGCGGGGAGACCCTGACCGGGACCGCGGGCAAGGGCGACCGGCCGCCGGTGCTGCACCCGCTCGTCCAGGACTTCCTCGACACCCTCACCAGCGGCCAGCGGGAGCGGTTCACCGGCCGATGTCCGGAGGCGATCCTGCTCTCCCGCCACCTCACGGCCGTCGAGGGCGCCCGCAGCAGACGCGCCTCCCGCAAGCCGCTCACGGCGAGCGAGGCCCGGCGCTCCCTGAAGCAGTCCCGGATCACCGCCCGCCGCATCCGCGAGGACGGCGACCCGCTGCACGGCAGCTACGCTCCGCCCTGCCGCTCCTGCGACGCGCTCCTCACCCACTTCGGCGTACGCCCCGTCGACCTCACCCACCCCGAGTAGCCGCCATGACCGCCTCCTCCGCCTCCTACGACCGCTCCTCGGCGACCCGGTTCCCGGGCCCCGTGGACTCAGCGCTGCGCACCGCCGGATGGGAACCCGGCCGCTGGGACATCAAGCAGGCCGAGTACTGGGCCGACGCGCTGCGCGACCACACGACGCCCGCCGGGCACCGGCACAACGTCTTCCCGGCGGCCGTGGAGGCCTGGGCCGAGTTCGGCGGGCTGCGGGTGACCGCCCCCGGGCCGGGCCGGCAGATAGCGCCCGCCACGCTCCGCATCGACCCGCTGTCCGGCCTGCACCTGGCCCGTACCTTCGCCGACCTGGGACGGGCCCTGTCCACCCAGCTCTGCCCGCTGGGCACCGACGCCGACGGCGGCTCCCACCTGGCCATCGACCGCGAGGGCCGGGTCTACGGGATCGACCACACCGGTGACTGGTACCTGGGCTCCGGCCTCGACGAGGCCCTCACCCTCCTGCTGACCGGCCTCCAGCCGGCCCGCCTGACCACGGGCCCCTGACACCGGGAACCGCCGCGGCCCGACGGATCCCGAGGCCGCGGCGGCGGGACCGTCGGGAGCCCGCGTCGGCGGAACCCGGACGGCGTACTCCTCTAGCGGGAGGCCGGCAGCACGGCGGAGACCTTGAAGCCGCCCTCGTCCGTCGGCCCGGACACGAACACCCCGCCGAGCGCGAGCACCCGCTCCCGCATCCCGACCAGGCCGTTGCCCCCGCTGGGCAGACCGGGCTCGACCCCGTCCGCCCCGCAGGGCCCGTTCTGGACCTGCATGGCGACCTCGCCCTCCCGGTGCGCGAGCCGTACGACGACCCGCGCGCCCGGAGCGTGCTTGTGGCAGTTGGTCAGCGCCTCCTGCACCACCCGGTAGGCGGTCTGCTCCACCTCCGCCGGGTACGGCTCCCCCTCGCCGTGCACGACCATCTCGACGTTCATCCCGGCCGCCCGGGACTGTCCGACCAGCGCCTCCAGCTCGGCGAGGCGGGGCCCGTCCTCGAAACCCCCCGCGAGCGCCGGCGCCGCCTGCGCGGCCTGCCCGCGCACGGCCGGGCGGGGTTCGGGCCCCGGCGACCCGGCCCGCAGCACGCCGAGCATCTCGCGCAGCTCGGTGAGGGCCTGCCGGCCCATGTCGCCGACCAGCGCGGCGTTCCTGACGGCCTTGCCGGGGTCCTTCTCGGCCACCGCCTGGAGCGCCGCCGCGTGGACCACCATCAGCGACACCCGGTGCGCGACGACGTCGTGCATCTCGCGCGCGATCCGCGTGCGCTCCTCCGTACGCGCCCACTCGGCCCGCTCCTCGGCCCGGTCGGCCAGCAGCGACAGCTCCCGTTCGAGCGAGTCGGCGCGCTCCTGGAGGCTCTCCATCAGCCGTCGCCGGGCCCCCACGTACAGCCCGAGCAGCACCGGCGGCACGGTCAGCGCCACCGCCATGAAAGCGGACAGCACCACGACGAGCAGCCCGTCGGCCTCCACGTCGCCGCGGGTGCGCAGGTACGTCACCACGAAGGTCGCGGCGAGCGACATCGAGCCCAGCGTCACGGTGACCCGGCGGGGCACCTCGCAGGCGGCGAGGGTGTAGAGGCCCACCACCCCGAGCAGGAAGCCCATCATGGCCGGGGAGACGCCGATGCCGACGAGCACCACCGCCACCGGCCACCGCCGCCGCAGCAGGAGCGTGGCCCCCACCACGACTCCGAACGACACGCCCAGCGCGGCCGGGATCCCCGCCTCCCGGGCGAAGGGCACCCCCTCCAGCCCGCACTCCGCGGCGGACACCGCGGCGAGCCCCACGTCCAGGAGAGCGGACCTCCGCCGCTCCCACCACCAGGGCCCGTCGCGGCCCGTCCCCTCGCGCTCTTCCCCCGTACCGGTCATGCCGTCCAGCGTACGGGCGGCCCGTGCGGCGACCCCGGACATATCCGGGCGCGAGTACCGTCGCGGGGAGGGCGGGTGGTACGGCATAGTAGGGACGGCCAGCTTGATCGGCAGCGCAGAAAGTCCGATTCGGTCGGGTTTACCATCCCCTGTGGTGTAATTGGCAGCACTGAGGCTTTTGGTGCCTTATGTTCGGGTTCGAGTCCTGACAGGGGAGCTCAGCACGGGGAGCTCACAGCACGCGGGTCCTGACCTCCGGTCGGGGCCCTTTCGTATGTCCGCCCCCGGGAGTCCCCCAGAACAGGGGCACTTCGGCACCGGTATCCTTCCTGGGTCCACCCCCGAAGCCGAAGGGCACACCCGTGAGCGCAACCCGCCCGGCAGCCGTCGTCGTACTCGCAGCGGGTGAAGGCACCCGCATGAAGTCGGCCACCCCCAAGGTCCTGCACGAGATCTGCGGGCGCTCGCTCGTCGGTCACGTGGTCGCCGCATCCCGCGAGCTGGACCCCGCGCACCTCGTGGTCGTCGTCGGCCACGCGCGCGAGCAGGTCACCGCACACCTCGCCGGGATCGACGCCGACGTGCGCACCGCGGTCCAGCACGAGCAGAACGGCACCGGGCACGCCGTCCGGATGGCCCTCGAAGAGCTCGGCGGGCCCGTCGACGGCACCGTCATCGTGGTCTGCGGCGACACCCCGCTGCTGACCGGCGAGACCCTCGCGCAGCTCGCCGCCACCCACGGGGCCGACGGCAACGCCGTCACCGTGCTGACCGCCGAGGTCCCGGACTCCACCGGCTACGGCCGCATCGTCCGCGACCCGGCCACCGGCGCCGTGACCGCCATCGTGGAACACAAGGACGCCACCGACGCGCAGCGCGCGATCCGGGAGATCAACTCCGGGGTCTTCGCCTTCGACGGGAACCTCCTCGCGGACGCGCTCGGCAAGGTCCGCACGGACAACAGCCAGGGCGAGGAGTACCTCACCGACGTGCTCGGCATCCTGCGCGAGGCGGGCCACCGCGTCGGCGCGGCGGTCGGCGCGGACCACCGCCAGATCCTCGGCATCAACAACCGGGTCCAGCTGGCCGAGGCCCGGGCGCTGCTGAACGCGCGCCTGCTGGAGCGGGCCATGCTCGCGGGCGTGACGGTCGTCGACCCCGCCGGCACCTTCGTGGACGTGACGGTGACCTTCGGGCAGGACGCGCTGATCCACCCCGGCACCCAGCTGCTGGGCACCACGCACATCGCCGAGGGGGCCGAGGTCGGCCCGAACACCCGGCTCAAGGACACCCGCGTCGGCGCGGGCGCCCGCGTGGACAACACGGTGGCGGACGGCGCCGTGATCGGGGAGCAGGCGAGCGTCGGCCCCTTCGCCTACCTGCGGCCCGGCACGAACCTCGGCCTCAAGGCCAAGGCCGGCACGTACGTCGAGATGAAGAACGCGACGATCGGCGAGGGCACCAAGGTGCCCCACCTGTCGTACGTGGGCGACGCGACGATCGGCGAGTACACGAACATCGGCGCCGCCAGCGTGTTCGTGAACTACGACGGTGAACACAAGCACCACACCACCGTCGGCTCACACTGCAAGACGGGTTCGGACAACATGTTTGTGGCTCCCGTCACCATCGGGGACGGCGCCTACACGGCCGCCGGCTCGGTGATCACCAAGGACGTGCCGCCCGGCGCCCTGGCCGTGGCCCGTGGCCAGCAGCGGAATATCGAGGGCTGGGTGGCCCGCAAGCGCCCCGGCAGCGCGGCCGCGACGGCCGCGCAGTCGACGGGCGAGCAGGACTCCGGTCGCCCCTGAGGTGAACTGACCGGAAACGGCTACGCCCGCGACGGCGTACCGTGATAGGTGCACGCAATTCGGCTGGCTCACCGTGTGCGGGACGGACGCACACGGGGGCGAGCAGCTTTCCACACGTCTGAGGAGACAGTGCTGTGACCGGGATCAAGACGACCGGCGAGAAGAAGCTGATGCTCTTCTCCGGCCGCGCCCACCCCGAGCTGGCCGAGGAGGTCGCGCACCAGCTGGGGGTCGCCCTCGTGCCGACCAAGGCTTTCGACTTCGCGAACGGTGAGATCTACGTCCGCTTCCAGGAGTCGGCTCGTGGCGCGGACTGCTTCCTGATCCAGAGCCACACGGCTCCGATCAACAAGTGGATCATGGAGCAGCTGATCATGATCGACGCGCTGAAGCGCGCGTCGGCACGCTCCATCACCGTGATCGTCCCCTCCTACGGCTACGCCCGTCAGGACAAGAAGCACAAGGGCCGCGAGCCCATCTCGGCCCGCCTGGTCGCGGACCTGCTGAAGACCGCGGGCGCCGACCGCATCCTCACGGTCGACCTGCACACCGACCAGATCCAGGGCTTCTTCGACGGCCCGGTCGACCACCTGTCCGCCCTCAACGTCCTCGCGGACTACGTGGGCGCCAAGGTGGACCGCACCAAGCTGACGATCGTCTCCCCGGACGCCGGCCGCGTGCGCGTGGCCGACCGCTGGTGCGACCGTCTGGACGCGCCGCTGGCCATCGTGCACAAGCGCCGCGACAAGGACGTCGCCAACCAGGTGACCGTCCACGAGGTCGTCGGTGAGGTCAAGGGCCGCGTCTGCGTCCTGGTCGACGACATGATCGACACCGGCGGCACCATCTGCGCCGCGGCCGACGCGCTCTTCGCGCACGGCGCCGAGGACGTCATCGTGACGGCCACGCACGGCATCCTGTCGGGCCCGGCCGCCGACCGCCTGAAGAACTCCAAGGTCAGCGAGTTCGTCTTCACGAACACCCTCCCGGACCCCTCGGACCTGGAGCTCGACAAGATCACGGTGCTCTCCATCGCCCCGATGATCGCCCGCGCGGTGCGCGAGGTCTTCGAGGACGGCTCGGTCACCAGCCTCTTCGAAGAGCAGCAGTAACACCGGGCTGACCCCGGGCAGAGATCCTTTTGGGCGCGGCCTCCCGCGCCGGGTACACTCCTTGAGTTGCTCGGCGAGGGAGGCCGTACCCGTTTCACGGTACGGACGCTCCGTTATCGACGCGCTCTTCGTAGCAGGCCGTTCCGGCCGGGTGACCCAGTCCGTTCTTCCGTCACCCCACGAGGAGTGAGCATGTCCGAGGTCAAGCTTTCCGCCCAGCTCCGCGACACCTTCGGCAAGGGCTCCGCCCGCCAGGCCCGTCGCGACGCCCTGGTCCCCGGTGTCATCTACGGCCACGGCCAGACCCCGAAGCACGTCAACGTCGAGGGCCACGGCCTCCAGCTGGCGCTCCGCACCCCGAACGTCCTGATCTCCCTGGACATCGCGGGCGACGGCACCGAGCTGGTCATCCCGAAGGCCGTGCAGAAGCACCCGCTGAAGCGCTCCATCTCCCACGTCGACTTCCTGATCGTCAAGAAGGGCGAGAAGGTCACCGTCGAGGTTCCCGTCGTGACCGAGGGCGACCTGGCCGCCGGCGGCAACCTGCTGGAGACCCTGCTGGCGACCGTCTCCGTCGAGGCCGAGGCCACCCACATCCCGACCGAGATCACCGTCTCGATCGAGGGCCTGGAGGCCGGTGCCACCGTGCACGCCTCCGACCTGGTCCTGCCGGCCGGCACCACCCTGGCCGTCGACGCCGAGACCCCGGTCCTGCAGGTCGTCGCCCCGCAGGCCGAGGAGCCGGCCGCCGAGGCCGCCGAGGGCGACGAGGCCTGAGCCTCGCCCCACCCCCTCAGCAGTTGCTGACCGACCGCCGTCCGGCTCCACTGGAGCGGGACGGCGGTCGTCTTCGTTCCAGGCACTTAAGGAGCTTTTGATGTCGGACGACGCGGCACCCTGGCTGATCGTCGGTCTCGGGAACCCCGGACCGGAGTACGCCGGCAACCGCCACAACATCGGCTTCATGGTGGCCGACCTGCTGGCCGAGCGGATCGGCGGCAGGTTCAAGGCGCACAAGGCCCGCGCCCAGGTCGTCGAGGGCCGCATCGGCCCGCCGGGACCGGCGAACCGCCGGATCGTGCTCGCCAAGCCGATGTCGTTCATGAACCTCTCGGGCGGCCCCGTCACGGCCCTGCGCGACTTCTACAAGGTGCCGCTGGAGAAGCTCGTCGCGGTCCACGACGAGCTGGACATCGACTACCCGACGCTGCGCCTGAAGCTCGGCGGCGGGGACAACGGGCACAACGGCCTGAAGTCGATGACGAAGGCGATGGGCCCGGACTACCACCGCGTGCGCTGCGGCATCGGCCGCCCGCCCGGCCGCATGCAGGTCGCGGACTTCGTCCTGAAGGACTTCTCCTCGACCGAGCGCAAGGAGCTTGACTGGTTCGTGGACCGGTCCGCCGACGCCGTGGAGTGCCTGATCCAGGAAGGCCTGGAGCGGGCGCAGTCGACGTACAACTCCTGACCCCGCGTACGAGGAAGCCCCCGCCGTCGGCGGGGGCTTCCGTGCGTGCGGGGCGGGGCCGGGTCAGCCGGTGTTGCGCAGACCGGCCGCCACGCCGTTGACGGTGAGCAGCAGGGCGCGGGCCAGCAGCGGGTCCGCCTCCTCACCGCGGGCGGCCGCGGCGCGCTGGCGGGCCAGCAGGGACACCTGGAGGTAGGAGATCGGGTCCAGGTAGGCGTCGCGGACGGCGAAGGTCTGCTGGAGGATCGGGTTGGAGTCCAGGAGCCGCTCGCCGCCGGTGATCCGCAGGACCTCGCGGACGGTCAGCTCGTGCTCGGCCTCGATCCGGGCGAACACGTGCTTGAGGTCTTCGGGCACGAGCGTGTCGACGTAGTGGCGGGCGATCCGCAGGTCCGTCTTGGCCAGCGTCATCTCGACGTTGGAGAGGAAGTTGCGGAAGAAGTGCCAGCGTTCGCCCATCTCGGTGAGGGCCGCGTCCTGGCCGGACTCGCGCAGGGCCTTCAGGCCGGAGCCCACGCCGTACCAGCCGGGGACGATCTGGCGGGACTGGGTCCACCCGAACACCCACGGGATGGCCCGCAGCCCGTCCAGGCCCGCGCCCGAGTCGGGGCGGCGGGAGGGACGGGAGCCCAGGTGCAGGTCGGCGAGCTGGTCGACGGGGGTGGCCGCGAAGAAGTACGCGGGCAGGTCCGGGTCCTCGACGAGCTCCCGGTACGCGGCGTGCGCGGCGTCCGAGACGATGTCCATGGCCGCGTCCCAGCGGGCCAGGGCGTCGTCGGACTGGCGGGGCGCGGTGTGCAGGGCGGAGGCCTGGAGGGTGGCCGCGACGGTCAGCTCCAGGTTCTCGCGGGCCAGCGAGGGGACGAGGTACTTGTCGGAGATGACCTCGCCCTGCTCGGTGACCTTGATCTCGCCCTCCAGGGTGCCCCAGGGCTGGGCGAGGATCGCGTCGTGCGAGGGGCCGCCGCCCCGGCCGACGGTGCCGCCGCGGCCGTGGAAGAGGCGCAGGCGCACCCCGTAGCGGTGCGCGACGTCGCGCAGCCGGCGCTGGGCGCGGTGGATCTCCCACTGGGAGGTGGTGATGCCGCCGAACTTGGAGGAGTCGGAGTAGCCGAGCATGACCTCCTGGACGTCGCCGCGCAGCGAGACGAGACGGCGGTAGGAGGGGTCGGCCAGCATCTCGTCGAGGATGACGTCGGCGGCGCGCAGCTCGTCGGTGGTCTCCAGGAGCGGCACGATGCCGATCTTGGCCCAGCCGGCGTGCAGGTCGATGAGTCCGGCCTCGCGGGCGAGGACCGCGGCGGCGAAGACGTCGTCGGCGCCCTGGCACATCGAGATGATGTACGACTCGATGACCTCGGGGCCGAACTTCTCGAAGGCGTCCTTGATCGCGCCGAAGACGCCCAGGGTCTTGTGGCCGGCCGCGTCGAGCGGGGCGGGCGTCGGGGCGAGCGGGCGGCGCGAGCGCAGTTCCTTGGCGAGGAGCTTCTGCCGGTAGTCGCGCGGCATGTCGGCGTAGCGCCAGGACTCCTCGCCGAGGCGGTCGAAGAGCTGGCCGAGCGCGTGGTGGTGCGCGTCCGCGTGCTCGCGCACGTCCATGGTGGCGAGCTGGAGGCCGAAGGCGGCCAGGGTGCGGATGGTGCGGTCCATGCGGCCGTCGGCGAAGAGCGCGCCGCGGTGTTCGCGCAGGGAGGTCTGGATGAGGGTGAGGTCGGTGAGCAGCTCGGCGGTGCCGAGGTAGTCGCGGCCCTCCTCGTGGGGGATGCCCTTGGCGAGGCGCTCGCGGGTGTTGAGGAGCTTCTGGCGCACGCAGGTGGCCTTGAGGCGGTACGGCTCCTCGGCGTTCAGCCGCTTGTAGCGGGGACTGATCTCCGGGAGGCGCTCCAGGTCGGCCTGCAGGGAGGTCAGGAGCTCCTCGGTGGCGCCGGTGTAGCGGATGGAGTTCGACAGCAGGCCGCGCAGGAAGTCGACCAGTTCGAGGGCGTCGGTGATGCCGTGCTCGTGCTGGAGGATCAGCACGTCGCGGGTGACCTCGGGGGTGACGTTCGGGTTGCCGTCGCGGTCGCCGCCGATCCAGGTGCCGAAGGTGAGCGGGCGGGTGCCGGCGGGCAGCTCGACGCCGACGCGCTGGAGCTCGGCGGCGAGGTCCTCCAGGACGTCGCCGACGGCGCCGGCGTGCAGCTCGTCGAGGTAGTAGATGGCGTTGCGGGCCTCGTCGGCGGGTTCGGGGCGCACGACGCGCAGTTCGTCGGTCTGCCACACGAGGTCGATGTTCTCGGCGAGCCGCAGGTCGTGGCGGCGGCGCTCGCCGGCGCCGGAGACGGGCTCCTCCAGCAGGGCGGCGATGCGGCGCAGCTTGTTCAGGACGCTGCGGCGGGCGGCCTCGGTGGGGTGCGCGGTGAAGACGGGCCGGACGTTGAGGTTGCGGACCGTCTCGCGCAGGTGCTCGGGGTCGGCGTCCTTGAGCATGTCGGCGGTGCGCGCGAGGAGGCCGCCTTCGGCGGCGCGGTGGGCGCGCAGGTCCTTGCCGCGGTGCACCTGCTCGGTGACGTTGGCGAGGTGGAAGTAGGTGGAGAAGGCGCGCACCAGCTTGGCGGCGGTCTCCAGGTCGGTCTCGCCGAGCAGCTCCGCAGCGGCTTCGCCGTCGGTGCGCGTCAGGGCGCGTACTTGTTCGACGAGGTCGAGGAGGTCCTGGCCCTCCTGGCGTACGAGGGTCTCCCCCAGGAGGTCGCCGAGGCGGCGGATGTCCGCGCGCAGCTCGGCGTTCGCGGTCTCCGCGGAGGTGCGGGTGGCGGGGGCCTGGGCGGCCTGGTCAGCACTGCTCACAGGTGCGGCTCCTTGCAGTGTTCGAGCGCTACTGGGCTGTGGGCTCCCGGGGGGCGCGCGGTGATGGTGCCTACCGATGCACCGGTGCGCAGCCCGGGCTGCCCGTGCGGACCGCGCTGTCCGACGACACCAGGATAGGTGGCGCGTACTTGTGCCCCGGCAGCGCCGCCGCCGCGCCCCGTGCGCGCCGCCGCCGCGGCGCCGCGCGCGGGTCGGGAGGCGGGGAGGTGTGGTGTCGAGGTGTGGTGTGCTCCCTTGCCCCGCCGGGGACCTTTGCCATACTTACGATGCCGTAGGTTACGGGTCCGTAGGGTCCGTTCCGGCGAGCCTGCCGACTTCTCACCCCCCAGGGGAACCCCCATGACGATCGGTCCCGATCTGATCGAGGACGCGCCCGCGTCCTCCACTCCTTCCACTGACGCGGTGTCCGCGACGCGCGGCGGTGAGCAGAAGCGGTCGGTGGAGCAGATCGCGCTGCTGCTGTTCATCACCGTGCCCTTCCTGGCCCTGCTGGCGGCGGTGCCGCTGGCCTGGGGCCGCGGGGTGAGCCTGCTGGACCTCGGCCTGATGGTGTTCATGTACTTCCTGACCTGCCACGGCATCACGATCGGCTTCCACCGTTACTTCACGCACGGGTCCTTCAAGGCGAAGCGGCCGCTGCGGATCGCGCTGGCGGTCATGGGGTCGATGGCGGTCGAGGGGCCGCTGGTGCGCTGGGTGGCGGACCACCGCAAGCACCACCGCTACTCCGACCACGAGGGCGACCCGCATTCGCCGTGGCGGTTCGGCGAGACGGTGCCGGCGCTGATGAAGGGCCTGTGGTGGGCGCACATCGGCTGGCTCTTCGACGAGGAGCAGACCGACCAGCAGAAGTACGCCCCGGACCTGATCAAGGACCCGGCGATCCGGCGGATCTCGCGTGACTTCGTGCTGTGGACGGTGGTGTCGCTGGCGATCCCGCCGCTGGTGGGCGGTCTGGTGACGATGTCCTGGTGGGGTGCGTTCACGGCCTTCTTCTGGGGCTCGCTGGTCCGCGTGGCGCTGCTGCACCACGTGACGTGGTCGATCAACTCGATCTGTCACGCGATGGGCAAGCGGCCGTTCCGCTCCCGCGACCGCAGCGGCAACGTGTGGTGGCTCGCGGTGCTGTCCTGCGGCGAGTCGTGGCACAACCTGCACCACGCCGACCCGACCTCGGCCCGGCACGGTGTCCTGCGCGGCCAGGTCGATTCCAGTGCGCGGCTGATCCGCTGGTTCGAGCGGCTGGGCTGGGCCTCGGACGTGCGCTGGCCGTCCGGCGGGCGCCTCGACGCCCGGCGCAAGGAAAACACGACGAACGCGGCATGATGGGGGACGTGGCGATCGACGGCAGCAGCTCCAGCAACGACAAGCCCAGGCGAGGTCGCCGGGTCCGGATGACGGGCGCCGAACGGCGTCAGCAACTGCTGGACATCGGCCGCACCCTCTTCGCGGAGAAGGGCTTCGAGGGCACCTCGGTGGAGGAGATCGCGGCGAAGGCCGGGGTGTCCAAGCCGGTGGTGTACGAGCACTTCGGCGGCAAGGAGGGCCTCTACGCGGTGGTCGTGGACCGCGAGATGCGCCAGCTGCTTGACGGGGTGACGGGTGCACTGACGGCCGGGCACCCGCGGGAGCTGTTGGAGCAGGCGGCGTTCGCCCTGCTCGATTACATCGAGAACTACACGGACGGCTTCCGGATCCTGGTGCGGGACTCCCCCGTGGCGCAGTCGACGGGCACGTTCGCCTCGCTGATCAGCGACATCGCCACGCAGGTGGAGGACATCCTGGGGCTGGAGTTCAAGGCCCGGGGCTTCGATCCGAAGCTGGCCCCGCTCTACGCGCAGGCGCTGGTCGGGATGGTCGCGCTGACGGGGCAGTGGTGGCTGGAGACCCGCCGGCCGAAGAAGGCCGAGGTGGCGGCGCACCTGGTGAACCTGGCCTGGCACGGGCTGGAGAACCTGGAGGCCAGGCCCCGCCTGGTGGGCCACCGCAAGAGCTGAGCGCGGCCCCGGACGGTCACGAGAGCGCCCCGCCGCCGGGTTTCCCGGTGGCGGGGCGCCGTCCGTTCACCCCGGGCCGGGTCAGGTGTGCGCGGGGTCCGGCTCCAGGAACTCCAGCCGGTTGCCGACGGGGTCCTCGGAGTAGAAGCGGCGGTGTCCCGGGAGGTCGTCGTCCCAGACCACCTCGGCCCCGCGCTCGCGCAGTCGGTGCGCGTAGGCCTCGATGCCGGTCACCCGCAGTCCGGGGTGGGCCTTGCGGGCCGGCCGGAAGTCCTCCTCGACCCCCAGGTGCAGCCGGACCGTTCCGGCGGCGAACCAGCAGCCCCCGCGGGCGGCGAGGACGGGCGGTTTGGGGACCTCCTCCATGCCCAGCACGTCCCGGTAGTAGGCGCGCAGCGCGTCCTCGGAGCCGGGGGGCGCGGCCAGTTGTACGTGGTCGACGGCGCTCAGCACGGTCAGGCCTGCCTGCGGGCGACGGCGAAGACGCGGCGGAAGGGGAAGACGGTGCCGCGGGGGCCGGGCGGGTAGGCCTCGCGCAGTGCCTCCCGGTACTCGGCCAGGAAGCGGTCGACGGCCGGCCCGTCGTCGCCGAGGGTGGTGAGCACCGGCCGCAGCGCGGTGCCCTTGACCCAGTCGAGGACCGCGTCGGGCCCCTGGAGCAGCTGGTGGTAGGTCGTCTCCCACACGTCGGCGTCGCAGCCGAGCCCGGTGAGGCGGTCGAGGTACTCGCCGGGTTCCAGGACCTCGACGTGGCGCGCGCCGAGTCCCCCCAGCCGGTCCCGCCACCGCGCGGTGTCGCACAGTTCGGCGAGCAGCCGGTGGCTGGGGGCGGTGAAGTTCCCGGGGACCTGGAAGGCGAAGGTGCCGCCCGGCCGCAGGCCGTCGATCCAGCGCGCGAAGGAGCCGGGGTGGCCGGGCACCCACTGCAGGGCCGCGTTGGAGACGATCAGGTCGTACGTCTCCTCGGGCACCCAGCCGGTCAGGTCGCCGTGGCGGAAGTCGAGGCTGCCGCCGCCGGGGGTGGGTCCGGCGTACTCCTGTTCGGCGCGGCGCAGCATCTGCGGGGAGAGGTCGTAGCCCGTGATGCGGGCGTCGGGCCAGCGGCCGGTGAGCAGGGCGGTGACGTTGCCGGGGCCGCAGCCGAGGTCGGCGATGCGGGCGGGGGAGGTGGGGAGCCCGTCGACGCGGGCGAGCAGGTCGAGGAAGGGCCGTGCGCGGTGGCCGGCGTGCCGGAGGTACTGCCGGGGGTCCCAGGTGGGCGTCGGTGGCGCGGCGGCCTCGGACGCGGATGCGGGCGCGGCCTCGGACGCGGATGCGGATGCGGATGCGGCGTGACGTGCGTCCGGTGCGGTGTCGGAATGCATGGGCGGGCCTCCCTGCCGGTGGGCGGTCGGGGCCGGAAGCCGTTCCGGCCCCCTCCATGTCCTCATGGTCGGGCCGATATATCTCGATGTCAAGATTCTTGATTTGAAGAGACTTCACATCGACAGACCCCTTACACTGATCGGCATGGAGGACGAGGTCGACCGACTGGTCGCGGCATGGCGGCGAGAGCGCCCTGACCTCGACGTGGAACCGCTCGAAGTGCTCAGCCGCGTCAGCCGGCTCGCGCGCCACCTCGACCGCGCCCGCAGGCTGGCCTTCTCCGAGCACGGCCTGGAGCCGTGGGAGTTCGACGTGCTGACCTCGCTGCGGCGCGCGGGCGCGCCCTACCAGCTCTCCCCCGGCCAGCTGCTGACGCAGACGCTGGTCACCTCGGGCACCATGACCAACCGCATCGACCGGCTCGCGAAGAAGGGCCTGGTCGAACGGCTGCCCGACCCCAGCGACCGGCGCGGGGTGCTGGTCCGGCTGACGCCCGAGGGGCGCGACCGCGCCGACCAGTCGCTCGCCGGGCTGCTGGCCCAGGAACGCGCGATCCTGGCCCAGCTCTCCACGGCCCAGCGCGGCGATCTCGCCGGGCTGCTACGCCAGCTGACCGCTCCGTTCGACAACATCCCCGGATAGTTCGGCCGGACGCACCCCGGCCCGCCGCGCCAGCGCGACGGCGGCCAGCGTGGAGTGCACGCCGAGCTTGCCCAGCACGTTCTGCATGTGGGTGCGGACGGTGTGCGGGGAGAGGAACAGCCGGGCGGCCACGTCCTTGCGGCCCAGCCCCGCCACCATGCAGCGCAGCACCTCGTGCTCGCGCGGGGTCAGGGACTCCACGAGCCGTTCGCTGTCGCTGCGGTGCTTGCGCGCCGCGGTCAGCTCCCGCAGCACCCCGGTGAGCAGCGCCGGCGGCAGGTGGGTCTCCTCGCGCAGCACCCCGCGGACGACGGCCAGCAGCCGCGAGAGGGAGCAGTCCTTGGCCACCCATCCGGACGCCCCCGCCTGGAGGGCGAGCGCGGCCCGGCGCGGGTCGTCGCGCTCGGCGAGGACCACGGTGCGCACCCCGGGGTGGGCCACGCGCACCCCCGCGACCAGGGCGATCCCGTCGGAGACGGGCGGTGGCGGCGCGGAGCCGGCCTCCCGCTGGGCGGGCACGCCGGAGCCGGCGGCGCCGAGGTCGGCGTCGACGAGCAGCACGTCGAAGCGGCGGCCCTCGGCCGCCGCGCGTTCGAGGCAGCGCGAGGCGGCGGGGCCGCTGCCGGCCGCGGACACGTCCACGTCCGGCTCGGCCGCGAGCGCGGCTGCCAGAGACTCGGCGAAGATGCGGTGGTCGTCGACCACCAGAACCCGGATACGGACCACAAAACCCCCAAGGGTCGGGGAACGGACGACTACGGGTACGACGCCCGGACCGGGTGGCCCACTGCCGCCGCGGCCGCCGCCGCGACATCTGTGCACTACCCCGGACCGGACGCCGTACCCGGCGTGTCTCGACCCCTGAATCAACACCGGCCCCCACCGGTGTCACGCATCAGCGTAGAACGGGTCCTGTCTCGTGGTTGGCCGAATAGCAGAAGTTTTCCCAGGGATTTTCCCGTGGGAGGGTCCTCAACGGGTCGGCCGATGGCTTGAATTCACCTGTCCGCAAGGTCCTGGGGCGGATTTCCGACCGGGGTGTGCCACGGGCAGTTGCACGGGGGGCATTTCACCCGGCGTACGCACGCCTGGCGCCCGCGCGCGACGCCCGCACGCCGCGCCCGCCCGACGCACGCACGCCCCCGCCCGGGGTGCGGGCGGGGGCGTGGGAGGTGGCGGTGGCTCCGGGCGGGTTGCGGCGGGGCGCGGGGTGTGCCGCGCGCGTCAGGAACGCGTGGCGCGGGCGAAGTTCCAGGCGTCCGTCACGATGCGGGTGAGGTCCGAGCGGGTCGCGGCCCAGCCGAGGCGCTCCTGCGCGGTGCGCGCGGAGGCGACCAGTACCGCCGGGTCGCCGGCCCGGCGCGGGCCGACCGTCTCGGGGATGTCCCGGCCGGTGACCTTGCGGACCGTCTCGATCACCTCGCGGACGGAGAACCCGCTGCCGTTGCCGAGGTTGCAGATCAGGTGCTCGCCCTCCGCCGCGACGCGCAGCGCCGAGAGGTGGGCCTCCGCCAGGTCGGCCACGTGGATGTAGTCGCGCACGCAGGTGCCGTCCGGGGTGGGGTAGTCCTCGCCGAACACCGCGATGGACTCGCGCTCCCCCAGGGCCACCTGCAGGACCAGCGGGATCAGGTGCGTCTCCGGGTCGTGGCGCTCGCCGAACTTCCCGTAGGCGCCCGCCACGTTGAAGTAGCGCAGCGAGACGGCGGCGAGGCCGTGGGCCGCGCACTCTCCCGCGATCATGTGGTCGACGGCCAGCTTCGAGGCGCCGTACGGGTTGGTCGGGGCGGTCGCGGAGGTCTCCGTCAGCGGCCCGTCCACGGGCTCCCCGTAGGTGGCCGCCGTGGAGGAGAAGATCAGGCGGCGCACCCCCGCCTCCCGCATCGCGGTCAGCAGGGCGAGGGTGCCGCCGACGTTGTTGTCCCAGTACTTGCCGGGGTTGACCACGGACTCGCCGACCTGCGAGGACGCCGCGAAGTGCAGCACCGCGTCGTAGGAGGCGTCCAGGTGCTCCGCGGCGTCCTGGATGCGGGCGTTGACCAGGGTCGCACCCGCGGGGACCCCCTCGCCGAAGCCGGTGGAGAGGTTGTCGAGGACGGTGACCTCGTGGCCGGCCTCCAGCAGATGGGCGGCCACGACGCTGCCCACATACCCCGCCCCACCGGTGACCAGGTACTTGCTCACTCGCACTCCAACCTCTCGCGGACGCGCACGGGCGCGCGTGCACTGACTCTGACTTACCGGATTACACGCTTCCGGGGCAATCACCGTTCCGCCCGGCTCACCGCACGGCCGGGCCCTCCACCACGGACTCCACCACGGACTCCGACGCGGGGAACACCGCCCGGTCCAGCAGCCCGGTACGGGCGGCCAGCGCGGCGGCCTCCAGCCGGGAGCCGACGCCCAGCTTCATCAGCACCCGCTGCACGTGCGTACGCGCGGTGCTGGGCGCGATGGCCATCCCCGCGGCGATCAGCCGGGTGTCCTCGCCCTCGGCGACCCGCACCAGTACCTCCACCTCCCGGGGCGTGAGCAGCCGCAGCAGCCGGCTGCCCTCGTCGTCGGGCTGGGCGGCGGGGTTGAGCAGCTCGGCGAAGGCCCCCTGGAGCAGCTGCGGGGAGACCGCCGACTCCCCGGCCCGCGCCTTGGCAAGGGCACGCTCCACGCCCTCGATGCGCTCGTCCTGGCGTACGTAGCCGCAGGCGCCGGAGGCGAACGCCGCGGCGATCCCCCGCGGGTTCGGCACGGGCCCCAGGACCACGACGGCGATCTGCGGGCGCTCCCGCCTGATCCGCGCGACGGGCTCGAAGACCCCGGGCTCGGCGGGGGTGGCGGTGCCGAACAGGCACACCTCCGGGGCGCGGCCGATGACCAGTTCGGCGGCACCCGCCGTCGGCGCGGCCGCCGCGAGCACCCGGTGCCCGCGCAGTTTCAGGGCCGAGGCGAGCGCCTCGGCCAGCAGCCGGTGCTCGTCGACCACCATGACCCTTACGCCCATCAAGGCTCCCACCCCAGATCCTTCTGACCCGGCAAGCTACACGCTTGTTCGACGGAGCGTGCCGGTTACCGCGAGAAGCCCCCGGAAGGATTGACCTTCCGGGGGCTTCGGTTCGCTTCGGTTCGCTTCGGATCGCGTCAGTTCGCGACGAACGAGGCGAAGAGGTACTCCGGGTCGCCCTTGTCGGAGTAGGGCTTGCGCGCCATGGTGCGGGAGATGAAGAGGTGACCGTTGTGGTAGCGGTACTCCGAGTAGTCCATCGAGAAACTCGTCTCGATGCGCTGGCTCGTCTTCTCCGCCGGGTTCTGCATCAGCAGGGTCTCCTTCATCGTCTTGCCGTCGATGCTGACGACCTGGCCGCCCCCGTCGTACGGCGGGACCTTGTAGGCGATGATGTTCGGCCCGTCCATCCGCAGCGGGTACATGGTGTACCGCTCGCCCGCGTCGGCGCGGTCGGCCGTGGGCTTGCCGGTCTCCAGGTCGAAGGAGAGGATCTCGTTGGTGCGGCCGACGGAGGCCGAGCCCTGGTGCTCGTACGAGGGCAGGTACACCTTGCCGTTGCCCACGACCATGTTCGAGCACTGCTCGACCTCGGTGGCGGGGCACTTGGGCGCGTAGTTGCCGCCCGACAGCGCGATGTGGGACTTCAGCTGGCCGGCGTCGTCGACCACGAACAGGTCGCTGACGTTGGTCGCGTTCTTCGCGGTGTTGCCCACGTTGGCCGCGACGATGAGCGGCTTCGTGGAGATGATGCCCGCCCACTCGATGCCCGGCGAGAGCTTGTACGAGGACTTCGGCGCGCCCGTGACGGGGTCGAGGGACTGCGCGAGCAGGGTCTGGTTCGGGATCCGGCCGCACTTGCGCAGCACGGCGAGGGCCTCGCCGCCCGCGTAGCCGAGGTCGTAGCAGCCCTCGCCGTCGACCTTCGGGGACCACAGGGACTTGCCGTCGGCGAGGTTCCAGGCGGCGCCGCCGCTGAGACCGCCCGCGGCGACGGTCTGGCCGCTGAGGGTGACCTCGGTGAAGGCCACGGGCTTGTCGCCGCCGGTGGTGGACTTGGCGGTGGCCGACCACACGAGCTTGCCGGTGTTCAGGTCGATGACGCCGACCTGGGTGCACTGGGGGTACTTGTTGGAGTCGCTCGCCTGGGCCTCCTGGAAGAGGATGGCCGTCTTGTTGTCGCTGATGTGCTTGGTGGCGCCGCAGACGTTGGCGGGGAGCGGGAGTTCCCACTTCTTGCCGCCGTCGACGAGGTTGTAGCCGACCACCTTCGCGATGTCCGACTTGACGTAGGTGCTGTCGGTCAGCCAGGAACCGTCGACGGAGACCACGTCGGCCGGAGCCGGGCTCACCACGTTGACCAGCGTCTTCGACTTGGGGTTGGCCGGGCGCTTCTCCGTGCCGCCGCCCGCGGCCGCCGGGGGCTTGTCGCCGTCGGTGGCGCCGCCGGTGCCGTCGGCGGTCGGGTGGGTGCCGCCGCCCTTGTCGTCGTCGCCGGAGAGGTACCAGAAGCCGCCGCCGATGATGAGGACCACGGCCAGCAGGGCCGCGCCGATGATCATCAGCTGGCTGCGCTGCGTACCGCCGCCGGTGGGCGGGGCGGTCTGCGCCGGGGGCTGCACCGCGCCGGGCTGCGGGTATCCGTAGCCCGGCTGCGGGGGCTGCTGGGGGTAGCCGTAACCGGGCTGCGGCTGCTGCGGGGAGCCGTAACCGGGCTGCGGCTGCTGCGGGTATCCGTAGCCCGGCTGCGGCGGCTGCTGGGGGTGCGGGTATCCGTAACCGGGCTGCGGCGGTGCGCCGGCCGGCGGCGGGGCCTGCGGCTGCGGGGCGGTCGGGGGCTGGGCCGGCGGCTGCGGGGCGGTCGGCGGCTGGGCCGGCGGGGGCGCCCCGAAGCCGCCGCCGTTGGGCGGCTGGTTCGGCGGTGGCGGGGTGTTCGGGGTGCTCATCTGGGGTACTGCTGCCTCTCGGTCGGCGGCTCGGTGGACTCGTTCACTTGCCGAATGCCATCAGGAGCTTCTCGTCCTTGCCGTCGCCGTTCAGCCTGGTCGCCGACAGGAAGAAACGGCCGCCCTCGTAGGACCGCTGCGCGAACAGGAAGGAGCCCTCGATCTTCGCGGCGGGTCCCGAAGGCAGACTCAGGAGCACCTTGGGCTTGCCGTCGCCCACCGCCAGCGAGACGATCTCGCCGGGCTCGTCCACGGCGCCGGTCCGGTAGGCCGTCAGCTGCCCGTTCCCGGCCTTGAGCGGGATGTAGTTCCTCTTGTCCCCGGCCGCGGTGCGCCACTTGGCCTTGCCGCTGGCGAGGTCGAAGGCGACGATCTCGTTGTTGTCGCGCGCCTCGTCGCCCGTGGCCAGGTACAGGGTGTCGCCGTCGACGGCGGCGTCCCCGCAGTTCTGCAGGCCCTCGGAGGTGCTGGAGCCGCCGCAGTTGAGGACGAAGTTGCCCGGGGCGGACATGCTGGCGCGCTTCTGTCCGTCGTTGCCGAGGAAGATGACGGCGCGCTGTTTGGTGTCCCGGTTCGAGGCGTCGATGACGGTCGGGTTGACCGAGTACACGGCGTTGACGTCGTAGCCCTTGGGGAGCCGGTAGGACCAGGTCTTCTTGCCGGTCAGCGGGTCCGCGTCCTGGACCTCGGTGGTGCGGTCCGTGTCCTGGCAGGTGGCGACGCCGATCAGCTTGCCGTTGCCGGCGGCGTAGACGCGGGGCTGGCAGCCCTCGGGGCCGGAGCCGGAGAAGAGCCGCTCGCCGGTGCTGAGCCGGTAGGCGGAGGTGCCGGCCATCCGGTTGACGACGAGGGTGTCCGCGGTGAAGGCGAGCGAGGCGTCGATCTCCCTGTCGAAGAGGCCTTCCTTCTGGACCTGCTTCGTCCAGACCTCCTTGCCCGCCTTGAGGTCGATCAGCTTCATCTGGTCGCAGGTCGCGCTGTCGCCCGCGCCGTCCTTGACGATGACGACCGTCTTGCCGTCGGGGGTCACCTGGCCGGTGAGTCCGCAGACCTCGGTGCGGACGTCGAGCTTCCACTTCTCCTTGCCGTCGGTCACCGCATACGCGACGAGGCTCTTGTCGACGGTCTTGACGACGGTGTCGCCGACCACCCACTGACCCTTCGTCGGAATGCCGGCGCCGGGGCCCGTGAGCTTGGCGGTCTTGAGCCAGAGGGCCTTGTCCTCGCCGGGCTTGCGGCCCGCGTCGAGGTCGATCTGGTCGGACCCGCCGTTGCCGGAGCCGTCGCCCTTGTCCACGGACGGGGAGCCGGAGGGCTTCGGGTCGGCGGGCGTGGAGCCCTGTGCGACCGGCTTCTTCGGGTCCGCGCCGTCGCCCCCCGCGAAGGCGAACCAGGCGCCCGTACCGAGGACGAGCACGCCCGCGACGGCCGCGGCGATCACGACCGCCGTCCGCCGTCCGCGGGCCGGGCCGCCGGGGACCGCCGCGGCGGGGTACGTGACGGTGGGCGCGCCGGGCGGCGGGAAACCGTAGCCCCCCTGCGGGACCGTGGGGGGCTGCTGCGACTGCTGCGGCTGCTGCGGCGTCGGCTGCGTCGGCTGCTGCGCGTACGGGTTGGCGCCCTGCGGCGGGTGTCCGTAACCCTGCTGGGGCGGGCCCGGCAGATGACCGTAACCGGACGGCGTCGGCGGCTGGTTCGGCGGCTGGGGCGGCTCGGTCATCAGCGCATACCTTCGGCGTCGGGCGGTGTGGATCTGCGGATCGGCGGGCACGGGGCGGAAAGAACCGACTCTTTCTATCACTCGTGGCCGACATGCGACGGGCCGGTTCGACCCCTGTTCCCAAGGTCGGACCGGCCCGTGACTCCGCCGTTATCAGGCCGCTTGACGCCCCCCGGGGGCGTCTTCTCAGGCCTCCTCGGCCAGTTCCAGCCAGCGCATCTCCAAGTCGTCCCGCTCGGAGATCAGTTCGCGCAGCTCCGCGTCGAGCTTGGCCACCTTGTCGTAGTCGGTGGAGTGCTCGGCGATCTGCGCGTGCAGGTTCGACTCGCGGTCCGACATCTTGTTGAGCTGGCGCTCGATCTTCTGGAGCTCCTTCTTCGCGGCGCGCGAGTCGCCCGAGGAGGAGGACTTGGCGGCGGCCGCCGGGACGGGCGCCGGAGCGGCCGCCTCTACCATCCGCTGCCGGCGCTCCAGGTACTCGTCGAGGCCGCGCGGCAGCATCCGCAGGCTGGCGTCGCCCAGCAGCGCCATCACCGTGTCGGTGGTGCGCTCGACGAAGAACCGGTCGTGGGAGATCACGATCATCGATCCGGGCCAGCCGTCGAGGAGGTCCTCCAGCTGGGTCAGCGTCTCGATGTCGAGGTCGTTGGTGGGCTCGTCGAGGAAGAGGACGTTGGGCTCGTCCATCAGCAGCCGCAGGATCTGCAGCCGGCGCCGCTCACCACCGGAGAGGTCACCGACGGGCGTCCACTGCTTCTCCTTGGTGAAGCCGAACTGCTCGCACAGCTGGCCCGCCGTCATCTCACGGCCCTTGCCCAGGTCCACGCGGTCGCGGACGCGCTGGACGGCCTCCAGGACGCGCAGCGACGGGTCGAGTTCGCCGACCTCCTGCGAGAGGTAGGCCAGCCTGACCGTCTTGCCGACGGTGATGGAGCCGGCCGCGGGCTGGACCTCGCCCTGCGTACGGGCGGCCTCGGCGAGGGCGCGCAGCAGGGAGGTCTTGCCGGCGCCGTTGACACCGACGAGGCCGACGCGGTCGCCGGGGCCCAGGTGCCAGGTGAGGTGCTTGAGCAGGACCTTGGGGCCGGCCTGGACGGACACGTCCTCCAGGTCGAAGACGGTCTTGCCCAGACGGGCGTTGGCGAAGCGCATCAGCTCGGAGGTGTCGCGCGGCGGCGGCACGTCGGCGATCAGCTCGTTGGCGGCCTCGATGCGGTAGCGCGGCTTCGAGGTGCGCGCGGGGGCGCCGCGGCGCAGCCAGGCCAGCTCCTTGCGCATCAGGTTCTGCCGCTTCTGCTCCTCGGTGGCGGCGATGCGTTCGCGCTCGGCGCGGGCGAAGACGTAGTCGCTGTAGCCGCCCTCGTACTCGTGGACCTCACCGCGCTGCACGTCCCACATGCGGGTGCAGACCTGGTCGAGGAACCAGCGGTCGTGGGTGACGCACACGAGCGCGGAGCGGCGCTCCTGGAGGTGCTTGGCCAGCCAGGAGATGCCCTCGACGTCGAGGTGGTTGGTGGGCTCGTCGAGTACGAGGAGTTCCTGGTCGGCGATGAGCAGCTTGGCGAGCGCGATGCGGCGGCGCTCACCGCCGGAGAGGGGGCCGATGACGGTGTCGAGGCCCTGGCCGAAGCCCGGCAGGTCGAGCCCGCCGAAGAGCCCGGTCAGCACGTCGCGGATCTTGGCGTTGCCGGCCCACTCGTGGTCGGCCATGTCGCGGATGATCTCGTGCCGGATCGTGGCGGCGGGGTCGAGGGAGTCGTGCTGGGTGAGCACGCCCATGCGCAGGCCGCTGTTCTGGGTGACCCGGCCGGTGTCGGGCTCCTCCAGCTTGGCGAGCATCCGGATGAGGGTGGTCTTGCCGTCGCCGTTGCGGCCCACGACACCGATCCGGTCCCCCTCGGACACGCCGAGGGAGATGCCGTCGAGCAGGGTACGGGTGCCGTACACCTTGCTGACTGCCTCGACATTGACCAGATTGACGGCCATCAGACGCGCTCCAGGGAAGGGGTGTGGATCAGCCCCTCAGCCTAACCCTCCGGGCCGACCCCGACCGTTCCACCAGCCAGGCGCCCCCGACGGCCATGCCGATGGCGGCGGGCGCGGTGACCGGAAGGGCGATCAGGACGGCGCTGTGGCCCTGGAGGAGACCGCCGAGGCCGGTCATGGACAGGCCCAGGATCCCCAGCAGGCACAGGGTGATCCCGGCGGCGGCGAGGGGTCCGCTGCCGGGGCCTTCGTCGCGGACGGCATCGCCGACGGCGCCGCGGGCGGTCGCGCCCGGGGCCTCGAAGCGGCGGAAGCAGGCCACGAGGAGGGCGGTCAGGACCGCGGCGAGCAGGATCCGCACCGGCACCTGCGCCCACCAGGCGCCGGTGGCCGGCTCCGGGAGGGCCATGCCGAGCAGGAGCTGGCCCGCGTACACGCCGAGCATGGCGGTGAGGTGCCACAGGAAGGCGGTCATGGCGATCCCGTTGGCGGCGACGACCCCGTGCCAGACGCGCGGCCGGGCCAGCCAGGCGCCGGCGGGGCGGGCGAGCAGCTGGACCGCGCCGACCAGCCACATGCCGTGGCAGAGCAGGGCGAGGGTGGGCGGGGCCATGTTGGAGACCTTCTCGCCGGGCATCCCGACCATGGACAGCGGGTACGGGCCGAACGCCACCAGCAGTACCGCGCCGGCCAGTCCGGCGGCCCCGAGGAGGGCGGGCCGGGTGATCCGGCCGTCGGCGCGCAGGAAGCCGAGCTGGTGCACGGCCAGCCAGACGAGGGCGAAGTTCAGGAACTCCACGTACGGGACCCCGAGCGCGAAGCGCAGTACGTCGACCAGCGCGGCCGCCCCGGCAAGCGCGGCGAACGCGGCCCAGCCGTGGCGGGCGTGCAGCCTCAGCAGCGGCGGGGTGAGGGCGACCATGGCGAGGTAGATCCCGATGAACCACAGCGGCTGCGTGACGGTGCGCAGCGCGGCGCCGGTCAGCCGGCCGCCGCCGTGCCCGGCGAGCTGCACGGCCAGCGCGAGGGCGGCCCAGACCAGCACGAACACCAGGGTGGGCCGCAGCAGCCGGCGCAGGCGGGCGCGCAGGAAGACGGCGTACCCGGGCCGGCCGGGGTACCGGCGCTCCAGGGACCGGTAGGACAGGGCGTGGGAGAAGCCGCCGACGAAGAAGAACACCGGCATGACCTGCAGGGCCCAGGTGAGGACCTGGAGCGGGGGGACCAGGGCGAGCAGGTTCCCCATGCCGTCCCCGCTGACCGCGGCCATCAGCCAGTGGCCGAGCACCACGGTGGCGAGGGAGGCGACCCGGAGCAGGTCGACGTAGCGGTCCCGGGCGGTGGGGGTGGCCGCGGCCATGGCGCGCGCGCTGACTGTCATGCCCCCACGGTGGCGCGCGGCGCCGGGCCGCCGACAGGGCGCGGATACTCATCCGCGCCCTGAGTAGCCGCCGGTCAGGCGGGGAGCGCCGTCGCGCCGGGGGCCGGGGACGCGGTGATCCGGGTGGCCCGGCAGGTGCCGGACGCTTCGAGGGCCGCGGCGACCTTCGCGGCGGACTCCGGATCGCGGACCAGGAAGGCGGTGGTGGGCCCGGAGCCCGACACCAGCCCGGCCAGCGCCCCCGCGTCGGCGCCCGCCGCGAGGGTGGCGGCCAGCTGCGGGCGCAGCGAGAGCGCCGCCGGCTGGAGGTCGTTGACCAGGGCCGCGGCGAGCGCGTCCGGGTCGCCGGAGGCGAGCGCGGCGAGCAGCACCGGGGAGGCCTGAGGGACGGGTACGTCGACGCCCTCGGTCAGCCGGTCGAACTCGCGGAACACCGCCGGGGTGGACAGGCCTCCGTGCGCGACGGCGAACACCCAGTGGAAGGTCCCCGCCTCGACGGGCGTCAGCAGCTCGCCGCGTCCGGTACCGAGGGCGGCGCCGCCCACCAGGCTGAAGGGGACGTCGCTGCCCAGCTCGGCGCAGAGGGCGAGGAGCTCCTCGCGCGGGGTGTCCAGGCCCCAGAGCGCGTCGCAGGCCAGCAGCGCCGCCGCGCCGTCCGCGCTGCCGCCGGCCATGCCGCCGGCGACGGGGATGTTCTTGGCGATGTGGAGGTGCACGTCCGGGGAGATCCCGGCGCGGGCGGCGAGGACCTCGGCGGCCCGCGCCGCGAGGTTCGTGCGGTCCAGGGGGACCTGGTCGGCGTCGGGGCCGGCGCAGGTCACCCGCAGCGCGTCGGCCGGGGTCGCCGTCACCTCGTCGAAGAGGGAGACGGCCAGGAAGACGCTGGCCAGGTCGTGGAAGCCGTCGGGGCGGGCCGCGCCCACCGCCAGCTGGACGTTGACCTTCGCGGGGACCCGTACGGTCACCCCCGCGCGGGAGCCGGCCGCGGGGGCGCCCGTCGCGCCGGGGCCCGTCGTGGGGGCGCCCGTCCCGTCGGTGTCCACCGCGTCGGCGCCCGTCACGGCGGTGCCGGTCGTGGGGGCGCTCACAGCGCGGGCCTCTCGGCGGCGGGCTTGTGCTCGGCGATCGCCGCGAACTCCTCCACGGTGAGGGACTCGCCGCGGGCCAGCGGCGGGACCCCGGCGGCGACCAGTGCCGCCTCGGCGCCCGCGGCCGACCCGGCCCAGCCCGCGAGGGCGGCGCGCAGGCCCTTGCGGCGCTGCGCGAAGGCGGCGTCGACGACCGCGAAGACCTCCGCCTTGGTGGCGGTGGTCTTCACCGGCTCGGCGCGGCGCACGAGGGAGACGAGTCCGGAGTCGACGTTCGGCGCGGGCCAGAAGACGTTGCGGCCGATGGACCCGGCGCGCTTGACGTCCGCGTACCAGTTGGCCTTGACCGAGGGGACGCCGTAGACCTTGTTTCCGGGGCGGGCGGCGAGCCGGTCGGCGACCTCCGCCTGGACCATGACGAGGGTCCGCTCGATGGTCGGGAAGCGGTCGAGCATCGTCAGCAGCACCGGGACGGCCACGTTGTACGGCAGGTTCGCGACGAGCGCGGTCGGCGCCGGGCCGGGCAGCTCGGTCACCAGCATCGCGTCGGAGTGGACCAGCGCGAAGCGGTCCTTCTTGAGCGGCATCCGCGCCTCGATGGTGGCGGGCAGCGCGGCGGCCAGGATGTCGTCGATCTCGACGGCGACCACCCGGTCGGCGGCCTCCAGCAGGGCGAGCGTCAGCGAGCCGAGACCGGGGCCGACCTCGACGACCACGTCGTCCGGGCGCACCTCGGCGGTGCGGACGATCCGGCGCACCGTGTTGGCGTCGATGACGAAGTTCTGCCCCTTCTGCTTCGTCGGGCGTACGCCGAGGACCTCGGCCAGCTCTCGGATGTCGGCCGGGCCGAGGAGGGCGTCGGAAGGGGTCGCGGGGGGCTGCTGCTCTGCGGTGCTCACCGGTAAAGCGTCTCAGATCGGCCGGGTGATCCCGAGCCGGACCGGGTGTCCGCTCCGCGGTGGCGGTCCCGCCGTGGAGGGGCGGGCCGCGCGCGGGGGCGGAACCCGGCTCCCGGTGCGGCTCCTCGTGCCCCGTGGACGGGGTGGTGCGGGGCCGGCCGGGACAGGACATTGTCGACAAAGCGATACGGGCCGGGGGTCGCTTCGACGACCGACGTCAGTGGGTGAGCCTTCGCCCGCAGTGGGGCCAGGGACTCGCCCCCCGCTGCACGTAGAGCTTCTTCGCCCGGTACGTCTGCTCGCCGGCCGGGGCGTCCTGGGGGCGGCCGGTGCCGCCGAGGGCGTGCCAGGTCTGTACGTCGAACTGGTAGAGGCCGCCGTAGGTCCCCGAGGCGTCGGTGGCGGAGGGACGGCCCCCGGACTCGCACTGGGCCAGGGCGTCCCAGTCCAGGCCGTCGGCGCCCGCCACGGAGGCGGGCAGCGGCTTCGTGCCGAACTTGACGAGCTGGCCGACCGGCTCCCGCACGACCTCCTCGGCGATCCTGCGGGGCTCCTGGCGGACGCCGTTGACGGTGCGGAGCCCGTACGTGACGCGGCGCGCGCCGGGCCGGCCCGCGCGCTCGACGACCTCGGTGCCCGCGAAGAGGGTGTCGTCCTCGACGCGCTCGGTCTCGTACGGGATGTGCTCCTCGCGGACCTCGCGGGTGCCGGTGATGCGGAGCACGGTGACGGTCTGGCCGTCGCGGGGGAAGGAGTCGGGGGGCACGGAGGTGGTGTCCTCCCCGCGCAGGGTGATGCCGGCCTGGTCCAGGGCCTCCTGGACGGTGGCGGCGTTGGTGCGGATGGTGCGTTCGCGGCCGTCGGCCATGAAGGTGACGCCGCGTTCGGTGCGGACGCCCAGGGTGAGGCCGGAGCGGGGGACGGGCGCGGTGCGGGGGGCGGAGAGGTAGGCGCCCTCGACGCGGACGCCGAGCTGGCGCAGGGCGCCCTCGACGGTGGCGGAGGTCGTCCACACCTGGCGGCTGTGACCGTCGAGGGTGAGCCGCAGGGGCCGGCCGTAGCGGACGACGATCTGCTCGCCGTCGTCGAGGGCGGATTCCCTGGCGGGGGCGACGAGGTCGTGCGGTCCGATACCGAGGCCCTCGGCGTCGAGGAGGTCGTCGACGCTGCCGGCGAAGGTGTGCAGGGTGCGGGGGACTCCGTCGACGGTGAGGCGGACGGCCTTGTCGGCGGCGACGAAGGCGGTGGTGCCGCCCGCGAGGAAGGCGACGACCAGCGCCTGCGGCACGATGCGCCGCCAGTTGTCGCGGGCTGCGGCGGCGCTGCCGACGACCGTTCCCGATCGCCAAGATCGCCGCCAAGC